>DAISYG010000053.1:0-14897 GCA_036825435.1 Casimicrobiaceae bacterium | reverse complement strand
ATCGCGGGCGTTTTTATATAGGGGTAATAAAAAACTATTCACTCTTATTAACCGTCACCGTACGCTGGACGCCATCAACGTTATAGGTGAAGGTTGCTGCCTTTGCCGAAGTGAACGTAATGGTAGCTATGCCGATTTTTTCAAAATTGGCGTCATTAAAAGTTTGCCCCCAAGGCGTTCCGGTATATTGACGCACCTCGGCAGTCAATGAGTTTTTCTTTGTCCAATCACCTTGGAGCAACCACCACCGCGCTTCCCCATTGCTGTCGTAGGTGTACCATGCGACATAGAGATAAGGATTTCTTCCGTTGGTGTAGGAGTATTGATCGATGGTCAAACCCCAACCGCCTTCTCCGGTTCGATACCACATGCCGCGATAATTGTGCGAAGGTTCCAGCGAAGAGGGTGAAGCAGGCTCTTCAGGATCGGGAGTGACGGGTTGCTCGGGCTCATCGGGATTATTCGGCTCAGATGGAGTTTCAACAGGGACAGCCGCACCGCCAGCCGGGCTGAGGTATTGGGAAATACTGCTGTAGACAAGATTGATATCCGAGTAGCAGTCGGCGTTGGCATAGGTATCGTCAACCACCGAGGAGTACGGCATGCCTAGCGTGGAGCAATCAGATGCGCCGCCGTATAAGCCACCCACCAAGTAGTAATCACTACCGCTTTGAACGAACAAACCCGAGCCACTGCTTCCAGGAGCCGTTACACCGGATGTCCAACTGACAAGGTTGAGGTTGCTCGTATTCACAGCAGGACCAGACGGGTCAGGGAGGAAGTTGAAAAGCTCGCTCTCATCATAACAACGCCGTCCCTGCGATGTTCCAATACTGATACGTTTTTCAGTACCTCTCGGGTGATGGATGCCGTAAATTGTTTGCCCTGCACTGGGTTGCGAAAGCGACCAACCCGAAAGCCAAGTACCGGCGGGAGCCGGATCGTTCAACCGTAATAGCGTAGCATCGTTGGCATTATTGGCGTACAACAAAGTTGCGCCACCAATTAATTGGCGACGATCAGGATGCCAAGAGCCGCCTCCGCAAGTGGTGTATTCATAAAACCAGTACGTATTCAATGAAGAAGCGGCGCTGGGGCTATTGATGCAATGCGCCGCAGTCCAGAAATATGGCGTTTTGTCCTGCTTCGAATTATTGAGCAGGGTGCCTGTGCAAAGACTGCCGCCGCTGCTTTGGAAAACCATACGTGCCACGGCTTTGCCGATGGTACTCGATAACGAACTACAGGCAACGTTGCTTTGACAACTTTGCCAATCTTTTTGTACTTTGCTGAGATCAAAGCCGCCTTTGGGCGAAACAAAAAGATGAGAGACGATATCGATGTCGAACGATAATGCTTGCGGGGTGACAGAAGCGGGAAGAAAAAGCTCGATCGTTTGCGTTTCGCCTTCGGTCACGGGGGACCAGTAAACGCCGCTATCGCCTTGTAGCGATTTTGCCTGAGTGCCGCTGATGACGCCGAGAATAACGTCAGGGTCGTCGGAGCCTGAAAAACGTAGTTCAGCCGCATCCGGCAACGTAGCAACGTTCAAGCCAGCGCGTAATGCCAGCGCGCCCGATGAGGTGATGTTGAAACGAGCCACTTTTCCATCGCCGACATCTTGCCAAATCGGTTGTGTTTTGGAGGTTGATTCGGCATCAACGAAACGATCAATGCCGATTTGCAATGGTTGCCCCAAAGAATGAGCGCGTTGCGCATTTTTTTCCTGAAGCTGCTGCTGTCGTTCGGGCGCGGGAGGTGGTAGGAAAACTTCAGTAGCTTTACTTTGAGGTGTGGTGCGCCAATTGACGATAGATGTGCTTTTCTCAAACGGGACGAACATTCCTCCAACGCTGATCATTGAAGATTCATTTGTCTCGGCGTGCACTGACAAAGCAACGACGGACAGTACAAAAAGCAATGCTTTTTGTACTGTTGCCGAGAAATATTTCATGATTAACATGGAAGCTTATTCACTTTTGTTAATCGTCACTGTGCGTTGTACGCCATCAACGTTATAGGTAAACGTTGCAGCCTTTGCTGACGTGAATTTGATGGTTGCCGTGCCGACTTTGGTATTTTTGAGGTTATCTCTGTTATAAGTTGGCCCCCAAGGTGTTCCCGTATATTGGTAAACATCGGCAGACAATTGATCTTTTGCTGTCCAAGCGCCTTCAAATAGCAGCCAGCGCGCTTTTCCACTATTGTCATAGGTGTACCAGGCAGCATAGAGGTAAGGAGCTCTTCCGCTGCTATAAGAGTATTGGTCAATGGTCAAACCCCAGCCGCCTTCTCCGGTTTTGTACCACATGCCGCGATAGTCGTGGCTGGGCTCAAGGTCCCCCGATGTACTTCCCGGTGCCAGATATTGTTCGATATATGACCAGACGCGGTTCAAGCCGGAATAACAATCGCCGTTGTTTGACGAATATGATTGTCCGGTATTAGAACACGAAGCCTTACCGCCCATGAGACCACCGCGCAAATAATAGGTTGCGCCATCGCTGGACAGCGTAAATATTCCTGAACCGCTGCTGCCGCCTTCCGTTGTTCCTTGCTGCCAACTGACAAGATCAAGCTTACTCGTATCAACAGTTCCGCCGCTGATGTATCCACTACAGGTTCGCCCTTCGCCTTTGCCGATACTTACTTTCTTGATATCACCGCTAGGATGATGAATACCGATGGCACTTCCCGAAGAAAAGGCGGTGGAATCCCATCCCGCGAATACCGCGCCGTTGGGCGGATCGTTATACAGTTGCAGAAGCAAGGTATCAGCAGCACCGTTTGCGTGAAGAAGCCTGGCGCCGCCTGACAAACGTGTATAACTGGCAGAACTGCCACCGCACGATGAAGCTTCCTCAAACCAATAAGTATTCAAAGTGTTGGCAACGGTTTGGCTACTAATACAGTGTGCGGCGCTCCAGAAATAAGGGATGAAGTCTACTTTTGAGTTATTGAGTAAAGTGCCGGTACAAAGGTAAGAGTTTCCTCCTTCGGAGAAAGTCATTCGGGCAACGGCCTTGACCGCTCTTTGAAAAGGTTCTCCCAATTCGCCGTATTTACAAGCAACATTGATATTGCACGATCCTGAAGCTTTCATGACATCGCCGATATCAAAGCCGCTGCTCGCTGAAACAAAAACATGTGACACTGCCTCGACATTGAACTCAAGTGCATCAGTCGCAACGTTCTGCGGTACGAAAATTTCAATCGTTTGCGTGTCGCCATCGGTCATCGGTGTCCAATACGTGTTGTTGTCGCTACGCAAGCTGAGCGCTTCCTGCCCGGAAACAACACCGGCAATATTGTCTGCTTCATTTGAACCGGCAAAGCGTAGTTCAACAGAGGCAGGCATTCTTTCGATTTTGAGTCCGACGCGCAACGCCGCCGCGTCCGGCGAGGTGACAGTGAGATAAGCAACGCTACCGCCGTCAACCTTTTGCCAGTTCAACGTTGGCTGTGTTTTGTTTTCAGCTTCGATGGAAAAGAAGCGGTTGACGCCGATTTGCAAGGGTTTGGCTTGTTGACCTTTTCCTCGCTCCGAGTTGGCTTCTTTCACTTTTTCCAAACGATCCGCGGGAAGCTCGGTAAAGCGAACGGTTTCACTTTCCAGCGCGGAACGTTTCGCCATCAGATTTGCGCCACGCCATACCACGGGCGGCGGATCATCGGCGATGTATTCCATGCCACCCATGCTTCTGATTTCTCCCGCCAATGCAGATGTTGCGCCGACGAAAAAAGCAAAGAGTGCGATAAAACAATAACGGGGGTATTTCATCATGACGTTACCTCTCTTGATCAAGTTAATGATTACTACTCGGATAAAAATTCACCGGTACCACAATCAATACGACGAATCGGATAAATAACTTGATGTGGTTTACCTTCGTAAGTACCCTCGACGTGGATGTACATCCAACCGCCGGTGGCGTGACGATAAATAATTGTTTGCGGGAAGGTGTCCGCAATATTTTTGAAGGTAAAGACCGTGTCTTTATCATCAAGGGTTTGGCTGTCGAGTTTGAAACGGAATTCTTTTTGCTCGGGAATGGAGATGATGTAATGAACCTCTTCACCATCGACCTCCATGCGCAGGAATTGATAGTCCTGCGTTTCACCGTTGACGACGGTGTGGCTTGCGCCGAGCAACATGTTGCCGCGTAGCGGCAGCCAATGTTCACGATAATCGCGCTGGTTGACGCTGCCTTTCCAGCAGCCTTCAAGCCAGGAAAACGGCTTTAACGGCCCAGGCGGCAACTCTTCAACGACGGCGGGCGGTGTCTCGGCTTCCGCTGTCGCTGTTGGTGGTGTTGATGTGGCAGCATCGTCATCTTGGCGAGCACCTGTGGAAAGACAGGCCGTTAGGGAAAGGGTAAGCAGAAAAGCGGTGATAATTTTAATCAGGTGTTGCATGTTTTCCTCGATATTCAAAAAATATTTTCCGGTACGCGATAAAAAAACGCGGCATTGCTTAGCAATGCCGCGTTTTGGGCACGCCCAACCTGCCAAGTTTAACGCAGATTAGGCAATTCAGGACAGCGTCAGAAAGTATAAGTTAGTTGCATGGAAGCGACAGTCGCGTAATTTTTGTAATAGCCATCGAGCTGACCATACAGCGCGGGATTCCCCGCGTTGTCAAAAATCTTCTTGTCCTTGGCGTGCAGATAGGCAAAGCCGAAATCAAGGTTCATGCGCTGATCAATGGCGTATTGACCGCCCAGCGCGAACCAGACGCGATGCGCATCGGGCAGGCGTGGCGTGCGGTGTTCTTCGCGCACCGGTGATTGGTCATACGCCATACCAAAACGCCCCAGCCAGCGATCGTTGATGCGGTAATTCGCGCCGACAGCGATGCGCCAGGTGTTGCGGAATTTCTCCGGCGTTTCCTGCAAAATGCTGCCGTCGATACGCTCAAAAGTCAGGTATTGAAGAGAAGACCATTCCGTCCATTGCAGATCTGCCATCAAACCGAGCCGAGGGGTTACCTGATGGTAGGCAGAAATGTTGGCAACAGCCGGCAGCGTGATTTCCGCGCGCACCTTGCCGTCATACAGTTGCTGATTCACTATTTGCCCCAGACCACCAACAATTTGCTGTAAATCTGCCGGAACGCCGTTCAAGTCGGGATGTGAGAAACGCACGGTGCCTTCCATTTTTTGCTTGATTTCAGAACGGTAGGCGAAACTGAAACGGGTATTTTCGTCGAGTTCAAAAAGAAAACCGCCGTTGATACCCCAAGCGTCATTGTTCTGACCTTTGACGGTGGAAAAACTGTCCAATCCACCCGTCGCGCCGATCACGGCAGGCACCAACTCAGCCGGGATCATGCCTTGCGCGGCAGCGGCTTGTGCCGCATTGCCCAACGCTGCGGAATAGTTGACGGCGTTGGTGAATTTGGCGTGCAGGTATTGCCAATTCAGGCCGAGACCGACACTCAAACGGTCATTGATCTTGAACGAAATAGCAGGGTTGACGTTGAACGATTTGACGTCGGATTCAACGCCGAGATAGCGCCCTGCCCAATCGCGGTCGTATTTGGAAACCAACCCAAATGGTGCGCCGTTGCCGAGACCGAATGTCCAGCGTTCACTGATGGGAACAGCGATATAAAGATTGCCGAGAAAGTTGACCGAACCGGCATCGCCGCCGTTGCCGCCCAATTGGTGTTGGTTGAATGCCGTAAGGCTACCGCTGTCTTTGAATTTCATCGAAGGTGTTGCGATGTGTGCAGCGCCGACGATCTGAATGGCTTTGCGTTTTGATAACGTCGCCGGGTTGGTGTACATCGACGAAGCATCCGCGGCTTCGGCTGGTCCGGCAAACGCGGTTCCCAGTCCGCTGCCACTTTGCTCTTGCAGAGCGAAGGCTGCCGCAGAGACATTTGATGAAGCGAGACCGATGGTGAAGGCAGCGGCAACGCTGGTGAAAATTTTACAAGGTACAAGAATAGAGTGCTCAGTTTTCATGCGCAATATTAAGGTTAAAAAAGTGGAAGAATCCTATTCGTTTTCCGGTGGTATCGGACGCGGCTTGTAATTTTCATCAATGGCGACAAAAACCATTTCACCGCGCGCCACCCGATAAGATTCCATGTTTTCATTAAGTCGCTCGGAGTAAACCTCCAATCCAAGCGTTAATGACGTGGTGCCGATTCGAATAATATCGACATAAATATTGACAACGTCGCCGACGAAAACCGGCGATTCAAAAACAACGGAGTTGGCAGCAACGGTCGTGACCCAGCCGCGTGTGCATTTGACGGCTTTGGTGAAACACGCCAAATCCATTTGCGACATTAGCCAGCCGCCAAAAATAGTACCGCGGTCGTTGATTTCCGAGGGCATCGGAACGACACGCAGCGCGGGCGTTTTGTTAGGGAGCGGCGCCTTGCTCATGCGGCTTTGTCCTCTGCGTCAGAAGGTTGACGTAATTCGCGGCGCAGAATTTTGCCAACATTACTTTTCGGCAGCGAATCACGGAATTCGATCTCGCGCGGACGTTTGTATCCGGCGAGGTTGGTGCGGCAGAATTTCATCAACGTTTCTTCGGTGAGCGATGGGGCGCTTTTGACGACGAACAGTTTGACCTTTTCGCCGGAGCGCGGATCGGGAATGCCGATGGCTGCGCATTCCAGAACGCCGGGGCACATCGAAGCGACCGCTTCGACTTCGTTCGGATAAACGTTGTAGCCGGAAACCAGAATCATGTCTTTCTTGCGGTCAACCAGTTTGAAAAAACCTTTATCGTCCATGACTGCCAGATCGCCGGTCATGAAATAACCGTCGCGAGAAAAAGCACGCACGGTTTCGTCGTCGCGTTTCCAGTAGCCCTTCGTGACCTGTGGACCTTTGACACCGATCTCACCGACTTCGCCGATACCGACATCGTTGCCGTTTTCGTCGCACAACACCACATCGGTGGATGGAATCGGTACACCGATACTGCCGTTGTATGCGTCCAAATTAAGTGGATTGACGGTTATTCCCGGCGAAGTTTCAGTTAAACCATAGGCTTCGGAAAGTGGTACACCGGTAACTTCCTGCCAGCGATCAGCAACGCTTTTCTGCACACTCATGCCGCCGCCAAGCGAAATTTTCAGCTTGGAAAAATCGAGTTTCTGAAAATCCTTGTTGTTGAGCAGCGCGTTGTACAAAGTATTAACGCCGGTGATGATTGAAAAGCGGTAACGCCCGATCTCGGCAACCATCTTCGGAATATTGCGCGGATCGGTAATGAGGACACTCTCTGCGCCGATTGATGTCATCAACAAGCAATTGGCGAGCAATGAAAAGACATGATACAGCGGCAACGGTGTGATCATGACCTGGCGTTCTTCCACATTGATATAAGGTTTCACCCAAGTCAGCACTTGAATTTGATTGGCGACCATGTTGGAGTGCGTCAAAATCGCACCTTTGGAAACGCCGGTGGTGCCGCCAGTATATTGCAGGAAAGCGATGTCGTTACCAACAACGTCAACCGGTTTGAATTTATTCTTGCCTTGCTTCAATACTTGCGAGAAAAGCACTGCATTCGGTAGCGAGTACGATTCAATTTTTTTCATCAGATGACGCAATGCGAAATCGATGAACAAACCTTTGAAGCCCATTTCTTCGCCCACCGACGTGACGACGACGTGGCGTACCTTCGTTTTATCGAGTACCGTTTCCAGTGTGCGGGCGAAATTTTCCGCGACGACAATTACCTCAGCGCCGGAATCGTTCAACTGATATTGCAACTCGCGCGCTTTATAAAGAGGATTGACGTTGACTGCGGAACATCCGGCACGCAACAAACCGAACAGGCAGATCGGATATTGCAGAACGTTGGGCATCATCAGCGCAACGCGCGAACCTTTTCGAATGCCCACGGATTGCAGCCATCCCGCGAAAGCCTGCGACAGTTCATCAAGACGGCGAAAAGTAATCGTGTGTCCCATGCAACTGAAGGCAGGACGCTCGGGATGACGGGCGACGGTGCGCGCCATCATGCCGTGCAGGGTCATCGCCGGATCAAAAGATATTTCTGCCGGAACATCAGCAGGGTATTGGCTGAGCCAAGGTTTTGGATTCATTCATTACTCCTGTCTCGCGAAGATCAATTCTGAATGAAATGCAAACCAGAAGGGAGCTTCGCTTGTGCAATAGTTTTTGTCATGTGGCAACCACAATCGACTTAGACAACGTTGCACTTTGTTTCGAGTCGCATTGTACATGGAACCGGATTTTCACCCAATAAAATCGTCGAAAAACATCGGTGTTTTACTCAGAAAACCCGATTTTCATTTTCGAGATAATTCAATCAGATGGCGTATTGTTGTTAAAAAACGTTTTTCTGCGATTAATAGTTATTATTTTCTCTCAACCGTTTCTCTGACATCCAATCCTTCGCACTCAATTGCCGCGATGATTTTATCGGCACTGAGTTGCCCATCCTCGAACTGAATCGTGGCACAGGCGGTTTCAAGTGAAATGGCAACCTCGCCGATTCCCGGAAGCGCTTGCAAGGTTCGCGCAATACTCTGGGCATGCTCTGAATCGGACATGCCATCAATTTGGAATTTCTGGTTTCTTATCGTCATTGTTGTTCCTTTTCTCAACCCCGGAAAACATCATGTTTGCGTGTGTACCGCTTAATCGGGGAGGATTACTCCACCAAGATAAGGTCAAAAAAATAGGAATGGTTCGTATTTGCGCAAAGTTACGCGCAACGAAAAGTATCTTCGTTGCGCTTCATGACGACAATGTGCGTGTGTTTAAGCTATCAAAAGACTATTCGCGCTTGAGTTGCGGGAACAACAGCACATCACGAATCGACGGGCTGTCCGTCAACAACATTATCAGGCGATCAATGCCGATGCCTTCACCCGCTGTGGGCGGCATGCCGTACTCAAGCGCGCGAATGTAATCTTCATCAAAATACATGGCTTCTTCATCACCCGCATCGTGTGCTTCAACTTGCGCGTGGAAGCGACGCGCTTGATCTTCGGGATCATTCAATTCGGAAAAGCCGTTTGCCAGTTCGCGTCGCGTGATGAACAACTCGAAACGATCGGTAATTTCAGGATGCACATCGTTCGCGCGCGCCAGCGGTGAAACATCGGTTGGGTGCGCGTAGATGAAGGTTGGTTGCACCAGTTTTTCTTCAGTGGTTGCTTCAAAAAGTTTCAGTTGCAAAACGCCCAGGCCGTCGGTGGGCAACACATCTTCGCCGAGTGCTGTCAACGTTTTACGCAGATATGCAACGTCGGCGAGCGACTCCGATGAATGTTGCGGATGGTAATGGTGAATAGCTTCTGCCATGGTCAAACGAGCAAAAGGCTGCGCAAGGTCAATCATATCGCCTTGATATGTGATCGTGGTTGTGCCCAATACTTTTTGCGCGATGTCGCGGAAGAACGTTTCGGTCAGATCCATCAGATAATGAAAATCGCGATACGCCTCGTAAAACTCAAGCATCGTGAACTCTGGATTGTGGCGCGTCGAGATACCTTCATTGCGGAAGCTGCGGTTAATCTCGAACACACGCTCGAAACCGCCAACGATCAGGCGTTTCAGGTAAAGCTCGGGCGCGATGCGCAGATAGAGATCCATATCGAGCGCATTGTGATGCGTCACGAATGGACGCGCCGTAGCACCGCCCGGAATCGGATGCATCATCGGTGTTTCCACTTCAAGAAAGCCGCGCTCAACAAAAAATTCACGAATGGCGCGCATGATTTGTGTGCGCTTCATGAAGACCGCGCGTGATTCGGGGTTCATGATCAAATCAACATAGCGTTGCCGATATTTCTGTTCCTGATCGGCGAGACCATGAAATTTTTCCGGCAGCGGACGCAACGATTTGGTCAGCAGACGCAATGAGCTGACTCTTAATGAAAGCTCGCCGGTTTTGGTTTTGAACAGTGTCCCCGTCGCACCGACGATGTCGCCCAAATCCCAGCGTTTGAACGCATCGTAGGTTTCCTTGCCAACGCTGTCGCCAGAAATGAAAAGTTGAATCCGCCCCGACATGTCCTGCAATGTCGCAAAACTCGCTTTGCCCATCACGCGCTTCAACATCATGCGCCCGGCGATGGAGAAAACATCATCGCGCGTTGCCAATGCTTCCTGATCGAGCGCATCGAATTGCGTGTGCAAATCGGCAGCGAGCGCATCGCGTTTGAAATCATTGGGGAAGGCGGTACCTTCCTCGCGCAGCACGGCAAGTTTGCGGCGACGCTCGGCCATGATTTGATTTTCGTCCTGTTGGATGTCGCTTGCTTCGGCAGCAGTTTGGTTTTTTTCGGTGTTCATCGTAATCGCTTTCTGAGCAGATGAATAATTACACGCCTTGCTTCAGGCTTTCGGCAATAAAATCATCAAGATCGCCATCAAGCACTGCATTAACGTTACCTGTTTCGTGACCGGTGCGCAAATCCTTGATGCGCGATTGATCGAGAACATAGGAGCGAATTTGATGTCCCCAACCAATATCGGTTTTCGAATCTTCCAGTTTTTGTTGTTCGGCTTGACGCTTGCGCAATTCCGCTTCGTATAGGCGCGCTTTCAGCATCGCCATCGCTTCGGCGCGGTTACGATGTTGCGAGCGATCATTCTGACACACGACAACGATACCTGTTGGCTCGTGTGTGATGCGCACGGCAGAGTCGGTTTTGTTGATGTGTTGCCCACCCGCGCCGGAAGCGCGAAAGGTATCGATACGCAGATCGGCAGGATTGACTTCGATTTCAATCGAGTCATCAACTTCCGGATAAACGAATACGCTGGAAAACGAAGTGTGGCGACGCGCATTGGAGTCGAACGGGCTTTTGCGCACGAGGCGGTGTACGCCAGTTTCAGTGCGCATGTAGCCGTAGGCGTAATCACCGCTGACCTTGAACGATGCGCTTTTGATGCCCGCAACGTCGCCCGGCGACTCTTCGAGAATTTCGGCTTTGAAACCACGGTGTTCACAATAATGCAGATACATGCGGAGCAGCATCGATGCCCAGTCTTGTGCTTCGGTACCGCCGCTGCCAGCCTGAATATCGACGAAGCAATTATTCGGGTCGAGCGGATGCGAGAACATGCGGCGAAACTCCATTTCAGCCACCGCGTGTTCGAGTTTTTCAACATCGGTGAGCACCGATTGCAGCGTTGCCTCGTCCTCTTCTTCGCGTGCCAGTGCGAAAAGCTCGTTACTGTCGTGAATCTCGGTAGTCAATTCGGACAAGGACGTGACCACGCCTTCGAGGAGTTTTTTTTCGCGACCGAGCTCTTGTGCTTTTTGCGGATCGTCCCAGATCGCGGGGTCCTGCATTTGTTGATCGACAACTTTCAGTCGTTGTGCTTTGCCGTCGAAGTCAAAGATACCCCCGTAACGCAGCGGTGCGCTCGGTAATATCGTCAAGCGTATGCGCGAGGTGATTCAGTTGTTCTGCTTCCATGAAAATTTCTTGGGTGTTTGTTTGAGGATTTGGGATTATACTCTGCCGATCTTCAAAAACTGTGTGTCTTTCGAGGACTGTATGACAAAATTCTTTTCTTTTCCAGCCGTTCGTTTTTTTTACAGCCGCCATGCGGTGCTTGCAGCGTTTTTGACCGTGTTCATTTTATATGGAGACAAAGCGCTGGCGCAACAGGACACAATCATTGACGTACCCGCAGCAGCGAACGAAGCACAAGCTCAAGCAGAAGATGCACCGCCGATTCCCGAAGAATTCAGCGAAGAAGCGCGCGCTGCATACGAAGGGCAACTGAAAACGTTGCGTGCGCAGATGGGGGCTGAAGAGTGGGAAGAAGCGTTGAAAACGACTGATGTGCTGATGGAAGCGCGTCCGCGCGAACCACAGGTGCGATTCATTCGCTCCATTGCGTTGACCGAGCTCGGGCGCGGTGAAGAAGCGAAAAACGTGTTACTGGCGTTGATCTCCGATTTCCCCGAACTGCCGGAGCCGAGAAACAATCTGGCGGCGATGTACGCCAAAGCGGGTGAATTCACGTTGGCGCAGCGTGAGTTGGAAATCGCAATCGCAACGGTTCCCGATTATTCGGTCGCACACGCCAATCTCGCCGATCTGTATTTGCAACTGGCGTTGCAACATTATCAAAAAGCGATTGACACCAACAAAGAAGCGTCGGTGCGCAGAGCGTTGACAAAGCGCGCCGATAATCTGCGCGCCTTGATTGCGCCGCAGGAAAAGCAGCAAGGACAAAACAGCGAGCCGACAAAAGAAAATACGGAAGCCTCATCGTTGCCTGTGGAGAATGCGCAACCATGAAAGACACATCGCATGATGTGATCAAGGTCAAGGTATTTGTCGCCACGATGTTCGATACCAATCCGAGTGGAGCGAGCGGCGAAACATCCGGTGAATTTTATCCATGGCGAAAACGCTATTGGGATAACGATCAAACACAAATATTAACTATTCGCGGCGCACCCAATCCCGTGTACTGCAATCAAGACGGCGTATGTGGTGCGGTGCTCGGTATGGGCAAAGTGCGTTCGTCGTCGTCAATGCAGACCATCTTGCTTGATCCCCGTCTTGATTTTTCTGAAGCGTATTTCATCATTTCCGGCGTTGCTGGTGCCACACCGGAACGCGCGACCATCGGTGCAGTGATTTGGGGATCGTGGCTGGTGGATTTTGATTTGGTGACACGCTGGCATCCTGATGAAACAAAACCGGGCGAACCATGTTTCCGTCCGCGTGACGGTGATGAAGCGGTGCGCGTGTTTCGTTTGAATCCGGCGCTCGTGCAATGGGCGATAAAACTTAGTGCGGAAACGCCGCTGCTTGATTCGGAATTTGCACGCTCATTTCGTGCTCGTTATCCGCAGGCGGCGGCTCGTCGCAGCCCTTTTGTCGGTGTCGGAACGCATATGAGCGGTGACTGTTTTTTTCATGGTCCCGGTTTGTCGCAGCAGGCGCAGGAAATTGCACAGGCTTACGGTGCAGATGATTACATCGCGACCGAAATGGAGGGAACAGTGGTCGCTTATGTGATTCAGCAGCTACACGGGCTTGAACGCGTGATGAGCTTGCGCGTCGTGGTCAATTTCGATCAGGGCACACCCGAAGAAACCACGCTTTACCATCTGGATCATGCGATGGAACAGGTCGCCGGCGATTTTTCCGAAAGTGTGCGCAACAAAGCCAACGTGGGGTGTTGTGTTGTCGATCATATTGTTAACCACTGGGAGGGTTGGCAAAAAGGTGTGCCGAAAATATCTTCCTTTTGATTGAGGCAAATCGCTTTGATGTGGCAAGGTATATAATAATGTCCTAACCAAGGAGACTATCGTGAGTCTGAAAACTTCAAGAAAATGCGGTTATTTATTGGCGGTGGGGTTGTTCAGTGCCGTTGTAACGAGCGCTTACGCTGTCCAGCTAAATCCCGATGGTTTGGGCGAAGCTTTGATTTATCCATACTACACGGTAAGACAAGGCGAAGACGGTAGCGCTTACAACACACTATTGTCGCTAACGAATAATACTGGTGATGCGAAAGCAGTCAAAATACATATCAGAGAAGGGCAGAAAGGCGAAATTGTTGCCAGTCTCAATGTTTTTCTCGCGGAAAGAGATATGTGGACGGCGGCTTTTTCTCTTGATGGCGATGGATTACGAATTACAACATACGATAATTCCTGCACATCACCTCCTTTCCAGTCGGCTCAATTGCCTTTTAGCCATATCGCACCCAAATCACGCGTTCAAGAAGGCTATATTGAAGTTATCGAAATGGGAACGATTTCCAGCGATACGCTGACTTACGATCACATGAGGCCTGGTTATACGTTCGATGGTAACGGTGGGGTAACGCCACCAGTCTGTGGCATAACGGATGAGATGGCGGCGCAGGATGTCAAAGACGCCAATACCGGAGGGCTTTTCGGTCACGCTACGCTGATCAATGTGCAATCCGGTTTCAGTTTCAATATCAAGGCAACCGCGTTGGCGCAATTCGCTAAATCGGGTGCGGCGCTTGGATATACAGAAGCGAGCAGCGACAAGCCGGACATGACTTCCGCGCATTCGGTAAGT
The DNA here is from genome assembly GCA_036825435.1 of Casimicrobiaceae bacterium. Classification (GTDB taxonomy): domain Bacteria; phylum Pseudomonadota; class Gammaproteobacteria; order Burkholderiales; family Casimicrobiaceae; genus UBA931. Next base: position 862 of record DAISYG010000053.1, on the reverse strand, counting down.
GTGGTTCGCGGGAACGATGGAACTCTTTTTGTTTCAGAATGGAAAGAAGGGACAGCCGATGCGGTAAAAGCCGCGCTGACGGTTAGTTCTTTTTCCAATGATTTTGTGCTTGCTGAAACGACGACCTCAAAAACTGCATGGATTACTACCTTTCCATTAACCTACACGTTAGATTCTTTAGATAAGTTTTGGTATCAGTTCAGATATGATCTTAGAAACCGTGAGAGTAATGGTATTTCATGTTCTGGTTTTTTAGGAGCTCATTATGGTGGATCGTCGAGATATGCAGCAGGTGTTGAGGAGTTTAGAAACACTACTTCTACGTTAACAACAAGCAAACTATTTTTATCAAATAATAAGATTGTTTCTCGTTGCTTTGCTGGTCCCAATGGAGGGCCTTATGATTTTCCCGATAAGTCTGATTTTTCAGAAATAAGGTTTGATTCTGGATATGGGCAGGTTGAAATTTATGATAGATCGAACCCTAATGGAGAGTTAAGTAATGTAGACACGATGATTGTTTATTCTGATGGGACCGTAGTAAAAAATGCAAAAGTAAAATATCACGGAGCTCCCGCTATTGGCTTTTCTGCTATAACTTATACGAATGCGGGGATTGCCCTGTCGGATGGAAAGATTGCGCGCTCAATTTACGGGGTAACTACGCCGCATAATTATGCGAGAAAAATAGAAGTGGATCAGTAAAAAAGGTTGAAAATGAATAGAATATTTGTAATCAAAAAATACGTTCTGACAGCCTTAGTTTTTTCTGCCTGCTATTTTTCGCTAAATGTTCAAGCAGTACAGTTAAATCCCGATGGACATGGAGAAGTGCTGATTTATCCGTATTACACGGTAAGGC
>DAISYG010000052.1:0-15261 GCA_036825435.1 Casimicrobiaceae bacterium | reverse complement strand
GTTAAACTCTTAAATAATTGGACAAAACAAAAGTATCTCTATTCCTGTGGCGTCATTCCCGCGAAGGCGGGAATCCAGAAGTATTTACCACGTTGACTGGATCTCCGCCTTCGCGGGGATGACGTCGGATGGGGTAATACAATTTGTCTATTTATTTAGATTGTTGACTATAATCGCTGCGCTCAAGCAATACTGCGTTGGAATAATCCTCAAAATGCTCATTTACACCCTTGTAAACTGCGCTTTTTCGTCGCGCATTTTGGAAAATTCGCGCCTTGTCTTGCTCACGCTCGCGACATGAATCAGTAGTTTCCTAAAAAAGTCCGCGCTTGGAGCCATCATTTACTGCATAGATATGCTTCAGAACCTCTCCGATGACATGTTTGTCGTCATATTGTGACAAACCATCATTTTTAGAACAAAGCCCCCGTTAATGCCGGGGGCTTTGCCTTGTTCTGTGCTGCCCCTATGGACGCGATGCAAAATTACATCTCGACGTTTTGTTTGACATCCCAGCCCATTTGCACTTCGGGACCACGACCACCGCTTTCCAACTGCTCCCAATATTGCTGGCGCACTTGTGATGCCTGAAAGCTGTAGTTGACCAACACTTGATTGTCTTCCGTGCCGGAAAACTGTACCGCCGTCACCATGACGTCAGTCAGCGTGATTCTGGAAAATTCGATCTGATCGCCACCGGCTTTGCATGTGGAAATCTCGACTTTTCCGAGGTGTTTGCCGGATGAACAATTTTTCAAAATGGCTGGTGTTGCGCGATCTACTTTCGCCACAACCGTCAAATCATTGAAGCTGACTTTCGCTGCGCCACCACCGCCACCGCTTGCCATGGTGCCCGGTTGTGTTGCGCCCCATGAAAAAGAATCAATGTCTGTCCAACCGCTGTGGCTGGCATCTTTGGATTCACCGCTTGCTCCATCTACTTTCATAAACATGCAGATTGACATTCTTTTACTCCCGTACGTTAGGTTGAAAATCGGTCTTTCAATGCCAAGACCACAAGCATGACTCAATTACGTCGCATATTCTACACAAATAAAAAACTATTGCATAGTACTGAAACGTTTTTTTAACGATCTCGTTTCAATTGCGCGCTGGTTTTCCCTTCTTTAAGCGAGGGCAATCTGGATACCAAACGCAAAGAAACAGTCAACCCCTCTAGTTGATAGTGTGGCCGCAAGAAAAACTTGGAGGTGTAATAACCCGGGTTGTCCGCCACTTCTTCCACTGTTACCTTCGCATCGGCCAGCGGTTTTTTAGCCTTGGTCTCTTGTGAAGAGTTCAGCGGGTCGCCATCAACGTAGTTGATAATCCAGTCGTTTAACCAGCGCTCCATGTCATCGCGTTCTTTGAAAGAACCGATTTTGTCGCGCACGATACACTTCAGATAATGTGCAAACCGGCAGCAGGCAAACATATATGGCAGGCGCGCGGATAAATTGGCGTTGGCGGTCGCATCAGCATCGTAATATTCAGCGGGTTTATGCAGAGATTGTGCGCCGATAAAAGCAGCAACATCGCTGTTTTTGCGGTGTAACAACGGCATGAAACCGTTTTTGGCCAACTCGGCTTCACGTCTGTCAGAAATGGCGATTTCTGTCGGACATTTCATATCAACACCGCCATCATCTGTCGGGAAAGTGTGACAGGGTAAATCTTCTACCGCACCACCTGACTCAACACCACGAATTGAGGTACACCAACCATAATATTTGAAGGAACGGTTGATGTTCACCGCCATCGCATAAGCGGCATTGGCCCAAGTGAATTTGGCATGATCCGCGCCATCGGTGTCTTCCTCAAAATCGAACTCATCGACCGGATTGCTGTTAATGCCATAAGGCAAACGAGACAGAAAGCGTGGCATCGCCAATCCGATATAGCGAGAGTCGTCTGAATCACGCAAGCTACGCCACGGCGCATACTCTGTGGACATGAAAATCTTCGTCAAATCGCGCGGGTTAGCCAATTCCTGCCATGAATCCATTTGCATTACGGTCGGTGCGGCACCTGTAATGAACGGCACATGAGAAGCCGCCGATATTTTGCCAATTTCGCGCAACAGTTCAACATCGACCGGGCTATGATCAAAATAATAGTCGCCGACAAGGCAACCATAGGGTTCGCCGCCGAATTGTCCGTATTCTTCTTCATAGACGCGTTTGAAAATCGGACTCTGATCCCAACCCGTACCTTTGTAACGCCGCAGAGTGCGGTGCAATTCTTTTTTGGAAATATTGAATACACGGATTTTCAATAATTCGTCGGTTTCGGTATTGTGTACAAGATAATGCAGTCCCCGCCATGCCGATTCCAACGCCTGAAAATCAGGGTGGTGCATGATCGCGTTAATTTGCTCGGACATTTTGCGATCAATTTCGGCAATGATCGCCTCGACCGTTTGATAAGCATCTTTCGAAATTACTGACGCATTACTCAATGCCTGTTCCGCCAGTGTACGCACGGCGTTTTCAACGGCTTCCTTGGCTTGCTCTGTTTTTGGACGAAATTCCTTTTGCAGCAACGAGGCAAACTCTTGCGTCTCGACTGTTTGCGTTTGGGCGACTGCCGCCTGCTGGGTCTTGTTTGTAGCCATGTCAAATCTCCATATGCTCGCTTACGGGTTCTCGGACTCTGCCGCAGGCGGCGCCTCAGACGCGGCAGGCTTGGGTGTTGCAGCCAATGTTTTCAGAAGCGCCGGATCATGCAGCACTTCATTGATCAATTCTTCAGCTCCGGTTTTGCCGTCCATATACGATAAGAGATTGAACAGACTGGTTCTGGCTTCAAGCAGCTTCCGCAATGGCTCAATTTTTTTCGCGACAGCCGCCGGCGAAAAATCATCCATGCTGTCAAACGTAATATCAATATTCAGATTGCCGTCTCCGGTCAGCATGTTGGGTACCTGCATCGCAACGCGCGGCTTCATGGCTTTCATTCGGCTGTCGAAATTGTCCAAATCAATTTCGAGAAACTTGCGATCCGCAATATCAGGAAGCGGCTCCAGCGGTTTGCCCGATAACTCGGCTAAAACCCCCATGACAAAAGGCAACTGGATTTTTTTCTCAGCGCCATAAATTTCAACATCGTATTCGATCTGGACACGCGGAGCCCGATTACGAGCAATAAATTTTTGACCGCTTTTGCCAGTTTTGGTGATGGGCTTGGTGGTACTCACTTGACTTCTCCTTGATAAAAAAAGACGATGTTTCTGTGATCTTTATTACTGATTGGGGCCGGTAACTCGTTCAATTTGATTAACGCTGTCTGGTGCCAAGTCTTGGATAATCTCAAGAAAATTCGAGGTCATCAACTTTTTGGCGCGACGCAACAAGAACGGTGCCGGGTTGGTCGGCTCGTGCCGCTCAAGATAAACACATACGCGATCCAACGCCCGCAAAGCATCGTCGCGTGACCGAATCTCTCCCGATCTTGCTCGCCCTTGGTTGTCAGCCATCGCCGATTCTGTCATTGCTGCATCGACATCCGTATTTTCGGTATCCTCTCCTTGAAGTGGTCGCGTCAACGCGCTCAAAAGCTGTAGCAAAACGTCTAGGTCAGGCGACTGCATGTCGCCCAGACGATTATGAAGGAGTCGATCAATGACTTCTAAATGCTCTCGCGCCTGCTCCAGCGCCAGCACGGTAGGCTCGCTATTATGCTTGGCTTCACGCAATGCCGCCAATACTTGTTCAGGCGTGCTTCCGGGCACACTGTCCATGATTTTGCCGTCAATCAGCATCTCTAATTGGCGCACTTGAATCGAGCCCATTCCCGGCGGCGAAATCACCACGTTGCTTCGCAAATCGGCAATCAACGCTTCAGTATCAACCAACTGCATCAGGGCGTTAGTACGCAAAAAAGGATCGTGTTCCTCGCCATCTGCTTCGATGCGTGGGTGTACGTCATCCCAATATTGCTGTAGCCATTGCAGGATCAACTGTAGGGTTTGCGCCAAACCTTCTATTCCGTAATTTTTGAGGCAGGCACGCGCCAGTATCACAGCAATGCGCAAATCTTTTGTCCGGGCACAAAGCGCCAGTGCCTGTTTTTCAACAGCGCGCCAGTCCGGAAGCTCGGCGGGAATAACCGTTTCTCCGAATTGCTGTTCGGGTTTACTTAATGTCGCTTCCTGTAGTGCCAGAAACTCGGGATGGTATTCAAAGTCCGGCCCACAAGAATGCTCTCCCGCAATTTCAGCAAAGCATACACTCAGATCCACATTTCCTCCTTCTCCCTCTTCTGTTCAAAACGCGGCATTTGGTTTTCGGTTATTTTCGCAAAGTGCAGGCAATGAGTGTCATGATGAGCTTTCCAAGTCGGCATTTACTCGCTTTTTACCTTCAACAATATAATAGGCAAGTAAATAGGTTCTCCACCATAAAGGATGCCCACGCTCCGCTTCGGACAAGATGAAATCTTTATCCAGTCGCAACGCATGCTCAAATTGCTCTTGGCACTGTTCTTCGCGATTCGTGACACAATAACTGAAAGCCATATATTTGTGTGCTTCCACTTTTGTTGCCACGGGTGAGGGGGCATCCCATATCCAGTTCGTCGTGGAAAGGATTCGGATGGCCAGCTCAAAATCACCTCTTTCATAAAGTGCAATGCCTTGCTGCAAGGCTTCCGCTGATTTCTCAGCTGCGATCTCCTCAGGTGTAGGCGGAGGCGACGGAGGCTGCTCCGGGACAGTTTCGCAAGAAGTCAACACACCCATTGTCAGTGCCAACACTAAAACAAGATAAATATTTTTTGATTTCATGGCTGAGGATGATTAAAACCGATACGATAACACAACTTCTTCTCCTGGCGCGAGTGTATAAGTTTGCGAAAAGGTCGACGCGCTGTTGTTGCTACGAACCTCAACCTGACGCATTCCCGCCGTAACTTCCACCTCTTTTTGAGGAGGCGTCAGTGCCACCTCTTTGCCATCAACGTACACTGTTCCCCAAGGAAATACATTTAGTCTCAATATGGCGACACCTTTGCCCGCCGCCTCTTGATTCGTCAGATGCTTCACCCTCTCATCAGCTTTTTCACTCTTGTCTAATTTCATAGATGGCGTATCGTTTTGCTCCGCCGTCGATAGCGTCGATGGTTTCGTTTTCACCGCGCTCTTTTGCTTTGGTTGCGCCGCGCTTTTTTTCTCCGGCTGCGATGGCGTTTGTATTGCTCCTTGTTCTTCCGATTGCGATGGTGTTTGCGTTGCTGCCGCTACCTGCACCGCAGGTTTGGGAACGCACTGTCCCTGGTGTTTCGTCAAGGCACGGACATAGGCTCCTGACCAAGCTTGATGATTTTGTTCGGCCGGCTCCAGAGCGAATTCCGGATCAGCCTGCAACGCTCGAAGAAACTCGGTTTCGCATTGCAACGCTGCACCATTAATGCAATAGTAGAAAGCCAAATATTTGTATGCAACTCCTGCATCCGCAGGAGAAGGATTTAAATGCAAAGCTTGTTTGAACGCATTAGCTGCGCGCGAATATTCACCTTGGTCAAAAGCAGCAATGCCTTGCGCCATCTTTTCCTGAACCGTGCTACTTTTGCGCTGCATCCCGGGCAACTCTTCACAAAATGGAAGCTCCTGCCTTGATATTGCCCACGGTGCAACAAGTAGCAAAAGCAATAATATACCTGCTTTTTTCATCCGTTTTCCTTTCTTGTCAGAAATCAACCGCCAACATGTTTCTTTCTCCCTCTTTGACAACGAATTCAATTTCTATGGTCTCAAAAGAAGGATTTTCAATTTCTATCTTATGCGTACCGATTGGTAGCGTCAATTTTTTCAGGGGCGGACTAACGCCTCGATCTTCTCCACCAACACGGACCGTACCCCAAGGCTTGATTTGCAACCATACAGGCAATTCCATCACTCCTTCCGACTGCTCTTCTTTAGCTTGAGGTAGTTGTGTATTTATTGCAATAGCCCGTTCTTTTTCAAGCTCACGTCTCGCGATGGCTGTATGCTTCCCATTAGGGAATTTTTGCAGATAAACGCTAAAAGCATCTGGTGTTGCTATTTTTGCAGCCTCTTCCCAAGCCTCATCATCAGGCTCAAACACAGGATTTTGCATTTCATCAGATTGTTGCGAAGTGATTTGCTCCGTGGATATCGGAGCAATAGCCGATTGCTCAAGTGCCGCTACTGCCACTTTTTCTTTGGCCAAGACAACGTATCGACCGTTAGGAAAACCTTGCAAATAAGCGTTGAACGCTTCCAACGCGTTTTGCCAAGCGCCTTCATCAAGATCGACGATGGTATCTTGCTCTGTTGATGTAACTATCGGATCAACTAATGCTGGGGAATTGACCAGTTGTTCGTCTTGCAAGTGAAATGTTGTCACCTCCGGTGTTTTATCGAATAATGCCTCCGCATTACTCTCTACGATATTATTTTCTTGTGGCTCATCGGCGATAGGCCATAATGCCAATACCCCCGCTAATAAAGTAACGCCGACAATGCCCGCAGGGATCGCAATCGGTATTCGCCTTTCTTTCAAGATTTGCAATAGATCAATTTTTTTTCTTTCATGAACAGACGCAACTTCCGACGATATTGTTTCATCGCGCTCTGTTTCGGCAATGGCTGCTGATTCAGGCTCAAGTTCTTCCAGCGCTGGCGCTGCTGTAGTGGACTCAGAAACAGCTTCCTGTATTGTCTTCTCAACGTTTTCTGTCGCAGCAGTGATTGCCGGTTCAGGTTCAGCCATATGCTCTTTCAAAATTGGCAACGGATTAGACTTTTTCTTTTGAATCATCAGCTCGGAAACAACTTCCGGCTCTTTCGTGCCGACACTTTCTGTTGCGGCAGCGATTATTGGTTCGGACTTATAATCGGTACGCAAAGATGAATCTTTTGTTGAGGTATTGATGGTTTTCTGTACCTCTGGGGAAATCGGTCGAAGATCTTCATATGTAGGTGGGGCAACTACTGTTTCAACAGGGCGTACCGCTCCGCCGTTATTTTCATAAACAAAAATGCGCGTCTTGTCTGTATCTTCCTGACTCGTTTCTTCCTCAATATATTTTGTCGATGCAGCAGGAGTTGTTTGTTTGCGCGTTGCCGCTTGAGCATAAAAGTCTGATCGCGGAACGCTCAATGCCTGTCGAAAATCTTCAGCAGTTGCAGGACGAGACTGTGGATTTACGCGCAAACCCAGATCAAGCCCCCTCAAAAATTGGGCTGAATATCCGGGCAACGCCTGTTTTTCCAGCGGAACCAGAGGATCCTGCACTGCACGGGTCACCGAGCTCGGTGGTGCACGACCGATCATCGCAAAATACGTTACGGCAGCCAGTGCGTAAACGTCCGTCCAGGAACCTTGCGGCATAGAGCCATCTTCAGCATACTGTTCAACAGGCGCGTATCCAGGTTTCAGAATAATCGTCTGGATATCTTCTTCTTCCCCAATCATTTTTCGGGCAGCACCAAAGTCCAGAAGAACAGGAGTACCATTTTCGAGAATGAAAATATTATCCGGCGCAATATCCCGATGAAAGCAATCGTGCTTATGCAGAAAAGTCAGCACATCGAGCAACGACGATAAAACACGTTTCAACCAACCTTCATTGATTAATTCTGGGTGATTGCGTACCAAATCTTTCAGCGTACAGCCTCGATAAAAAGGCATGGCCATATACGCTGTCCCGTTCTGCTCCCAAAAACGATAAACGCGCAACAGCGCCGGATGATCAAATTGCGCCAATGTTCGCGCTTCATTGATGAAGCTGCGCATGCCTTTCGAGAATACCGAAGCGTGCTCCTCAGAGATAACATGAACCGTGACACCTACCGTTCGTGCTGCCAGCGATGAAGGCATGTATTCCTTGATCGCGACGGTTCGGCTCAATGAATGATCCCACGCTTCGTAAACAATGCCAAAACCACCCGCGCCTACCGTTCGGCGAATCTCAAATTCGTTCAGTCGATACCCGGGTTTTAATGCTTGGATGGCCATAATATTTACAATGTAATGAGATCGGCTACGTCTTACAGATCAATACCCTTGAAAAGCGTTTTCAACAATGGCGTGGTTAACCCGCCGTGATGTACAAACCCTCGCAATGCGCCACCGTTATATTGATTTGTCCACCAATAACTGGTACCGCCAGTCGCATCAAAAATCATCGGCAGTTCTGCCCAAGGTAAATAATTTTCTGATAATGGAACGGTTGTCTGGTCACTGATCGTCTCGCCACCTTTTTCAGAGGGTATGCCAAGAATCGACAAAACATCATCTTCATTTTCATGGGGTTCATCCACAAATTTTTGCCGAGCTTTCATGAAAAGTATATCAAGCGCGGCAAACTCATGTTCAATATCGTCAGGAAAGTGCTGCCGCTTGACGGCATTAAAAGCAATACTACCCATCGACCAATAAAACTCTTTTAATCCTGCCAGCGTTACCGGTTGAAAACGATTCAACTCTTGAGTGCCAAGCAGTATCCATGGAAACAAACGGCCTACACGATCATGGGACGGTGTCACAACGCCCAAGCCAACTTTGCCTTGCCCAAAAACATCCGGCCATAAAAAATTCCAGACAGGTGCCGCCAAATATTGTTGGCGTGCAACAGAACCTTCCGTCATCTGTAGCGTCGGTAATCCTTGTTGAAACCATTGATCCAGATAGCGGATAAAACCTTTATCGTTTCCACGGGTAATGAAATCACCAAAAACAGGCAGTTTTCCATAGCAACAAAAGTGGAGTTCTGACATAGGCTTATTTTCAAAAACCGCTGGGGCAGTTGAATTCTCTAATTTGCCGCAAGCGAAACGGATTTTGTACGCTGCTTGATGTTACTTCCAACACAATCCGTCTTCCATCCAAATTCAAGGCAACCATGAGTTTTTCCGGGGAGCTACCTTGCGTAATCTGCGCTTTGTCAAATAACCGATGAAGTGCCCACGGACCTTCCACCAATGAGCCTGAACTGCCGCTGACATTGGGTAATAATTGCGTACGCACCTGTCCACTGTTTCGTGGTCCGGGCCAAGTTATGCTTGTAGGCACTTGCGGACCATGGCTGTATTTCACAATCTGTCCGTCCACGTCCAACGTAAAATCAGTAATTGAGGCGTCCATCTCCACTGGTTTGATTTCTATCTGAAACGAAGGACGATTTCCTGACTGGCGAAAAAAAACATCCTTGATAACGGCAGCCCGTTGGAATGCCGCCAGAGACGCCGTTCCGCCTCTGGGCACATTATCAACACCCTGTTTGAATCGCCAAGGGTTGCTGGACATGTCAACAATGGATGCCAAATTCTTCTGAAAAAAATCATCCATCAAACCATGAGGCGAAAACATTCTGGCAAAATCGTCCGCCGTCACTTCTTGAGTGGCGTTAGCATTGAACGGGTAACGCCCTGCAATGGCTTTTCGGCAAAAGTCACTGACGGTTGATGACAGGCTGGTACTTAAATTGGCTCTCGCTGCTCCGGCTATATGAGCGGAACCCGAAGTTGCCAACTCTGACATCATGCTGCGCAAAGGCTCCGGCAACCGCGCGGCCTCCGCACGCAATTTGCTCGCCATGGCATTGGACGGCGGTGGCGAGCCGCTTTGCAAAGCCGATTCCGTTGCCAGCAAATAAGTGTACAACTCATTAATCGTTTGTTTCACCCCTTCAAGCCCGCTCGCACCGGTGTTGTTTGGATCGGCTAATCGGCGCAATGTTTCAAAGCGATTATCAACAATGGACTCCAATCTTTGTGGTGCTCTTCCACCCGCAGTAATGGGGCCGATCACCCGCTCAACATCGGTTTTCGTTGTACGCAGGCGATTCTTGGCACGATCAAACAATGAGCGATCACTGGTGGTTTTGGGTACGCGGATCAAAGTAGTCTCATCAGATGCCGCGCGCACAAACTGCTCCATCGGAGAATCTGGGCTGGAGAGAATTTTGGCCAATTGGATGCTTTGCTGAAGTGATGTTGGCCTGATCAGGCGTACATCATCCAAAAATGTTTCCCAATATTTGACGTAATCAAGAAGGTAAAGGCGTCTGACTTCGAGAATCAATTTATTTTTATCCCAGTCGGCAATTCTGTCTGATAGTTTTTTCTGGTGACCACCCAACACCCAATCTTCTTCTTCGACCATTCGCAATACAGCACTGGAAACCTCTTTGGAAAAAATTTCATAGTAGCCGTAATAGGAGAACAGACCATGCACCCCTTCTGTCAAGGGCGCCCCACTGTGGCGGATAAACACCAGAGGTGCCTGAACACCGCCAGCACCAGCAACGGTAAAAGGAATAATATCGTTGTGCTCTCGCATTAACTGCCGTTTCAAGCGGCTGTAAACACGCTGCGGCAGTGTAAAGTAAGCCAGTCGTGCCTGTGTTTCCAAGACCAAATTCTCATCTTGCGGAAACGGTGAACTGACCACCCGTGGCAATAAAAGATTGTTCAGATGCAGATCCAGTTCGTCACGCTCTTCCTTGGGTATTTCGAAAGGCAGTGAAGTGTCCCAATCTGCCAAAATCCAGTCCCTGAGCGCCTCACCATCGTAATGTTCCGGTTCGTAAAGCATCAGATACATTTTCAGCGCTTCATAATTAGCCAAGGGATCATCGGGAGGTGTTTCTCTCAATGCTCGTTCAACGCGTTGTGACACCAACAGAAGCAGAGAATCTTCCAAAATACGCTGATAAGCAATATTTGAAGCCGCTCCCAGTTTATTTCCCTGATAAAGCCCCCAGCGATAGCTTAACGGCGCATCTGGAAAAGTAAAATATTTGCTGTAGGGTAATTCATGAGCGTCTGTCATTACCGGTACAAGGTCTATAACATCCGACTGGATTTCACGCGGTGCCGACTGCACAAGCTTGGCCAGCTTGTCTGCACTAACACCCACCTCTGCAATATAACGGCGATTCTTTTCATAACTGATCCACCATGCCGTGATGGCAAGTCCCAGCAATGCACAAACTCCGGTGTACCCTGCCAGACGCAACCAACGCTGGCGCCGCTCCCAACGCACGTTTCGTCCGGCAAGATGAGATTCCGAGAATATCAATTGGGTCAGCAGATTGTGCAAAAAGAAGCTTTTCCCTGACTCTCCAACAAATGCGCTCGGCGTCCCCGCCGTTATCCCGAATTTTTTCTGCATCGAATTCAAAATTCGGTCAAAAGGCGTGCCTTCCTGAGTTCCACTTGTGAAATAAACACCTCTCAGGACAGGAGGTGTCGTGAATTTTGAATCGGTGAAAATGATTTCCACCATTTCCAACAAAAGATCTTGTAATCCGGCAAATTGCTGGGGGAAAGCGTAAATCTTGGCTCTTCGGGCAAGATCCGGTTCTTGCAATAAAATCTCGGCAAGCCCTGTATTGATTCGTTCGTCCAGAAGCTGAAACTCTCTCAGAAAAGTTTCATGAATCATCGCTTGCGTCAGTGTCGACTCTGTATGCTGGAAGGTAAACCCCCATACCTGAGCACGCTCGTCTTTTCCCAGACTGTCAAAATATTCCGAAAAGCCCGCCAGAAGATCCGCTTTCGCAACCATGACGTAAACAGGAAACTGTACTCCGAGATCTTCCCTCAATTCATTCAGCCGTTTTTTCAACTGTAGCGCGTGCTGCATACGTGCCTGCGCATCCATCGACAAAAGATCGGCAACACTGATGGTCAAAATCACACCATTAATCGGTTGTTGCGGGCGAAATTGTTTTAACAAATCCAAGAAACCGCCCCACTCCGCTTTATCCACTGCTTCATTGCTTTCATGTGTGGTATAGCGTCCAGCGGTATCCAAAAGCACCGCTTCATCCGTAAACCACCAGTCGCAATTACGTGTTCCGCCTACACCACGAACCGCGGCTTTTCCAAAGCGCTCCGCTAAAGGAAAAGAAAGACCTGAGTTGATCAACGCCGTTGTTTTGCCGGAGCCCGGTGCTCCAATGAATATGTACCAAGGCAGTTCATAAAGATATTGTCGGGAAAACAAGCGCCATCCACGCCCCGCCGATGATGATTTGGTACGCCGTTTTTTCAGAATAGCAATGGCTTCATTAAACCGTGCTTGCAGAACAGCAACCTCTTCTTCTCCGGGCTGAATGATTTTGGAGGACGCTGCTTCCGATTCGCGCGCCTTGGCCATTCTGGACAGCAGTTTGTCGTTAATATTTTTGGCGCGCCACCAACGAAATAATGAGCGGATTATCCACACGCCGAAAATCGCGATGATACAAATCCAGCGTGTCCGCGCAGGCTCCAATGGTCGGTAATCGGCAATCGCTAATAGCGGACCACCAAACCAGATGATCGCGGCGAGCGCCAGCAATCCCAAAAAAACCAACATTCGCCGGCTGAAAAGAAGACGGAAAAGACGATAGATCATGGTTGTTTTCGCAATTGGTTATCACGTTCTGTCGGAGACAGTAATAAAACAATCTCCACACGCCGGTTCAATGCACGATTGGCAGACGAATCATTGGGGGCCACAGGATCTGCATCAGCACGTCCTTCGGCACGCACTCGGCTGGGAACCGTTAATTTTTTCTCCAGCATGGTTTTTACTGAATCGGCGCGCGCCTGTGAAAGTTGCCAGTTTGACGGATAGCGCAAAGTACGAATGGGTACATTATCCGTATAACCGGCCACCAATACGGCGCCCTGAACATCATTCAATGCTGCGGCTACCCTTGCAATCACATGTTCGTAGCGTGGTCGTATCCGATCTGACCCGCTGTCAAACAATCCATCTCCCCGCAAAATGACGGTGCTGCGGTCGGCCTCATCATGTACCGTCACAAGACCCTCTCGTATCTCTGGTTCAAGGAATTTAGCTAATCGTGGGGCAGCCGGTTGCGATAACATGATGCGTGGCAATCGAATGCTATTGATGGACGCAAATACATCGTCCGACAAACGAGCCAAACCAAAGACAAACCATAAATAAACCAGTAAAGCAATCAGACCTGCCATTGCCGCCACAACCCACACGGGCAACAATGACCAAATTTTTTGCTGATTACCTTGTTCACCCTGCCAATGCGGAGACAATCCTTTCTCAACATCACCTTTTGCGGTACGCAAAATTTTGACCAATCTCTGTTTGAGGGTTTCCAACTGTGCGCGCCCATTTTCTACAACATGAAAACGTCCTTCGAATCCCAAAGCAATACAGTAATACATCAATTCGAGAAGATCACGATGCTGTTGTGGGTTCTGCGCCAGTTTAGCCAAAAGCTGAAAGAATTTTTCACCACCCCAAGTTTCTTTATGAAATACCACCAAGAGGCTGTATTTTGTCCAGATGCCCGCCCCGCCCCATGGCGTTTGTCCGGCCATCTCATCAAGTACCGTACACAGACAATACCGCGCACCAATCACTGTTTCATTGGATATTCCCGCCTGTCGGGCTCGCTGTTCGAAAAGCTGAATCTGTTGTACCAACTGGTTATGCAATGTCCCCGGATCTGGTTGTTGTAACGACGTCCGCAACTGAGGGATCAAATTCAACAGCGGATTGGCCGCCGCCGTTAATGGATTTGTTCCAGTGATCACTTCTGGCAAATCAGATGCTAACCCCAATTGCCCCGCAACCGGCATAACGTTCTGCACGGAATTGCCTTTTGCTCCCTTTTGCGAATCATCAAAAGAACCCAGAATATTTTCCATGATTTCCAAAAATTTTTTCTGTCGCTACCGTATGTATCTCATGAGTTAATAACATAACCGCATAAAACAACAAATAAACCGTATTTGATTATGTTGTTGACCATACTGTTTTATCTGATTTTTCTCTGAGAAACTTTGAAAGATTGCTTCGCTCGACAGCGCCATATTGAAATCCACTTCATTGTTGTAAACAAATTACGCTTTTAATGAGCTTAGCCCTATCTAACTTCATTCACGCATTTTTCAGAAATCTCTTGCATATTAAATCAGGTTTATTTTGTAACAATAACCGTGCACGTATCACGTATTGCAAATATCATCAACCCGCCCTTTTGTCTTACGGCCCGTTTTTTCAACAACAAGACTTTGTCTTAAATGCACAAAGCCGGTATGATACTACCCTAATCTGGGAACGAAAGTCCATCATTCGTCAAAATACAAGACACAAGAGATTCAATGTGAATACAGTCATTGCCAAATTCAGAGCTTTCTCTTTTTTGTTTTTATTCAATGTCTTACTAATGATGGGTATAACTATCACCATGACAAGTTGCGCCCTTGGTCCAAGACCGATGGAACCCGTTGCTCTAACGCTGCACATATCAGCCAATGCCCAAATTAATCCTGACATCAATGGCCGCCCATCCCCGGTGGCCGTTCGCATTTATGAACTCAAGTCCGTTGCGCTTTTTTCCAGTGCGGATTTTTTTTCTCTTTTTGACAAAGACACTGCCACACTAGGTGGCGATCTGTTAGGGAAGGAAGAATTTACTCTTTATCCGGGCGAAACACGCATTTTGACAAGACCGGGGCATTTGGAAACAACGGCAATCGGGGTATTGGTTGCCTATCGCGATCTTGAAAAAAGTATCTGGCGAACGACGCATGCTGTTTCACCAGCGTCTGAAGTCAGTTATTTTTCAGGCATTCCCGTGGTTTCCGGTATGCTGAAGCCTGAAGAAGCATATAACATAAACATTGATGCGCAACAGGTGTTCATTTCCCCATAATCTCTCCTTTAATACAAATTAAGACGCACAATTATGATGTGGCAAAAAAAAGTTGTTTGGGCAGAAGGAGCATTTTTACGCCCGCAGCAGTTTCAACAGCAAGAACGCTATTTTGAGTTCTACGCACACGCGCGGACTTTACCGCTGCGCGGATGTTTCTGGGGTTTTTCTGAAATGGAAATCGACCAAGATGCTCTGAAACTGGGAAAAGTCTCTATTCTTCAAGCACGCGGCATTCTTCCTGATGGCACACCCTTTAATATCCCATCGCAAACCAGTGCGCCTGAGCCCTTGGATATTCCTGCCAATACGAAAGACCAGCGTGTCATTCTGGCTCTTCCCATCAGACGACACGGTTCAGAAGAAATCAGTTTTGATGCGTCACCTGAATCGCTGGCGCGTTATCAGACGATAGATGCCGAGCTTAATGACACCAACTCCGTTGCAGGGCCACCTGCAGCAATTCAACTTGGCGAATTGCGTTTGCGATTGGCTCTTGAGTCCGAACTGACCGATGGTTGGATGGGGTTGGGCGTTGTCCGTATCATTGAAAGACGACCAGACAACCAACTCATTCTCGATAAACACTATATTTCTCCT
>DAISYG010000051.1:0-15281 GCA_036825435.1 Casimicrobiaceae bacterium | reverse complement strand
ATACCCCGCCCCTTGGGGCGGGGTTGTTCATTAATTGGTTTCATATTGAATTATCCTTTTTAAAATTATGAAAAAAACGGTCCCTCTTTTTCAGGCAGTTTTTTTGAGCATTTAGGTGAAAACTCGATAGTTACGCCACGATGGGTTGTGGCAATGGATAAAAATAAACATGAGTCAGAATCAATCTGTCAAGGGTAGAGCGAGATTACTTTCGGTTGTAGAAGCTAAAATATTCAAATGTGATGAGAATACAAAGACTTCTATGCCATGTCAACATTTTTACAATAATGACAAACGAATGACATTGATCGGCGGTAAATAGAGGTTTTGTCGATAGGCTTTTTTAGTTTTTTTACCGCCACTATCGTTCCGCACTTTCAAGACCATATTTTCTTTCCGGCTTTTTATTTTTTTGTCATGGCTTTATTTTTATTATCGCTTCTTCCATAGATAACGCATACGGCAAAGGCTCAAAAGTCAATATTGCACCATCCGGCGTTTGCGCGTGAATAGCATCGTTTTCCGCTTGGGTCTGCATTGAAATAAGCACAACCAGCCCCGAACGATCCGGCGTAGCATTGACAACGATGCCGCACGCCTGTTCGCCGAAAGCCGTGCTGTACACCGGCGTTCCCGCCGTCAGAATTTCGTCTTTTCCACAGCGCGCGAGATACAATCGCTCTTTGACGCGCCCGAGATAGCGAGTGCGCGCAATGATTTCCTGCCCGACGTAGCAGCCCTTATTGAAGTCGATACCGCCGAGCGCGTCCCAGTTGGCGGCTTGCGGAATCAGCTTTTCCAACGTTGCCTCAGTGATTGTGGGGATCGCCGCCAGAATCGCAGCGCGTTGCCAGAGGATGCGTCCTGCCGGTTGTGCCTGTTCTGACAAAACGCGCCAAGTTTCGGCAAGCTGCGCTGTTTCAACCAAAATCAGGTAACGTCGCGCGGATAGCGCGGCAACGATCATGCCCTTCCCCGACCAAATGTCGCCGATTCTCAACGCCTGTCCGATCAGCGTCTGCGCGACATCATCTGCCGTGCGCCCGCACAAACCTAAGCTTGCGTATTGCTTGCTGACGTTTTCGATCATCACTTTGGCGCGTAGCACATACATTGACAGCCGTTTCTGGATGGTTTCGAGCAAGTCGGCGGAAAGTTGCGCATAAAACACGTTTTCCGTTCGCCACAAAAAAAAGCTTGCCAGCATGCGCCCTTTCGGCGAGTTGTAGGTAGTGTAACCGCCGCGTCCGACGGGCAACGTTTTGACGTTGGTGGAAAGCTGCCCGTTCAAAAACTCTGCCGCATCGTCACCAGAGAAACGTAAAAAGCCGCTGTCCGCCGCGTCGCAGATGCACGCGGTCTGCTCGAAGGCATCGCATTCGCGGGCGAAATCACCAAAGTTGGCAATCATTTCAACGCCGTCCGCATCACGCGTCACCCGCCCACCCTGCGCTGCCAGAAATTCGGTTTGTGCTGTCATGAACATCTCGCGTACGTAAAAGTCAAAGCATAACAAAGTTTTGCCATCAAACTCTCCGCCAAAATATGCTACAATCCGAACCCGCTTACGGGCGATAAAAACAAACGGACGCATCGTGCTTAAAGCCATGCGTTCAAATTCACACACCGACTTTTCAGGGTGCTGAAACGCGTTTCAGCCCAGTTGTCGGTGGAGGTTAACCCTGATTTATGGAGAAATCATGTCTGTCACCATGAGACAAATGCTGGAAGCGGGCGTCCATTTCGGACACCAAACCCGTTACTGGAACCCGAAGATGGCTGGTTATATCTTTGGTCATCGCAACAAAATTCACATCATCAACCTCGAGAAAACACTCGAAAAGTACAACGAAGCGACGCAATATGTGCGCCGTCTCGTCGCCAATCGCGGCACGATCCTGTTCGTTGGCACCAAGCGCCAGGCACGCGACATCATTCGTGAAGAAGCGACCCGCGCCGGTATGCCGTACGTCGATCATCGTTGGCTCGGCGGCATGCTGACCAACTTCAAAACGATCAAGCAATCGGTCAAGCGCCTGAAAGATCTGGAACAGATGGAAACCGACGGCACGTTCGAAAACATGAGCAAGCGCGAAGCGTTAACGCTCACCCGCGAGCTCGCCAAAATGCGTCAAAGCCTCGGCGGCGTTCAGAATATGGATGCGCTGCCGGACGCGATTTTTGTCATCGACGTGGGTTATCACAAAATTGCAGTCAACGAAGCGCAGCGTTTGGGCATTCCCATCGTCGCCGTGGTTGACACCAACCACTCGCCGCTCGACATCGATTACGTGATTCCGGGCAACGACGATTCCAGTCGCGCCACGCGCCTTTACGCGCGCGGCATCGCCGATACGGTGCTCGAAGGCAAAAACGATGCTTTGTCGGGTATTTTGAAAGCCGGCGATGAATTCGTCGAAGTCGAAGGTATCGCCGAAGTCATCGACGAACCGCCCGCACCCGCTGAAGCGCCTGTTGAAGAGCCTCCTGAAGCTCCTGCTACCGAAGCTAGCGCCGAGAGCGAAGCCAAAGAATAAACCGGCGATACGTCGCCCCCTGTATTCAACGGTTTGCCTTGCGGAAATGCTAGGCAAACCGCGATCAATCTTAGCAAAGGAAATAAAACATGGAAATCCCTGCAAAAGTCGTGATGGAACTGCGTCGTCTCACCGGGCTTGGCATGATGGAATGCAAAAAAGCGCTGCAAGAAGCAGAAGGCGTGGTTGAAAAGGCTGAGGAACTGTTGCGTATCAAATCAGGTGCACGCGCCAACAAAGCGGCTGATCGCGTGACTGCCGAAGGCATCATCGGCGGTTTCGTTGCCGCCGACGGCAAAAAAGGTGCGCTGGTTGAAGTCAACTGCGAAACCGACTTTGTCGCCCGCAACGATGACTTCATCGCCTTTGCCGGTCAGCTCGCGCAAACGGTCACCGAAAAACGCCCGGCAGATGTCGAAGCATTGTCCGGATTGCCGCTCGCGGAAGGCACCGTGGAATCCACGCGTCAGGCATTGGTGCAAAAGATCGGTGAAAACCTGTCCATTCGCCGCTTTGCATGCCGTGAAACAACGCATCGCATCGTGCAATATCTGCACGGCGGCGGTCGTATCGGCGTGATGGTTGAATTGGATGGCGACGAAGCTACTGGCAAAGACATCGCTTTGCATGTTGCGGCGTCAGTCGCAGGTACGCGCCCTATGTGCATCTCGAAAGATCAGGTACCGCAGGAAGTAATCGCCAAAGAGCGTACGATTTATGAAGCACAGGCAGCCGAAAGCGGCAAACCGGCGGACATCGTTGCCAAGATGGTCGATGGTCGTATCGCCAAATATCTGGCAGAAATCACGCTGCTCGGCCAGCCTTTCGTGAAAAATCCCGACGAAACCGTCGAACAATACCTGAAAGGCAAAAAAGTCACCGTGTTGTCGTTTGAACTCTTCGTCGTCGGCGAAGGTATCGAAAAGCGCAAGGATGATTTTGCCGCCGAAGTTGCGGCAATGACGAAATAATTGCTTGTTTATACGGAAGAGGGTGCAAATATTGCACCCTCTTCCTGTATCATCTCATTGTTTTATCAATCGTCCGATGCCATGAATACTTCGCCCGCCTCCGCTGAAAATCCGCCTGCTCCGTTTTACAAACGCATCCTGCTCAAACTGTCCGGCGAAGCGCTGATGGGTGACGACCCGTTCGGCATCAACCGCAAGGTGATTGACCGTATCGTCGCCGAAATTGCTGAAATCGTGCGCATGGGTGTGCAAACCGCGATTGTCATCGGCGGCGGCAACATCTTTCGCGGCGTTGCCCCCGGTGCGGCGGGCATGGATCGCGCGACGGCAGACTACATGGGTATGCTGGCGACACTGATGAATTCGCTGGCGTTGCAGGACGCCCTGAAACGCGCCGGTATCGTTTCCCGTGTGCAATCCGCATTGCAAATCAATCAGGTTGCCGAGCCGTACATTCGTGGCAAGGCACTGCGCTATCTCGAAGAAAACAAAGTCGTGATTTTCGCCGCAGGCACGGGCAACCCGTTCTTCACTACCGACACCGCTGCCGCGTTACGCGGACGCGAAGTCGGCGTCGATATCGTGCTCAAGGCCACGAAAGTCGAAGGCGTCTACACCGACGATCCGAACAAGAACCCCAATGCCACGCGCTATGAGTCGCTGACGTTTGACGAAGCAATCACCAAAAATCTGCGCGTGATGGACGCTACTGCGCTGGCGTTGTGCCGCGATCAGGACATGAAAGTCAACGTTTTTTCCATCGTCAAACCCGGCGCATTGAAGCGTGTGGTGATGGGCGAAAACGAAGGCACATTGGTGCATTGCTGAGATTGCGTTCAGAATACTGACAGGAGGAAACCATGGCCATTACCGAAATCAAAAAAACAGCCGAATACAAAATGACGCGCTCGCTTGAAACGCTCAAAGGCGAGTTGGTCAAAATCCGCACCGGACGCGCGCACACCGGCATCCTCGACCACATTCAGGTCGATTACTACGGTACGATGACGCCGATCACGCAGGCGGCAAATGTTACGCTCGCCGATTCACGTACCATCGCCGTACAACCGTGGGAAAAGAAAATGGTGCCGATGATCGAAAAAGCGCTGCGCGATTCTGACCTTGGCATCAACCCGTCCACGCAGGGCGACGTGATCCGCTTACCGATGCCGGCGCTGACGGAAGAACGCCGCAAAGAATTGACCAAAGTGGTTCGTCACGAAGGCGAAAACGCCAAGATTGCGGTGCGCAATATTCGTCGCGACGCCAACGAGCAATTGAAAAAACTGCTCAAGGATCACGAGATCGCCGAAGATGAAGAACGTCGCACGCAGGAAGAAGTGCAAAAGCTGACCGACCGTTTCATCACTGAAATCGATAAACTTGTTGCCGAAAAGGAAAACGAAGTGATGACGGTGTGATGACAGTTCGTCGCACGGTCATTTTTCGTTCATTTTTCTGACGGTTTTCCGAGGTACAACACCAGAATCTTCATTCTTTGTTCACACGATCATGTTTGTTTCCTCGACCCAATCAATTCCCACCTCCAGCGATACGCCGAACCACGTTGCCATCATTATGGACGGCAACGGACGCTGGGCAAAAAAACGCTTGCTGCCGCGTGTTGCCGGTCACAAAAAAGGCGTTGAAGCCGTGCGCGGGCTGGTGCGCGCCGCGATTGAACGCGATATTCACTATCTGACGCTGTTCGCTTTTTCCAGTGAAAACTGGCGACGTCCGGCGGAAGAAGTGTCGTTACTCAAGGATTTGTTCATCAGCGCGCTCGAACACGAAATTGATGAGCTGCACAAAAACAATATTTGCTTGAAAGTCGTCGGCGATATTGCCAGCTTCGGCGCGCGTATCGAAAAACTGGTTGCCGCAGGTGAGAAGAAAACGGCAAACAACACTCGGCTGACATTGACCATCGCCGCCAACTATGGCGGACGCTGGGACATCATGAATGCGGCGCGTGCTTTTTTTCGCCGTCATCCCGCCGCGCTCGACGACACCATGCCCGCACCCGATGCGTTGGAACCTTATCTTGCAATGGCGTATGCACCCGAGCCTGATCTTTTCATTCGCACCGGCGGTGAACAGCGTATTTCCAATTTCCTGCTCTGGCAACTGGCTTATACCGAGCTTTATTTCACCGATACCTTGTGGCCGGATTTCGACGCCAAAGCGCTCGACACTGCGATTGCATCCTATCAACAGCGCGAACGACGTTTCGGTCGCACCAGTGAGCAGGTTGAAGCGGCGCAAGGCAACATGCGGGGCAACACGCAACGCGTTCGCCGCAAGGTTTCGGTTTCGTCATCATGAACAACGTTCACCACTCGCCATTGATGCAACGCGTCATGACCGGCGGTGTTTTGCTGATACTCTTTCTCGCGGCACTGTTTTTGCTGCCGCCGATTGCCTGGGCGTGTTTGATGTTGTTGATCCTGATCGGCGCCGCATTTGAAGCGGGACGTCTTTTGAGTTCGGAGCATTTCGCGCAACTCGGTATCGACGCCTCGCCGCATTATCGCTGGCTGCTGCCGATGGCGTTGTTCACGGCCGCTGTTTTTCTCGCTCTTGGCGCGTGGCGTTTCACGCAAGTCGAACTGATCAGTCTGTCGTGCGCCTGCTATTTCGCCGCTCTGCTCGTTTCATTGTTCGCGCTACCATTCTGGATCGCCCGCTTTGAACGACGCTCACTCAAGCTCTCGTCGTTTCTACGCGGTTCGTTTGCCATCGCATGCGGTTGGCTGATGTTCTGCGGTTGGCTGGCGTCCGTGCAATTGCGTGTGGTGTCGCCATGGGCGCTGCTCACCATTCTGGTGTTAATCTGGCTAGCAGATTCTGCCGCTTACTTTAGCGGGCGAGCCTTCGGCAAAAACAAACTTGCACCGCAAACCAGCCCGGGCAAAACCCGCGAAGGCGTGCTGGGCGCGCTCGCTGCCGCCACTGTGTACGCACTGGCAACCGCGCCGTTCATTCTCCCTCATTTTCCGTCGCTGCATGCCCTGCCGATTGTCGCGCAATGGGGCATCTGGATTGCGCTCGTTTGGTTGCTGACGATTCTGTCGGTCATCGGCGATTTGTTTGAATCACTGCTCAAGCGGCTGGCTGACTACAAAGACAGCAGCCATCTCCTGCCCGGCCATGGCGGTATTTACGACCGCATCGACAGCTTGCTGACGACGTTGCCTGTAGCTGCGCTGGCTTTGTTCATGCTCGTTTGAAAAATGACTACGCGCATGCCGTGCGGCGTTAAAGCACTCCTCAAAATACTCATTGACAGCTCATGTCAGACAAGACTCAAAAACGCCGCTTGACGCTGCTTGGTGCCACAGGCTCAATCGGCGCATCGACGCTGGATATCGTTGCGCGTCACCCCGAGCGCTTTGACGTGGTGGCGCTGGCTGCCTGTCGCAACTGGCAGAAAATGGCGACGCTGATTGAGCGGTTCCAACCCTCATACGCCGTACTGACCGATCATGCCGCCGCGCAATCGTTGGAAGCCGATCTCAAACGCCAAAAAAGCACCACACGTGTGCTGGCTGGCAGCGAAGCACTCGACACCGTGGCCGCGTTGCCGGAAATCGATACGGTACTGGCCGCCATTATTGGTGCGGCAGGTCTACCCTCCACCGTTGCTGCCGCACGCAGCGGCAAGCGTATCCTGCTCGCCAACAAAGAAGCACTGGTGGTTGGCGGTGCCTGGTTCATGCAGATGGTTCGGAACCATGCCGCCACGTTGCTGCCCATCGACAGCGAGCACAATGCGATTTTCCAATGCCTGCCCTCTACCCATGCCGCACGCGGCGAACGCGCTGCCGGTGTGCGCAAAATCATTCTCACCGCATCGGGCGGGCCTTTCCTCAACCAGACCGAGGAAAAGCTGGCGCATGTTACCCCGGAAGATGCCTGTGCACACCCGGTGTGGAACATGGGCGCGAAGATTTCCGTCGATTCCGCCACCATGATGAACAAGGGGCTGGAGGTGATTGAGGCACATTGGCTGTTCGGCATGCCACTCGATGATATTGAAGTTGTCATTCATCCGCAAAGCGTCATCCATTCCTTTGTCGAGTATGAAGACGGTTCGGTGCTGGCACAACTGGGCACACCCGACATGCGCACGCCGATCGCGCAGGCACTGGCGTTTCCCGAGCGCATAGCCTCCGGCGTTACGCCGCTCGCGCTTACCCGAATGAAAAACCTGACCTTTGCACCACCCGATGCCGAGCGTTTCCCCTGTTTGGCGCTCGCCTACGAAGCCTTGCGGGCGGGCGGCGGCGCAACCACCGTGTTGAATGCTGCCAACGAAATCGCCGTTGCCGCTTTTCTCGCGCGGCGCATTCGTTTCACCGACATTGCCGTGATCAATCGAGGAACGTGCGCAACGCTTGTCTCGGCGCCTGATCCTGTCGATCTTCCCTCCGCGCTGGCGCTGAACCAGCAGGCGCGCGCCGTAGCTTCCGAGTTGGCCGATGCCCTGCCCGCCCCCGATCACGCGTAAAATCGCACCATGTTTTTTGAATTGCTGATTCGCGTCGTCGCTTTCTTGCTCACCATTGGCGTTCTGGTCGTGGTGCATGAGTTGGGACATTACACCGTTGCTCGTTTATGCAACGTCAAAATTCTGCGTTTTTCGTTCGGCTTCGGTAAAGTCCTGTGGTCGCGTCATCTTGGTCGCGACAAAACGGAATGGGCCATTTCCGCCATTCCGCTCGGTGGCTACGTCAAAATGCTTGACGAACGCGAAGAAGGCGCCGTTGTTGCCGATCACGATCTTGATCGCACATTCAACCGGCAACGGGTCGGCAAGCGATTTGCGATTGTTGCTGCCGGGCCGCTGACCAATCTGGCGCTGGCTGTCTTGTTGCTGACACTGACTTATATCGTCGGCATCACCGATTACAAAAGCGTTTTGCGTACCCCACAACCGGACACCGCCGCAGCAACACTCGGGCTGCAAAGTCGCGATCTGGTTGTCGCGGTCAACGGCGCCTCCGTCATCGCATGGTCTGATTTGCGCTGGCAGATTCTGAAAAATCTTGGCCATGAGGTCACACTGACCATTGACCGCAACCATCGTGTTTTCGATGTCACGATTCCGTTGACCGATTACACGCGTGACGAAGAGGCGACTGGACGCGTTTTTGAACGCTTCGGTCTTTACCCGTATTACGGCGCGCCGCTGATTGAGCGCGTTATTGCCGACAAGCCTGCCGCACACGCCGGTTTGCGCGATGGCGATATTGTCACGGCAATCAATGGCATCGTCTTGGAAACGCCGGGCGATTTTGTCCGCACTGTACGAAAAAACGGTACCGCTCCGTTGCAGCTTTCGGTACGACGCGATGGCAATGTCGTTGAGATAAGCGTCACACCGGAAATGGTGGCCGTATCTGATGCGGACGAAGAACCAACGCCGCAAATCGGTGTCGCGCTTGCCTACAACCCGGACGTCCACGACATGTACACCGTCAAAGTCCGCTCCAACCCCGCCGCTGCGCTGGTCAAAGGCACGGTGCGCACGGGTGAACTGGTGTGGATGAGCCTGAAAATGTTCGGGCGCATGATTATCGGTGATGCTTCGTTGAAGAATCTGAGTGGCCCCGTCACCATCGCCGATTTCGCCGGGCAATCCGCTTTGGCGGGGTTTGAGGCGTTCATTACTTTCCTCGCGTTGATCAGTATTGCGCTCGGCGTCATCAATCTTCTGCCGATTCCTCTACTGGATGGCGGTCATTTGCTGTATTATTCCGCAGAAATCCTGCGAGGCCGTCCGGTTTCCGAGAAAACCATGGAAATCGGTGCGAAAATCGGCATCGCCTTTATCATTGTTCTTGTTTTTTTAGCGCTGACGAATGACTTTGCCCGATTACTCTGACTGCCCGAAAAGCCGCATCCGTACACTCACCAAAGCCTTGTTGCTCAGCGGCGTCATCGCCTCTGCTCTGGTCGCAAGCCGCGCCGAAGCGTTCGAGCCGTTCGTGGTGCGCGACATCCGCGTCGAAGGCGTGCAACGTACCGAAGCGGGTACGATTTTCAACTATCTGCCAATCAAGGTCGGCGATACGGTGGATGAAACCAAGGTTTCCGACGCCATCAAAGCGTTGTACGCCACCGGTTTTTTTCGTGACGTTCAAATCGACGCACAAAATGACGTTCTAATCGTCGCCATTGACGAACGTCCGACGGTTTCCGCGATCACGTTTTCCGGCAACAAGGAATTTTCAACTGAAGTCCTGCGTCATGCGATGAAGGAAGTCGGCCTTGCCGAAGCGCATATTTTCGACCGCGCCTTGCTTGAAAAAGCGGTGCAAGAGTTGAAACGACAGTACGTCACCCTCGGCTTCTACAACGCCGAAGTGGAAATGACGCTGACGCCGCAAGAACGCAACCGCGTGGCAATCAACTTCGCCATCGAAGAAAGCGGACCGTCAAAAATTGCGCGCATTCATATCGTCGGCAGCGAAACCTTCAGCGAGAAAAAGCTGATTAAACAAATGCGTCTGACGACGCCGGGCTGGTTTACCTGGTACACCAAAAACGATCAATACTCCAAACAAAAATTGCAGGCTGACCTCGAAAAGCTGCGCAGCTTTTACCACGACCAAGGCTTTCTCGAATTTGCGATTGAAAATGCACAGGTTTCCATTTCACCTGACAAAACAGCGATCGACATCACCGTCACGGTTCGCGAAGGTCCGCGCTATACCGTTTCAGGTCTCAGTCTGGCGGGTGATTTGCCCGTTCCCGAAGAGGAAATTTACAAGCTGATCCGTCTGCGCTCGGGCAGCATTTATTCGCGCGAACGCCTGCAAACCTCAACCAAAGACATCAGCGAACGCTTGGGTGCTGAAGGTTATGCGTTCGCGAACGTCAACGCTGTTCCAGAGTTGGACAAGGAAAATGCGACCGTCTCTTTCACGTTCTACGTCGATCCCGGGCGTCGCGTGTATGTGCGCAAAATCAACATCTCGGGCAACATCAACACGCGTGATGAAGTCATTCGCCGCGAAATCCGCCAGATGGAAGGTGCTTGGTACGATGGCACGCGCATCGAACGCTCACGTGTCCGCATCCGCCGCCTCGGCTACTTCGACGATGTCAGCATCGAAACCCCGCCGGTTGCGGGCGCGCCCGATCAGGTCGATGTCAACATCCATGTCGTCGAACGCCAAACTGGCCGCTTCATGGTGGGCGTCGGTTATTCGAGTTCGGAAAAAGTCGCGCTGGCCGCGCAGGTCGCACAGGAAAACGTGTTCGGCTCAGGCAATTCGCTGTCGGTCGGCCTGAACACCAGCAAAAGCTCGCAATACTATTCGGTGGCGTTCACCGACCCGTACTGGACGGTCGATGGCATCTCCCGCTCCATCGAACTCTACAACATCAACTACGATGCCGACGACCTGGCAACTTCGAAATATGAATCGGATACGCTTGGCGCGGCGCTTGCCTTTGGCGTGCCCATTACCGAAACCGACACCATCAACTTCGGCTTCCGCTTTGAAAATGTGGACATCACGCTCAAGGAGGACAGCCCGGAAGCCTATATCGATTTCGTTAACGATTATGGCAGCAAAACCAACAACTTCATGCTCTCGGCGGGCTGGTCGCGCGACACCCGTGACGACGTGATTTTCCCGACTCGCGGTCGTTTGCAAAGCATCTACACCGAAATCGCCGTACCGATCGGCGACCTTACCTACTGGAAAGCGCAGTACATCCATCAATGGTTCTGGCCGATTTATGATCCGCTGGTGTTGATGTTGCGCGGCGAATTCGGTTATGGCGAAGGTTACGATGATAAAACCCTGCCGTTCTTCAAGGCTTTCTACGCCGGCGGCGTCGGTTCGGTGCGCGGCTACGAAGGCTCGTCACTCGGTCCGCGCGACAGCGAAGACAATGCGCTCGGTGGCAAGCGTAAAATCGTCGGCAACGCCGAAGTGTTTTTTCCGTTGATCGCCGGTGACAATTCGGTGCGCGGTAGCGTCTTTTTCGACATTGGACAAATTCATCAAGACGGGTCACAATCCGATAATGAAGCGTTCAAGTATTCCACCGGCGTCGGTATCGCGTGGAACTCGCCGATCGGCGCGCTGAAAATCAGCTACGGTTATCCCATCAATAAAAAATCGGATGACATGACTGAAAACTTTCAGTTCCAACTGGGTTCGGTTTTTTAAAAATAAATATTATGTTAAAGGAGATGTTTGTGCATAAAGGTATTGTTTTGGTTCTCGCTTGTGTCGGAAGTCTTTTACTGTCCGGCATTGTTTCCGCCGATGAATACAAAATCGGTTATGTCAGCACCGAGCGTCTGTTCCGTGAAGCGGAAGTCGCCAAACAAGCGCAGCAAAAGCTGGAAGCCGAATTTCTGAAACGCGAAAATGATTTGAAAAAAACGTCGGATCAGGTGCAGGCTTTGCAAGCGGAGATCGACAAGGACAGCGCAACCATGTCGGAAAGCGCCCGTCGTGACAAAGAGCGTGAATTGGGCAACGCTTCCCGCGATCTGCAACGTCAGCAGCGCGAATTTCGTGAAGACCTCAACCTGCGTCGCAACGAAGAGTTGAGCACGCTTCAGGATCGCGCCAACAAAGTCATTCAAAAAATCGCGGAAGACGATAAATTCGACCTCATCCTGCAAGAGCCGGTGGTCTATGCCAGCAAGCGCATCGATATTACCGATCAGGTGATCAAAGCATTGGACGCAAAATAAGGTTTAATGGCGCCGTCCATGCAGCAACAATCTTTGCGTGCCCAACAACCTTGGCGTCTCGCTGATTTGGCGCAAGCCATCGGTGCGGAACTGATCGGCGACGGTAACACTGAAATCACCGGCGCTGCGCCCTTGGATCGTGCCGGTGTCGGTGATATCGCTTTTTTGTCCGATGCCAAATATCGACAATTTCTCGACGCCACGCACGCCGCTGCGGTGATTCTTTCTGAAGAAGCCGCACAGGCTTGGCACAATGCCGCCATCCCGCGTCTGATCGCGCGCAACCCTTACGCAGCGTACGCCAAAGCGGCGAATTGCTTGTACCGTGAAGCACCGCGTGCAGGCAGCATCCATCCGTCCGCCGTTGTCGCCACCACCGCAACCGTCGCACCTGACGCAGTGATCGGCGCAAACGTCGTCATCGGTGAACGCGCCATGATCCATGCGCGCGCGATTATCGAAGCAGGTGTTGTGATTGGCGACGATGTCGAAATCGGCGAAGATGCGCATCTTTATCCGAACGTGACTCTTTACGCGCGCAGCGTCATCGGCGCGCGCACGATTCTGCACAGCGGTTGCGTGATTGGCGCGGACGGATTCGGCTTTGCGTTTGATGCCGGGCATTGGATCAAGATCCCGCAGATCGGTCGCGTGGTGATTGGAAATGATGTCGAAATCGGTGCCAACACCACCATCGACCGCGGCGCGCTCGACGACACCATGATCGAAAACGACGTCAAAATCGACAATCAGGTGCAGATCGGTCACAACTGCGTGATCGGCGAACACACTGCCATCGTTGCTTGCACGGGCATCGCTGGTTCCGTACACGTTGGTCGCTACTGCCGCATCGGTGGCGCAGCGATGATCGGCGGGCATCTGACGCTCGGCGAAGGTGTCGCCATCGGCGCCGCATCGCCAGTTTTTTCATCGATCGAAGAGCCCGGCGTGTACAGCGGCATTTACCCGATTCTGCCGCATCGTCAATGGCAAAAAAATGCCGTGCAATTGCGTCAGATCGACACGCTGTACAAGCGTGTGCGCGCACTCGAGAAAAAGCTCGACGAAAGCCAATAATTATTTTGTGAAAATCAATCCGTGGTTCCGAAGTCAATATGAACGCTCACACTCCTTACAAAACCGTGATGGATATCAACGAAATCATATCCACGCTACCCCACCGTTATCCGCTTTTGCTGGTTGACCGCATCGTTGCCATCGAAGAAGGCAAATCAATTCGTGGCATCAAAAATGTCACGGTCAACGAGCCCTTTTTTCAAGGACACTTCCCCGGTTATCCGGTTATGCCCGGTGTTCTGGTAATTGAAGCGCTGGCGCAAACTGCCGTCATCCTTGCCTATCGCAGCGGCGAATCGAAACTGCCTGATGGCGAATCCGGCATCATCCTCTTCGCCGGTATCGACGAAGCACGTTTCAAACAACAGGTACTTCCCGGCGATACGCTGGTACTCGAAGCCGAAATGATTCGCACTGTGCGCGGCGTTGGCAAATACAAGGCTCGTGCGCTGGTCGATGGAAAAGTCGCCTGTGAAGCCGTCCTGATGGCTGCGTTGCGCCCTCCTCTGCGTGGTACTGCAAACAAAAACGCGGAAAACTGATATGGCAAACATTCATCCTACAGCGCTGGTTGATCCCAGCGCGCAGCTTGCCGACGACGTCTCCATCGGTGCATTCACCGTTGTTGGAGCAAATGTCCGTATCGACTCAGGTACAACGGTCGGCGCGCACGCCGTGATTACCGGCCATACGCGCATCGGAAAAAACAATCGCCTTTTCCAGTTTACATCCATCGGTGAAATTTCGCAGGACAAGAAATACGGTGGTGAAGAAGAAGTCACCACGACCATCGGCGACAACAACACGATCCGCGAGTTCGTCACCATCAACGCAGGAACCGCGCAGGATCGTGGCGACACCATGCTCGGCAACAACAACTGGATTCTGGCGTATTGCCACATTGCGCACGACTGCGTGGTGCGCGACAACTGCGTTTTTTCAAACGTCACCCAACTGGGTGGACATGTTCATATCGACGATTTCGTCACATTGGGCGGACACACCGCCGTGCATCAATTCTGCCGCATCGGCGCGCATGTAATGGTACGCGGCGGTACCATGGTCGCAAAAGATGTACCGCCTTATTTCACCGTTGCCGACCACATCGCCAAACCGGCGGGAATCAACAGTGTTGGTTTGAGACGTCGCGGTTTTTCCGACGAGACGATTCTCCACATCCGCCGCGCCTACAAAACCTTATATCGTCAGGGATTGACACTTGCCGAAGCGCGCGCGCAAATCGCGCACGATGTTGCCGTCGAACCGGCGTTGCAAATACTGCTGGATTTCATCAACCAGGAAGGGCGTGGGATCGTGCGCTGAAATTGAGGCGCGCGTTTTTTGAAAAGCCGCAAAAACTTCAGCCCCCTTCCTATTGAACGTTTCTGTTGACTTCTATTCTGACGCGTTGCGCACGAGCCGCTTGATCGCTTTCGATAGTCAGTACGCCACGTTCATGCGCGCCGACCTTGAGAGCAGCAGTAATGGAATCGCCATCAGCAACTTCGATCGCTCCCGCTATTCCATCTGTAATCGCTTCCGCCTCTACCGCATCAATTGACGCGCTGATCGTTTCAAGCGTATCGCCGCTTTTAACTGTCAATGATTCTTTATTCTCGTCAACATAGCCAACGTAGAACACACCTGTTTCGTTATGATCGTTCACGGCCTTTCGTATTCCGCCCTCGATAACCATCATTCCCTTGGCGCACTCAAGATGATTCGCTATGTGAATACCCCCGTACCCGAATAATCTCCCACTCTTGTTAATGTGAACAATACTTCCGCCGAAGAAAATGTCATCATTTAGTGGAGCAATACGCGCGGACTTGCTTACCATATGATGCCAATCGCCGACAGCCGTTTCGCCTCCTGTCACGTCGTCACTACTCCCCAACAGAAGGACGAATAAAAGGAATGAACTACCCCGCCGCAAGCAGCGGGGTATCCTAAAGCAGCGCGAGCTGATAA
>DAISYG010000050.1:0-15368 GCA_036825435.1 Casimicrobiaceae bacterium | reverse complement strand
AAGCGGTCGTATATGAGATCATGAATTCATTTTTGAATTTATGAAATACGTCTGCGGCGCAGTGTTACCGTGGCCAACCCTGCGAGCAGCAAGCCAATAACGGCAAGAATGCCACCGCTGGTGGTCGGAACACTGGTACTTACTGCCCGCATGGTGATCGTACCTCCATTTGTTTGGTTTATATTTTGTATATTGTTGCCGGAAATTGTCGTATTCGACAAGATCGTGACCGCTGGCGACGCTGTGCCGCCCATCAGAGCACTAAAAGAACCATCAGAGAGGACACCGTAATCACAGCCCGTAAGGCTTCCGCCGTTTACGGTAACCGTGCCACCAATAGCGGCAACACAGGCCGACCCATAGATGTTGGTATCGGCTATATGTGAAATCGTATTGTCTGTAAGCGTGGCGGTGCCGCCTCGGACTTGAATGCCGTTTTGGGCAACAGTGGGATCAGCTCCGGGCCCTGTGATGGTGTTATTGGTTGCAATCAATACGCCGTCGGATAAAAAATCGATGCTGTTTTTGGTGATATTTGTGATCGAGCAATTGGTGATGGTTGCGTTTGCGGGATCAATGATAGCGATGGCAGTACCGGTGCCTTTGACATCAACGATATCCTGAATGGTGACACTGTCAATGATCACATCACCTTCTGCATAAATACCATCAACGTTGAAAGAACCAGGAAATGTGCCTGGTCCACCAATAATCGTGATATTGCTGATAGTGACGCCATCACCGGTGACATGAATCATTGGGTTATACGTTCTCCCCATTGCCAGCGGTGTCGTGGGTGTAATGCTAGCGTATGAGGGAGGAGGCGGGGGAGACGCAGCCTCCAAAATACCGTTATTGGTACTACTGGTGAGCGTAACGCCAGCGGGTATCTCTAGCGTCGAGGTGAGCACAATATTGCTGTCTTCAATATCTACGGTACCGCCACCCATCACTGCTACCGCGCTGATTGCGGCTTCTAGCTCTGTTTGGTTTGCATATATCGCAGCCATTGCTGTAGCGCTGAAGAATGCCACGGTCGGCACAGTCAGGAGGGTGGCTAGTAAACGGTGTTTTTCCTTGAGCGATGTCTGTGCCGACAATATCAACGATTTGAACCAGAAAGCAAAATATGATGTCGTGGCGTCTTGTGCTCTAATGATTGATTTCATGTTGAATTATCCTTTTTAAAATTATGAAATACAGTGGTCTCACACAATATCCAATGTGAGAATACCCGAATCATAGTCAATGACGAATATCTTCGCAATCGTGTTTTTCGCAATTTGGCAAGGTGTTACCGGAAGGGCTGTCGAGCGAACCAGCAATACCACGCATCGCAGGATTACTTCTATAAGCCGTTTTAACCACCACCGATAATTTGACATAATATAAATTGGTTTCTGACGCGATCACGTCAGAAGAGGCTTTAACGTCCACTGGTGTCATAAAGCCTGTGACAATGACGAAAATCACCAATGCGGCGGCGTGTTTCATGTCGAGAACGCGCTTCCAGATTTCTTTTCTTTCTTCTTTCTTCTCGGTTACGAGTTCCGAAGCCGCGATTACTTCGAGCGGATCCGCATCAATAATTTCTGCCAACTTAACGCAAACGTAAGAGGGAAGCCCTCTCTGACCAGCTTTGGCGTTGAAAATATTGGTTGAGGCGATATCCAACTGGCGAGCCAACTCTGCGCCGCTTCCGGTCTTTTCTATGCCTTTTTCTATGTAATTTTCTAATTTCATGGTTAAACCTCTTGACAGTACCAAAATTGGTACTGTAGAGTAGTAGCAATTTTGGTAGTTACAATTTCGATAGAATCAATTCTGCTACTTTTATCAATGCTTTGTCAATGTCTTTCTGATGGTTTCTCTGATCTCTGGCACGGTCGGCATCATTTCCGCGTGCCAACGAATCAGAGGCACACCGGCGTCCCGCAAAGCTTTTTCCTTCGTAGCATCCGCTTTCTGCCTCTCAGGGTCGTTATGCGTCTTATCGTCCAACTCTGCAACAAACAACACCGACGAATCATCGTTGCACACCACAATATCAAGGCATTTCTGACCAATGCGCCAGAAATGCGCCTTGTCTCTCGGTGGGCACGCCAACACCTGATACATGGACACTTGCGAAAGCACAAGTTTGTGCGGCAAAGCCTCTCTAAGCAGCTTGAAAAAGCGCAATTCCGACTGCGACATTACATTGCGCCTCTTGTAAAACCACTGCTCATTAAAATTGATAACGCCCTCGTTATCTTCCCTGTTTCTTCCGTTCTTCTTCCCCACATTCTGAAAAATAGCGTCAACCGCGCCTCGGGCGGCATCTTTGCCTGTGCCTCGAAAATCTCGCACGGTTTCAGCCGCTTTTTTCGCCAAATAAACCTTAACGGCAAAGCCGCCGATTGCAACGATCAACATCACAACGATGACGAAAATCGCAATGTCGGTAATTGTTTCAAATGCGCCAGCCATGGAGCTACCTCATGAAAATAAAAGAATCCGCCATCATACAACGATCTGTGAAGTCCACCGTTTCAAATTTCGAAAAGCTTCAGGGGCTTGCCGCAGATTTAGAGCATCTCTTGGAAGTCCGGAAGTGTTTCGATTGGCTCGGTAATACCGACCGTATTCTAGATTATGACTTTTTCTATTCTACGAATCTTAAAGAAATCAAATCTCTGATATCTGCCATCAATGAGGTAAAACTATGACCGTAACCACAACAACCGCGCCAGCCACGCAGCGACCGAGCGCAAGCGCTCGTAGAGCGTGCGCCGGATCGCGTGGCGCAGGGCGCGGCAGCGCTTCCCCCCGTCCAGTAACACGGGGGGAAAGTTTGGCGGTAGCCAAGAAAGAAGGCGGCGCAATCGTTGACTGGCTTTCTTTTACTTTCGATCATTTCATGCTCGGAAAAGGCGATCTGAAGCACGTAGCCAATGAAATGGAAGCCGCAACCGGCTTGAAGTTCTACATTGAACCATCTTCTGGAATATCCGGCTTCACAACAGGTTATCGCATGTACGCGATAGGCTTTCAAGGAACAAGCCCTGTCCCCGTCCCGTTTGGCGTCTACGCCTACGGCGGCGAATCACAAAAAGGCAGAGCTTACATATCAATCAGCGGCGCAGGCTGCGCGTTAATTCGAGACTGGAAAACCATACATTCTTTTTTGAATCACATGCAAGCACGGATTACACGCGTAGACCTCGCCGTTGATTTCCATAACGGTGAATTCGATCTCGATGCCGCACGAAAAGCCTACGCTGACCGCTATTTCTCGACTGGTGGCAATGTCCCGAGTTTCCAAGACATCCGAACCAGCGGCGGCGACACCTTTTACATTGGCAATCGGAAAAATGGAAAAATTTCCCGCATCTACGAAAAAGGAAAAAAAGAAGGGAATCCCGATAGTAAATGGACACGCTACGAAACGGAACTACATAACCGAGATCGTATTATTCCTCTCGACGTAATCTTACGTCCATCTGATTATTGGGTTGGCCAATATAAAATCAACAAAACACTCATAGACGCGGCAGCAGAAAAAATTAAAACCCTGCGCAAAGAAAACGAGATAACCATTGATCAATTAACCCGTTATCTCAGACTTGCCTATGGCCGTTTTCTGCACATCGTCAGACTTCAATCCGGCGACGATTTCGACGCTGAAAAACTATTCAGAGAATTGGAAATGGAAGGTATTCCAAGGCGGTTGGAAAAAACAGCCTTGCATTTTCTCAACAAAGGCTCACCGCCTGAGTCAATACCAAAGGAAATAAATTATGCAAGTTAAATCACAGATGGTAATCAAGGGCGCAACGTTCTTCGACGGTCAAATCGACGGTAAGCAATTATCGAGCGGTTCAATCTTCGTTGAAGAGCAAATGGACGAATCAACGGGTAATGCAAAAGGCTTCCGCACCGTCGAGCATAAATGCAAGTCGGCTGATGTTGTTAAAAGTGTTTTTCACAACTCATTCCCGATGCTCGCCGATGTGTCTCTCGATCTGATTGTCAAGAAAGGTACTCAGTCTTTTGTTGTAATGAAAGTCGAGCCGATTAAAAGCGTTAATCCAGCTCCGAAAGTTTCTTAATGTCTCAATACGTCCAAGTTTTCGACTGTCAACAAATCAATGGGAACAATTACTGTAATCCCGTTGGTTATATCGAAGCTTCGACGCTTGCAGAAGGCTCTGCTTTCTTTCCCGAATTGACAACCGAAGAGGTTGGCATTCTGGTAAGTGCTACTTTGCTTTTCCTAAGCACTTGCTTGATTTTCAAAAAATTAGGAAAAGCTATTTTTAAATAAGGAGTAATTCTCATGTTGAAAAAGCATGGATGATGATTGTTGGTTTCGCGTTGTCTCTGATCGGTTTCGCCGCTCATGCAGCAATTGATGTTTCTGATGTTGTAACCTCGATTACTACCGACGGAACTGCGGCTGCTGTAGCAGTCGGCGGCGCTATCCTCGCGTTCCTCGGTGTCGTGTTGCTTTATAAACTGATTCGCCGGATTTTCTAAAAAAATCCCTGTCGTTATCAGTTAATAGAGCAGGGGAGATGCGCACTCCCCTTTATTTTTTCGAAAGGTGAGGTTATGTTGTCATGGTATCTATTAATCGTATTGTTATTAGGTTTTTATATACTTCTTTCGGACTGATTTTTTTCATTCCGTTCACTGCACTTGCGCAATTACCTGAAGGCGCAATGCAAGCGCCTTGTTCATCAACATCTGCTTTTCAAGCTGAATATGCAAATCGTGTTAATAGCGGTCAATTTGTTTTTAGAGATAATGGAGCAAGTCATCCTAATAGCTGGGGCTGTAACAATATAGTTTATCATTTCTACACCAGCGCAGGAATTTATGCTGAAAATTATCTAGCGACTTTAACGGATTCACAAGAACCAAGATGTCCGACTGGTTATATAACCTACACTTATGGTAATAATCGTTATTGTGTTTCAGGTTGCGAATCACTAAACGGACAACGCGCCACACCAGATGGAAACTACAAATGGTGTACATCAACAGACTGGAACTATTGTGGTGACGCAGCGAGAACGATGTGCATAAATGGTTGTGAAGCAATGTTCTCGTCTACCGGTGGATGTCCATCCGGAATTAAGGAAAATCAAGGCATGAGCGATTTTTATTGCACCGGTTATTACTGGTTCAACGGCGCGGAATGCCAAGGTGACCCTGACCCAGAAGACCCCGGACCACCGAATCCTGATCCTGATCCGCAAGACCCTGATCCAAATAACGACGATCCTAATTCTGATCCCAATAAAGGTGATGGCGATGGCGGCGGCGGTGGAGATACTGGAGGCGGAGGCGGTGGCGGAGGAGGAGGAGGAGGAGGAGGTGGTGGTGGTGGTGGTGGTGATACTGGCTCTGGTGGAGGTGGCGATACAGGTTCAGGCGGCGGCGGCGATACAGGTTCAGGCGGCGGCGGCGATACAGGCTCTGGTGGAGGTGGAGATACAGGTTCTGGCGGCGGAGGAGGTGGAGATACAGGTTCTGGCGGCGGAGGAGGTGGTGGTGATGGTGGTAGTGGCGTCGGTGATGGAAGCGGCACAGGTGGCGACGGTGATGGAACTGGAACAGGTGATGGCGACGGTGACGGCGATGGAGAAGGAGAAAACACTGATCCGTTTTGCGTTCAATATCCAAATGATCCACGTTGTAAAACAGGTCAGTTTTCCGGTAACTGCGAAGTCAATTTCACTTGTCAAGGTGACCCGATTTTCTGTGCAAACGCTCGAGCTGTCAATGAATTAAATTGCCAATATGTACAAAAACCAATACCCGAAGAAATACAGCGTGACCTTGACGAA
Organism: Casimicrobiaceae bacterium; assembly: GCA_036825435.1. Classification (GTDB taxonomy): domain Bacteria; phylum Pseudomonadota; class Gammaproteobacteria; order Burkholderiales; family Casimicrobiaceae; genus UBA931. The sequence continues at coordinate 9,534 of DAISYG010000050.1, read as the reverse complement.
GGAATTGCCGCTTTAACTTTACTCGAAGAAGAAGCAACAATTGATTGGTGGAATCTTTTAACCTTTGAAAAATCTTACGGATATTGTCCACCACCTGAATATTTCTATGTGATGGGACAACACATGGAACTTAACTACGATACTTTGTGCCGTTGGGCAGACATAATAGGTTTTATTGTTATTTTTGCAGCTGCTGTTGTCAGTATCAGAATTTTAGGTTCTTAAGGAGAAAATATAATGGCTGTTCCTGCTTTTTTTATTCCGATAATTCCGGTTTTAACAATAATCCTAGTATCTACCGTTGGCAGAATTTTATCGTCTCTTGGTCTTATTGTAGTGACTTATTATGGAATTAGCTATTTAGTCGATACATTATACAGTCATATCCATATGTCGACATATGGATTGGATAGTAAGGTCATGACGTTTGTCAATATGTTTCAAGTTTTGCCAGCACTCAAATTAATCTGTTCCGCCTATGTTGCAAAATACGTTATTTCAGGATTTAAGAAAATAGCTTTTAGAGGTTCGTAATGATCTATCTAACTTGCGGCACTCCAGGAGCCGGAAAAACCCTCTGGACGATTTCAACAGTTGAAAAACTGCGTCAAGAATCAGGTCGTGAGGTTTACTATCACGGTATCACTGATCTTGCTTTGGAATGGCAAAAACTTGATGACCCAAAACAATGGAACACATTGCCTGAAGGATCAATAATAGTTATCGATGAATGTCAAGGCACATTTCCTAACAGACGACAAACTGGCGTCCCGCCTGAACATATTTCAGCGTTAGAAACACACCGGCACAAAGGATACGATATTTTTCTGATAACGCAGAATCCTCAATTGATGGATAATCACGTCAGAAAACTGGTCGGCGAATATCGTTTTTTAGATCGTCCATCTAATCTTTCTTATGTAGTGATACATAAATTTCGGCACGTCGTCGATTGGAAAAATCAAACCGAGCGGAAGGGCGCGGAAAAAGAACGGTGGAAGTATCCAAAAGAAGCTTTCAATTGGTACAAGTCGGCAGAAGTTCACACCCACAAAGTACGGCTTCCGCGCTTCCTGATCTGGATTCCTGTTCTCCTTGGCGTGATTGGTATCTGTATTTATTCAGCGTACAACGTTCTATCCGGAAAAAATAGAGAGGATCGAAAAAATGAAACGGTTTCTTCTACAACAAACAATCAGGGAATTCCTTCGCCAGTTCATCAGGGCACTTTTCAGGGCGTTAATTTCCAGACGTTAGGACAAGACCAGCAGGCGCGACCACTGACGAAAACCGAATACTTGGCACTCTGGCAACCGCGCGTCTACGAAATGCCCTACAGTGCACCGATTTACGATGAAATAGCGCGTCCGACTACGTTTCCGGTCATAGGCGGCTGCGTCAAGAAGGGCAACGAATGCCGTTGTTTTTCACAGCAAGCGACACACATTAAAGTCGAACCGTCCTTTTGTGAAAATTACATTGAATACGGGCAATTTAACCCGTTCCGTAGCCCCGAACAGGCAGAAATGGAATACCAGCGCCAACAACAAGAACAACAGCGCCAGCAGCACGAAACAGCGTTGGCAAGCATCGGAACATCTCCAGCTACTCCGGCGCATCCAATACCGCGATCCCTTTAAAGACTACCTGCGGTCGTTGCATAATACATACATTTTTCCGTAAAAATACTGTCCCGAAGTCCGAACCTACGCGAAGCAGGTTCGGATTGCGCGGTAGCCAAAGCGAAGCGACGCGTATCCCGCGCAAGGACATTTTTACGGCTACGGGATAATGAATCGATTTTCAAGATCGCCGCAATTAGAGCTTTTCGAGCGTCCTCAGCTGAGCGCCGACGAAGTGACGGCGATGCTCGACGATATCCGAAACCATTACTGGATTATCCGCAACACCAGAAAACACCTTAAAAGCCACGCGGCGCGACGCAGAAAAATATACCGCGCCATAGCCAAGATAAAAAAACGCCTACTTGAAGCAGGCGTCAATAAACGGGACTTACTGGACTACCTAACACATTGCCGGCTTAAATGCGGGGCGGAGTGCCCATTCTGCACACCTGATGATCGCCGCTTTAAGGCGTTTTAACCAATCACGCAATTTGACATAATATAAATTATACGAAGTTATTTTTGTAATGTCCGGTTTTGACTAAGTTGAAATGTCCGGTTATCAAGTCCTTTCAGTTTGATTGACCAACCACTTTGATGGAGATATTTCGATGATCAAGAACACGGAGATTTTGCGAGATCAACGACCACAAAAAAAGAGCGAAATGGTTTCCGCTCTTTTTCCAGTTTTCCCAACACCGATTACTTGTGGCTCAGTGCGGATTTGAGTGCTGCTTTGAGTTCTTCGTCCGTACCCGCAACTTTCGGGTGACTGTTTTTGCCTTCTTTCAGATTAGGCAGAAGCTCATCAACCGCTTTTTCGTTACCAGCGTATTTTGCGGACGATTCTTTAAAGGATGGTCCCATTTTCTTTTTATCGACATCATGGCACATCGCGCACTTTGACTTCATGAATGCATCCGTGTCTTGAGCAACTGCGGCGCCCGTTGCAAAAACAGCACCCGCTGCAACCAAAACCAAAAGTTTTAACTTCATGTTTTCTCCTTCTTTCCTCTAAATGCGTTTCAACGCAGCTTGTTAAAATAAACAGCCGTACAAGTCTATCACTGATCACGGCGCCTTATGCGCAACGCCTTGGTGACAATCTGTACAGATCTGTTCTCCGCTTTCAAGAGCACCTTTGTGCATTTCTGCCAGGTATTCCTTCTCCGGATTGTTAATCGTTTCCATATAGTGGCAGCTACGGCACTCGGCAGCGCCATTGGCTTTCATCCGCGCCCATTCGCCTTCAGCCATTTGCTTACGGTGTGCTTCGTATTTTTCCGGGGTGTCGATTGTGCCGACAAAGTGTCCATACACCTCTTTCAGCGCCTGCACTTTGCGTACCATCTTGGGTACGAACGTTTGCGGCATGTGGCAATCGGCGCAACCGACGCGCACGCCGTATTCGTTGCTGTAATGCCTCGATTCTTTCCATTCCTTGGCGGCATCGTTGGTGTGGCACGACGAACAGAATTCATCCGTACTTGTTTCGTGCAAAATAAAATTAGTTGCGCCGAGCGCAGCAGCGCCGACGATAACACCGATAATCAACCAGGACCATACGACCTTTTTCATCTCTTTCCCTCTCTCTATAAGAACATACTTCTTCGCCAGTCGTATGTTCATGTTGCTCAGAGCAATGACTCTGATTTATGTAAAAAAAGCGCTAGTATTTTATTCAAGTTTAAAAAAATCTTCCCGTTGTATATCGCTAACCATGATCCAGATCAAAGTTTAAGGGACTTTGCAAAAAAGTTCATGCATTTCACTCTCAAAAAGAGGCTTTTATAACCATAACGATACTGCCGATAATCAGAGGAATGTTTGAAAGAAAATCACGACTCCTGACACGGCAGCAAAAACAAGACTGACCTTGAGTGTCGCTCTGAGCAGATCCCCTTCCCGCCCAAGCAAACCGACGGCAGCGCAGGCGACGGCGATGGATTGCGGTGAAATCATTTTTCCGGCTGCGCCGCCCAAGCTGTTACCCGCAACCAAAAGCGCATCGGAAACGCCGATCTGATGCGCAACCGCTGCTTGTAATGGCGCAAAAAGCGCGTTGGATGACGTATCCGAACCGGTGAGAAAAACGCCAAACCATCCCAGCAACGGCGCGAACAACGGATAAATTCGTCCGCTTTCAGCGAGAAACAAAGCCAGCGTTGCCGACATCCCCGAATAATTCGATAGCGTTGCGAAACCCAATATTAGCCCGATGCTGATGATCGTCCATTTCAAAGCGTGAAACGTTTCCTTGAATACGGTGCTTACATCGCGTAATGGCATACGCAAACACAACGCAGAAAGCATTGTTGCGACGAAAATACCCGTGCCCATCGCGCTCAATACGTCGAAACGATAAACCGCCGGATACAGAGTGTTTTCGGAAACAATCGGTGCGGTTTTATACACAACGCCATGCAGAAACGGTACGTCAATCAGAAGCACCGCGGCAGACAGTGTGCCCTCTTCGTTAAAAAGACGCTGAAACCATGCACTGCCCCACACGACTACCATGACGGTCAAAATCGCGAATGGCAGCCAGGCATAAACAATGTTGCGCACATTCAACGGCGGCGTTTCGATCATGTTCGGATAAATCGGCGTGTGTTCACGCAAGCACATGATTTCTGCGGGTTGCCAAAAGCGCAGAAAAATCGTCAGCGTGAACATGCACACCACTGACGACGTGATCGCGGGTAGCTGCGGTCCCAGCCAGAAAGCAGTCGCCATCATCGTGCCGGAAAAGCTGACGCCCGCAACCAAAAGTGCTGGCCAGATTGCCTTTGCGCCGCGCCAGCCCGCCAACGCGATTACGATCCACAGCAAAGCCAGTAATGAAAAAAATGGAAGTTGCACACCGGCGACGCGCGTGATGGTCGCCAAGTCAATCTGGCTGACCTGAGATGCGACGGTGATCGACGTGCCCATCGCGCCGAATGCAACGGGCGCCGTATTGGCGATCAGACACAACACCGCCGCGCGTAGCGGATCAAAACCAAGACCGACCAGCAACGCGGCGGTAATGGCGACCGGCGCGCCATACCCTGCCGCGCCTTCCAGAAAAGCGCTGAACGCGAAGCCGATCAAAATCAACTGCAAACGCGCGTCTGGTGTGATCGATGCAATGGATGCGCGTATCGTTTCAAATTGCCCGCTTTTAACGGTCAAACGATACAGAAAAACCACGCCGAAAATGATCCAGCCGATCGGCCACAGTCCATAGCAAAAGCCGAAAATTGCCGCCGCCAATGCCGCAGAAACCGGCATTTGATAAATCAATACCGCGATCACCGCAGCAATCAATAGTGTAGCCGCGCTTGCCCAATACACGCGCAAGCGCAAAACGATCAATGCGAAAACGAAAAAAAGAATCGGCGTCGCCGCAACCAACACCGAAAGCGGAAATGAAGCGAGTGGATTGTAATGCTGCAACCAGATCATCATTTCATCGCCCAAAAAACAAAAACCCGCTTGACGCGGGCTTCTGCTTCAAACATTAGTCAATTAAGCTGCTGCCTGAATGTTCGACGCTTGCTTGCCTTTCGGCCCTTGGGTGATTTCAAAGCTGACGCGCTGTCCTTCTTTGAGCGTCTTGAAGCCATCCATGTTGATTGCAGAAAAGTGAGCAAAAAGATCTTCGCCGCCTTCATCTGGAGTGATGAAGCCAAAACCTTTTGCGTCATTGAACCATTTGACGGTCCCGGTTGCCATAAAGCTATCCTCTCATAAAACTAAAAAAAACGAGTTTGGCGAAAAACCTCCGGTAAGCGGCAGATTGTCTATTACACACTGACAAACAGACGGCAAAGTACGCACGGCACAACTACTTCAGAAATATCATCCAAACATTGCTGTTTTACGCAGAAATGACCGCGTGGTCAAGGTTTTTGCAGAATAAATAAAAAAACGAGTTCCCGATTGTTGCGCTGGCGGACACATCAACACCCTCCAATCCAAAAATTCTCATGACATAGGTTACAAGGCGACGCTTTTCAGGTATCTTGAAAAAAATGTGGAAATGACCATATAAAGCAAGCAATGTCCGAAAAAAACACACAACATGGAATCCTGCCCGTCGTCGATCAAGAACAGGAAATCAAAGAGCCGCCTTTATTCAAGGTCGTTCTGTTGAACGACGACTTCACGCCACAGGATTTTGTCGTCACACTCTTGCAGGAAATTTTCGCGATGCCCGTCGTTCAAGCGACGTCGGTGATGCTGCAAATTCACCGCCAAGGCGCGGGCGTGTGCGGCGTTTACACCCGCGAAGTCGCTGAAATCAAAATGGCGCAGGTGCATACCATGGCGCGTCAACATGAACATCCGTTACGCTGCATCATTCAAGAAAGCTGAAAATGGCTGAACGCATGACATGTTGCGTTGAAATGTTCTTCGAAATGCGCTAACGTTTCTTCAGACAATAAAGGAGTCGCTGATTCATGTCACGAGTGCGAGCAAGATTGGGGAAGAATCTAACGCCGTATTGCTTGTGCGTAGTAATTAATCAATGCTCCTAAGAATCAAACCGCAAAGCGGCTATACCGTACGACAAAGGAACAACACATGATTGCTCAGGAACTGGAAGTCTCGCTGCACATGACGCTGGTAGAAGCGCGTCAGAAACGCTACGAGTTTGTCACTGGCGAGCATCTGCTGTTGGCTCTGCTCGATAACCCATCGGCGTCCGCCGCGTTGCGTGCCTGCCATGTCGATATCGAAGCCATGCGCCGCGAGCTTTCGACATTTGTCGATAAACATACGCCTCGCTTGCGCGAAGATGTGGAATTTGAAACGCAGCCCTCCCCCAGTTTTCAGCGCGTGCTGCAACGCGCGGTGCTGCAGGTGCAATCTTCGGGGCAAAGCGAAGTCTCCGGTGCGCATGTATTGGTCGCGTTCTTCGGTGAAAAAGACGCGCATTCGCTCTATTTTCTGAAAAAATTCGGTGTTTCACGCATTGATTTGGTTTCATACATCGCACATGGCTTAAAAAAGGAAAGCCATAACGTTTCGTCGGCATCCGGCGAAGAAACCGCCGACGCCGCCAAAATCGAAGGCGCGCTGGCGTCGTACACCATCGACCTGACGCAGCGCGTGCGCGAAGGAAAAGTCGATCCGCTCATCGGCCGCGAAGTCGAATTGGATCGCGTCATTCAGGTGTTGTGTCGTCGGCAAAAAAGTAACCCGCTTCTGGTCGGCGAAGCAGGTGTCGGCAAAACCGCGATTGCGGAAGGCTTGGCAGCGCGCATCGTCGAAGGTCAGGTACCGGATTTGCTCACGGAAAGCCGCGTTTATTCGCTCGATATGGCGGCACTGCTTGCGGGCACCAAATACCGCGGCGATTTTGAGCAACGCCTCAAAGATGTGCTGCTCGAACTCGAAGCACAGCCCTCCCCGATTTTATTCATCGACGAAATCCACACGCTGATTGGTGCGGGCTCGACATCCGGCGGCACACTTGACGCCTCTAACCTGCTGAAACCGGCGCTGTCGAACAGCAATCTGCGCTGTGTCGGCGCGACGACCTACAACGAATTTCGTCAGATTTTCGAGAAAGACCATGCTTTATCGCGACGCTTCCAGAAAATCGACGTGCCCGAGCCGTCGATTCCCGAAACCATCGCCATTCTCAAAGGGCTGAAATCGCGCTTTGAAAAGCACCACCACATCCGCTACGCCAACGCCGCGTTGGTCAGCGCGGTAGAACTGTCGGCGCGTTATCTCAATGATCGCTTCCTGCCCGACAAGGCGATTGACGTCATCGACGAGGCGGGCGCGGCACAGAAAATGCTACCCAAAAGCAAGCAAAAAAAACAAATCAACCGCAGCGACATCGAAGAAATTGTTGCCAAAATGGCGCGCATTCCGTCGCGCACCGTGTCGAGCGATGACCGCCAGGCGCTGAAAAACCTCGATCGTGACCTGAAAAACGTCGTTTTCGGGCAAGATCAAGCGATCCACGCGCTGGTGTCCGCGATCCGCATGTCGCGCTCCGGCTTGGGCAATCCGCGCCGTCCAATCGGCAGTTTTCTCTTTTCAGGTCCTACCGGCGTCGGTAAAACCGAAGTCGCACGACAGTTGGCGTTTTGCATGGGCATCGAACTGGTTCGCTTCGACATGTCCGAATACATGGAGCGCCATGCCGTGTCGCGGTTGATCGGCGCCCCGCCCGGCTATGTCGGCTTCGATCAAGGCGGTCAACTCACCGAAGCCATCGTCAAAGCACCGCACTGCGTGCTGCTGCTCGACGAAATCGAAAAAGCGCATCCCGATATCTTCAACGTGCTGCTGCAAGTGATGGATAACGGCACGTTGACCGACAACAATGGTCGCAAAGCTGATTTCCGCAATGTCGTCATCGTCATGACCACCAACGCTGGCGCCAGCGAACTGGCGCGGCAATCCATCGGCTTTTCCAAAGACGCGCAAGGCGGCGACGAAATCGCCGAAGTCAAACGCATTTTCACGCCCGAATTTCGCAACCGCCTCGATGCCACCATTTCGTTCAAACCGCTGGATCGCGACATCATCCTCAGAATCGTCGACAAAATGCTGGTCGAACTTGAAGCGCAACTCTTTGAAAAGAAAGTGGAAGCGACCTTCAGCACCGCGCTCAAGGATTTCCTTGCCGAAAAAGGCTTCGATCCGAAAATGGGCGCCCGCCCGATGATGCGGCTGATTCAAGACACCGTGCGTCGTGCGCTAGCAGACGAACTCCTGTTCGGACGCCTCGCCCACGGTGGCAAAGTATTCATCGACTACGACAAAAAAACCGACAAAGTCGTGTTGGATATTGAGGAAAACAATGCGTCGGACGATAAACAAAAAGAAGCGGCGCTCGAATCTGATAGTTGATAAATTACTTTAATTTGTTATTTTAACGCATTGATTATTATACAATTGTAATCATAAATAATTGAACACAATCAAAGTATTTCCATTTCTGTGGCGTCATTCCCCTCCTTTGGAGGGGGCCGCCAAGCTGGGGGGCATCGTGACGCACTGCCTTTGCCAACACCATCTGTCCAGAAGCCAACATTCATCGCGCTTCGCGCGATCAAGTTTTTCTGATACCTGTTCAATAAAGATCACCCGCAAGATCATTCCATTCCGGATTACTCTTTTCAATAACGCGTAATTTCCACTGCCGATTCATTTTTTGATGGCCTTTTCCCGGGCAATCGCGCTCGGCATGGATTCGTGCTCCTCGAACCAAACCAACTTATGAACGCCATACCGCTGAGTAAAACCTTCAACGACTCCGGCTTTGTGTTGCTCAAGACGCGAAAACAAGTTTGCCGTGACGTCCGTGTACAGCGTGCCATTGCGGTCGCTGGCAAGAATATACACACAAGGCTTTTTCATCACTCAATATAAAAGCGGAGCCATAAAAGAAAGGCAATGACTCGTTTCAGCGATCATTTTTCTGGATTCCCGCCTACGCGGGAATGACGCCGGAGAGGAGGATGCGTTTGCATTGTGCGGTGCTTCAGTAAAGTAGAACCCGCTCAAACAAAACCATGAGGCGGGTTAACGCGACGTTATCCGCCGTCTTTTGTCTTGTCTTTCTTCGCCAAAACTTATAAAACCTTCCTATCCCACCGCAACATCCAAAACATTGCCGTCATTCCCGCGCAGGCGGAAATCCAGAAATCAACATTCATCGCGCTTCGCGCGATCAAACTTTTCTGATGCCTGATTACTGGCATCCGTCATCCGAACCGCCTCACGCCAATCAAGCCCATCATCCCCGCCAGCACCACCACCAACGGCAGCGGCAGCACGGGGACGGAAACAACACCTCCGCTCGCTCGAGGAGAAATACGCAACGTGATCGTTTGTGTAATGTGTTGCCTAGATTCAAGTACGAAGCGCAACGCGGTTAAATGGTCTCATAAAAACCTCA
>DAISYG010000049.1:0-15728 GCA_036825435.1 Casimicrobiaceae bacterium | reverse complement strand
CTTTGAATGCTACAGACTCCAGCGAATGACGGTCGTAGAAGCGAATATTTTCCAACGTGGGGCATTCAATATCGGCTGGCGAGAACCAGTCAGCGGCCGCGTAGATCGTCGCTATGATATTTTGGCGGTAATAGACCTTCTGTAAGCCTTGATCGTTGTCAATGGTCCAGCCTCTGGCTCTGAGTAGGGCCAGCGTTTTTTTGGGCTGCACTTGATGACCAGCGTAACGCTTCGATACGGTGCCCGATTGTGATTCATCCTCATTGATACGGTAAAGTTCGCGGTAAATCTGTTTGAAAGGCTGAACCATCTTCTGCTCAAAGACCAACTTTTGAAAACCGCTCCATTGCCCGGATCGGAACAGGTCTGACGGGTGCGCAACCACCAATTGATCATCATCAGAGATATTCGTATGGTCGTTATCGATACCCACCAATGTGTCGCTGACGAAAAACCCTACTTTCTCCTGATGCTGAAAAACGAGTTTGTTCAGCAATGGCGCTATCACCGGATGCGCTTGCAGCGTGCGCAACTCACTGCCCAAGAACGGGTCCGCATGAATCATGGCGCTCTCAAGTGTAACCCGCGCACGTTTGAGCTGTTCCCGAAGGGATGAACGGAGCTGTTTCAAACGCACTACTTGTTCGTTTTTGTTGAGGCGGGATGGAACGGATTTAAGTGGCTTATCGTTTTTGATGCACAGAATATCGGTCCATCCCGAATCATCGATGACGAGGCAGAGCGAAACATTGTCAACCATGATGGGCTCGAAACTGATGGCATTGATTTTTTCCTTTTCCATTTGCCAGATGAAGCGATTGGTATCCGGGAAACCCGCATTTCGCGCCAAGTTTTCCAATGCGATTTCTGTGGTTTTCTTTTCACTTTCTCTGCGTTGCGCACCGAATTTTTTGCTTTCTTTCAAAAAGTTCTGAATGAACTCATAACGCTTCAGGGATTCGGCGGTGTCGTTGATGGGGATAATGCTGTAGGCCAGCAAACGATCCTTGTTTCGTTTTTCGGTAATTTCCTTTTCGAGTGCATTGGCATCCAGCTTGTGCAGCATTGCGTCTGCAAAAAGCTGTGCCCGGCGGTGCATGCTACCTTCCGAGATATAGCGAGCGCAACTGTACAAAAGGTCGAAACGCTCCGCGCCCAGTGTCTGGTGCGCATCTTTGAACCATTCGGCATCAAAGGCGCCGTCGTTGAATCGCTCGGGAGAAATGGCAGAAAAACGGGCCACTTCGGTTTCTTTTTCTGCGGAAAAATCCTGGCTGGTATGGGCATGGAAATACCATGCGGCACTTTTGAATCCTGGCCACCCCAAATATTGTCCGACGATGTCGGTCCAAGCGGGTGCATACAGTGCCGCTTCCACCAGACGCTTTTCCGATATCTTGTGGCCTGCCAAAAGTGTTTTGAGTTTTTCGGCATGGTCTTCCGGTGCCGGGCGGCTGCTTTTCAAAAGATGCGACAGGACTTCGCGCTTGGAAAAATTGTTGCTGTAGATGTATCCGCGCGCAAAGGTTTCTCCCGCCATCGCCACCAAGATGCGAACGAAGGTTTCCGCGCCATGGTGTTTTTCGATATTGCTGGCGAGTTCGCTTACTTCCGTTCGGGTATCGCCCCGGTCAAGCTCTATTTCAATCGTGCGCTTTACTACAGTGGCGATGGCGTCAGAGAGAACAGGAAAACGCTGCATGTTCTTTTGGACACGGCCACTTTCCATGGTATAGATTCGGAACCAATTGGAACCAAAATGGTGCGTATCCATGAAATGACGCAACAAGCAGTCCTTTTCGAGAGCACCGAGGGTCACGCCCCGGGCAAGATCAACTTCATCCAGTGCAATGTGGTGTCGCCCCGAAAGTTTGCCCAATTGAAAGAATAGTTTCAACTTTCTTTCAAAAAGCTGGTCGTCGTTCAGTGCCATTTTATTGATCGCCTCTATCAGATTGCTGATGGGCGGATAATCGGCCAGCACCGGTATTATCTGGATGGGTGTTCGAATGACGATAAATAAAAAGGGATCGTGTTCCGGCGCAATAGCATCAGCTTTCCAGCAGCCGTCGGGGAGGGTAACCATCAAATCGAGGAGTGCATTTTCCATGCATTCGAAGCGTTGCTTTTCCGGGAATTCTTTTATCAATAACGCCAACAGACCAAAGCCGATACTGTTGTAGGGAAGTTCCCGACAATTTTTCATCATTTTTTCGACAGCGGGCAAATTGATTATTTCTTTTACTTCCCCGGGAATTTTATCAACTGGATTTTTAAAGAAAGTGAAATGCTTTCTGGTAATTTCCGAATAAAAGCTCAGGGAAAACAGTTGCTCAAAGGAATATTTGTTTTCAGTCACCCATCCTTTCCAGATATCGGGCAGTACATAATCGTTGATGGTTCGCTCGTCACGTGACCGTTCTGTCGGGAAAACGAGGGTGTCTTCGGCGCCAAGAATGATCTGCCTGGTCTGATCGTCCCACTCCATGGCCGCGTAGGTGTAATCTTTATGCTGTTCGACCAAATTGCATAGCGAAGCAAAAGCCGCAACAAGTTTTTCATCCGGTTTCTTTAAAAGGGAATGCAGATCATAATCCGGGTTCTTCTGTGGAGGCGGGAAATCAGGCGCGTAGTCGGGATCGTACAAGCCGAAACCGATTGCGGCGGTGGTTGCTTCAGCAGGGTTTGCTCCCGACAGATTATCGACCAGGACTTTTTCTTTATCCGTGACCTCGGGCATCAGTGTCAGCAGTTTTTTTACTTCCGCTGCCGATATGTCGTTTGCTTTGTGCGCCAGCATATCCAGACCGGCGAGGCGACGATTCTCATTGCTGTCTTCGAGTAAGCGTCGGATGGAAGCCAGTGGTTTTTTTTCACCGAGTAAAAGCGCGATGGCAGTTTGCCGGATGCCGCCTGTTTTCAGGCTGAGCATGGCCTCAACGCGGTGCGTTTCTTCTTCGGTCAGCGAGAGCCGCTGGATAAGGTGCAGGGCACCCTGACGAACTGACATGCTTTTGTCGGTCAGGCCATTGAAAAGAAAATCTCTTTGTGTCTGGTTTTTCGGTTGTGCGATCAGGTACTCAAGAAATCTTTCCCGGGTATGGCCGTCGACCTGAGAGGAGATCAGCATCATGGCTGTTGTTTTATCGGGGTCGTGATCGTAGCTGACAATAATCATCATTTTGGAAAAGATGTCATTTTTCTCGATGATGAAATGCGACCAGGGAAAGGGTTTACCCCTGATTTCATACCGTGCCGAAGGGATGGCATGAAACAGCTTGGTCAACGCAGCAAAATCCCGGTCTCTGGCCACTCGGTCTTTCAGATACGCTGTTTTCCGGGCCATTTCGTGCAGTGAATCTTTGTCAGGGCCCCAATAATCAAGGTGTAGCGCGTAATTGGCAAAAGCCAGTGCCTGGATATCGGTGTCATCACTTCCCAGATAACCAATGGCGACTTCTGTTTGGAATGCGGGATCATCCGTTTCCTTTAAAAAGGACAGTGCGACAAGTTGGTGGTGCTTTTGCTTTTTCAGCAGATCTTTTAGTAATGGTGCAACATCCCTGATGCTGTAAACGCAGGTAGCCCACAGCGATGCATAGACATCAAGCACCTCGTCGCTTTCATATGCTTTGATTCTGTCTTCGGCGCAGGTCACGCAGGTGTAGCCCTTGCGTAATATATTTTCCGTAATTTTTTGATCGTCTACGCCATAGCCAAGGCCCATCCATGTTCCGACGGCGCGCTGGGCTGACGAGAAGCGGAGCAGGTTGTGGTCAAGGACGGTTTTCATCAAAAAGCTGAATGTTTCAATACTGCCCTGATCAGCGCATTCAAGAATGGCTTGTCGCAAGCCTTCCTGCAATCGCGCGGCGAGCAGCAATTGCCCGAGCAACGTGATCATTTCGTGATTACGGCTCTTCGCAATACCGTCCAGGATTTCATGGTTCAACAAATACGCTTCGTTCTCAAGGCAGACCGTTCGAATTACGTCAATAACCGCCTGGTTGCCCGTATCCAATTCCAGGGCGATCAATGACGAAAGAATGCAGCTATCAAGCTGAGGTGTTTTTTCTTTTTCAATGGAGGTTTTTTTCAGATAGAGTGACAGCTCGAAATCTGTCCAGTCAAAAAAGAGTGCCCGCGAGACGATTCGTGCCGAACTTCCCAAATGATTGCGATGCATGTCTGAACGGAAAGAGCGCCGCAAATATCCCTGCGAATAACTCCAGCCCTGTTGCAGGGTCAGAATTTGGGTGATTTTTTTCGCGATATGCTCGGGGAGCACTTCCTTCAGGATCAATGAAAAATCCTGGATAATTTTTGATGCAGTTCGCTCATCCGCACGTTCGGCAATCATCATCCAGTCAACAAGGAAACCGCCATCATCTTCGCGCGCAAGTGCTTTCAGAAAACGTCGCCCATACGGCGACAGGCGCATCTTCAGCACGATGGAAAGATTTTTCAGCTTTTCAAGTACTTTTTCTTCGTATTGGTCGGAGCATTGTTTCATTGTTTCCCCCTGAAAACATTAAAGTGATTACCACAATCGTCCGGAAAGCATTGTCAGACGTATGAACGTCAGGATATCTCCGTCTTTCAATGTGCATGGGTGGTCTACCAAAACGGGATTGTCGTTGATGAAAATCTGATAAAGGCCGTCGGCAAAAGATTGGAGCGCATGATCGACTGCCTGCTGTTCATCCGGGATGTTTTCGTTGTAGTTTACCGAAAATGAAACCTTTCCGTAGGCGCCCATGGTGTCGATGTGTTGTTGGGTCAGCCATTGAACCAGTTCGGAATCGGTGCTTCGTTTGTTGAAATTGCGTACACCGAGGCGAACGATCTGTTCGATCAGCTCTTGCGCCGAAGTGATACCAGATGGTAGTGACAGGGGCGCTTTGTGGAGCGAATCTTTGCGCTTGCCGACGGATTTGATATTCACGAAAACTTCGACAAAGGAAATATTTTTTGATAAAGCATCTGACGAGTCCATATCTTTCCCAGTTTCAAAAAATTCAGGGACAATATCTTGGGGAGAATAACGATATTGTTTGCCCAAATTATGCACGATGACTTACAATCGCCGCTTCTCTAATTGCCGCAATCGCTTTCTCACGCGGAAAACTTTTACGATACGCAAGTGCAATGCGTCGTGATGGCACGGGTTCCGAGAACGGAACGGACACCACCAGATTGCTGTGGTAGCGCGGCGTTAGCGCATCTTTGGGTAATACCGAAATACCGAGACCGGACGCGACCATATTGCGGATGGTTTCCAGTGAATTGGTGCGCGGCATGTGGTTGTCGGCATTGAGTTCGGGGCACGCTTCGAGTACCTGATCGCGGAAGCAGTGACCAACGTTGAGCAAGATCGGGTTTTCTCCGGCGATTTCCGATGCGTCCACCGAAGCACGCTTGCACCATTTGTGTCCTTGTGGCACAACAATTTCAAACGGTTCTTCGTAGAGAAATTCGGTGACGACACCGGGAGGCGAGAAGGGCAGCGCAATAATGGCAACATCGATACGTCCCAAGCGCAGCGCTTCGTCAAGGTTTTCGGTCAGGTTTTCCTCAATTTCCAGCGGCATGTCGGGCGCAATTTTGACCAGCGATGAAATCAGGTCGGGTAATAGATAGGGTGCGACGGTGAAAATCACGCCGAGCTTGAGCAAACCGTCAAGTTGATTTTGCCCAGCTTGCGCGATGGTTTTGATATTGGCGGCGTCTTCAACCACCTTATGCGCGAGCTCGACCAGACGTTCGCCGATGGGCGTCAGACTGACTTCGTTTTTGCCGCGCTCGAACAGGATAACACCCAACTCTTCTTCGAGTTTTTGAATGGCGACGGATAACGCGGGCTGACTGACAAAACATTTTGACGCGGCGCGACCAAAACTTTTTTCGTGCGCAACGGCAATGAAATAACGTAATTCATTTAGAGTCATGACGTTTTTCCTTTCTCGCGGAGGAAGTCGGCAAAGGCGTCGGCAGTTTCAGGATGACGCAAGCCGAAATCAACCGTGGCTTTCAAATAACCAAGTTTGCTGCCGCAATCGTAGCGTTGTCCGGCGAAACGATAAGCAAAGACGGAGTCGTCGGCAATCAGTCGTGCAATGCCATCGGTGAGTTGTATTTCATTGCCTGCGCCGCGTGACAGATTGCGCAGAAATGAAAAAATTTTCGGCGTCAAAAGATAGCGACCGATCACGGCAAGATTGGATGGAGCAGTTCCCGGCTTCGGCTTTTCAACGATTTGTGCGACGGGCAACATGTCATTCTTTTGATCGCCAGCGATGGTGACGATGCCGTAGTTTTGCGTTTGATTTTCGGGAACATTCATCACGCCGAGCATTGAGTGGTCGGAAAAGCGGTCAACCATTTGTTTCAGCACCGGAACTTTCGCGTCGATCAAATCATCAGCGAGTAATACAGCGAAAGGTTCTGTGCCAACGACCGGCTCGGCGCATAATACGGCATGGCCAAGTCCGAGGGCTTCAGTTTGGCGAATGTAAATATAATTGATACCGTTGGGTAAAACAGCGCGCACGGTATCGAGCAATTCTTGTTTGTGCTGTTGCTCAAGAATTGTTTCCAGTTCATAAGCTTTGTCGAAATGATCTTCGATCGCGCGTTTATTGCGACCAGTGATGAAAATCATGTCGGAGATACCGGCAGCAACGGCTTCCTCGACGGCGTATTGAATCAATGGCTTGTCCACAATCGGCAGCATTTCTTTCGGACTAGCTTTCGTCGCCGGTAAAAAACGGCTGCCCAAACCGGCAACAGGAAAAACCGCTTTGGTAATTTTCATGAGTGATCTCCTCGGGGAATGCCGTGTTCGATGAAGTTGATGAGTTGTGCTTCGTCGATAATCGGGATATTGAGTTTCTGCGCTTTGGCGAGCGTACTGCCCGGCGCTTCACCAGCCAGCACGCAGTTCGTTTTTTTGGAAACACTGCCGGTGACTTTGCCGCCCGCGTCTTGGATTTTTTCGGCGGCTTCGTCGCGCGTCATCGACGGCAACGTGCCGGTTAAGACGAAGGTCAATCCAGATAATGCGCCGACTTTTTTCTCTTGCACAACATCCGACCAATGAACACCGGCAGCGCGCAAATCGTGAATAACCTGTGTGTTATGTGCCTCGGCGAAGAAATGGCGAATGCTTTCCGCCATCACGTCGCCGACATCGTGAATGGCGCACAACGCGTCATGGTCAGCCGCCATCAAAGCCTCCAGCGAGCCAAAGTGTTGCGCAAGATCGTGCGCTGATGCTTCACCAACATGTCGAATGCCGAGCGCAAAAATGAAACGGGCCAATGTCGTGCTTTTACTTTTCTCGATCGCGGCACATAATTTGGTGGCGCTTTTTTCACCCATTCGATCCAGTGCGGCAAGATCTTCTTCGCGCAGATGATAAATATCCGCTGGCGTTTTGACCAGTTCTTTATCCACCAATTGTTCGACGATTTTATCGCCCAATCCCTCAATATCCAGCGCACGACGCGCGGCAAAATGCAGCAAAGCTTGTTTGCGTTGTGCAGGACAGAACAAACCGCCTGTGCAACGGGTGGCGATTTCGCCTTCCAGACGCAGCGTTTCCGAGCCGCATACGGGACAATGCGCAGGCATCGTGAATGCGCGCACGTTACCGGGACGTTCTTCGCGCACGACACGTACGACTTCAGGAATCACATCGCCTGCGCGACGGATGATGACGACGTCGCCGATATGAATATCCTTGGCGCGAATTTCATCTTCATTGTGCAGCGTGGCATTGGTCACGGTTACACCGCCAACCAATGTTGGTTGCAAACGCGCGACGGGCGTCAGAACACCGGTGCGGCCGACTTGTACGTCGATATCGAGCACCACACTTTTCATCTCTTCGGCGGGAAATTTATGCGCCAACGCAAAACGCGGCGCGCGCGCGACGAAACCTATTTTTTGTTGCAGGGCAAAATTGTTAAGCTTATACACAACACCGTCAATGTCGTATGGTAGCTGATGGCGTTTTTGTTGGATCATGTGATAAAAACCAAGCAAATCTTGCACAGTGTGCGCCAATGCGCGTGCTTGACCCACTGAAAAATGTTGCGTTTGCAGATAATCCAATAAAGTGCTTTGTGTGGCAGGTGGCGCAATGCTGCTCCATTCAGTTTCACCCATTCCGTACGCGAAAAATGTCAAGCGACGCGTGGCGGTAACGCGAGCATCAAGTTGACGCAGTGAACCGGCGGCAGCATTACGCGGGTTGGCAAATGTTTTGTCGCCGCGCGCTTGTTGCTGTTCGTTCAATGCGGCAAAATCTTTTTTCTGCATCAGTACTTCGCCGCGTACTTCCAGAAGCGGCGGAGCATTGTGCAGCTTGAGCGGAATCGAAGCGATCGTGCGTAGATTGGCGGTGATGTCCTCGCCGGTAATGCCATCACCGCGCGTCGCACCACTGACAAAAATACCATGTTCGTAGCGCAGGTTGACCGCCAAACCATCAAACTTCACGCTGCAATCGTATTCGATGTGCGTACCTTCAGGCAACGCTTCGCGCACACGACGATCGAAAGCGATGACCTCGTTTTCGTTGAACGCGTTGTTGAGTGACAGCATCGGCACACGGTGCGTCAGTGTCGCGAACGAAGATAGTGGCGTGCCGCTGACACGTTGCGTCGGCGAATCGGTTGTGATCAGATCGGGGCATGTTTCTTCGAGCGATTGAAGCTCGCGAAACAGCGAATCGTATTCGGCATCGCTGACACTGGGGTCATCGAGAACGTAATATTGGTAATCGTATTCGCCGATAATTCGGCGCAGTTCGAGAATGCGCTTTCCCGCGTCCGCACGCGATGGAGGATCAGAAAAGAGAGAAGACTGCATACGTGATCAGGAAGAAAAAAGTCGTAACGCGCGCCGGCTGCCAGGTTCAATTCCCGCTTCAATGAGTGCTTGCGTTGATTTTTCCACTTCGGTGCGAATCATGGTCAGGCCTTGATCCTTGAGCGGTTTGAGACGGTCGTCAACCAATTCTGCTGATAAGGTTTGCGCGAGACGCATCGTTTGTTTGAGCATGTCATCAAAAACCAATTCAGGTTGCGGGACGTGCGGCACATCGAGCAACACGACTGGATTTTGAATTGCATTTTTCAGACGTTCGTCGGATAGCGGCTGTGCATCTTCAATGCGAAACAACTCGCGACCATCACGCGAGTAACGCAACGCACCTCTTTTCAGAACGAAGCCCTGTTTCTGCGCGGCGAGCAGAAAAGATTGCCCGGGCATCGGCCCGACTTTTCCGTGCAACGTGAGCCCGATCTGCAAATCAAGTTGCGCGCAGATTTTGTCCAGCGCGCGTGCGCGCTCGGCTTCGACGGAAGCATCGAACGGCGTGTAGCTCGCCGAGAGCAGCGATGCGATGCTTTCGACGTGCTTCTGGAAGGTTTCGATTTGTTCGGTGGTCGTCACATGCGCACGATCCGCGAGCTGCAAGCAGAATGCCAGCGAGTGCGTGGGTTCTGGCGCGACTCGGCGCTCTTCTTTGCCTTCGTTCTCGGTAGAGAGGGCGGGTGGCGTGGGTGCCATCATGGCCCACTGATTCAAATGATCGGTGATGTCAGAAACCGTGTTCAGCACCGACCAATGCGTTGAGCCGCGCACTTGCCACAGCAACCGCACATTTTTGCCCGGCACTTTCAAAAACTGCTCGGCAAGTTCCGGCGTGATTTGGATATCGTTCGGCGGCAATTGCAGCGTGAGCACGGCTTCTGCCATGAAATCGGGGCCATCATCCTCCTGCGGTTTGGGGGCGGCAGGTGGCGCTTCGAAAACGGGTTCTTCGCGCGTCGATGCAACGGGCGCGGGTATCTTTGTCGGTTCAGCCTCTTTGCGCGATGGCGTCTGCGGTACGGCAGGACGGGCGAAAGAACGTCTGAGTTTTCGCTCCTGAACAATGTTGTAGATGAAAACAGCGAGAATCAGGGCGATACCAATGATTAACAGAGTGAGTTGGAGCGTGCTCATATCATCGTCAGAACAGCGATAAATAAAAGTTATCATTCTAAATCTTTTTGTTGCTCGCGGCGCGGTTGTGCTTAAAACATCTTAAAAATTGTGGGCGATTGCAATGGTTCGCGCGCAACGATTCAAAAAGCGCAAAAGCATTTCTTGTTTTGGCAAAACCTCGCTATAATGTCGCGCTTGCAGGCGGTTAGCTCAGCTGGTTAGAGCGCCACGTTGACATCGTGGAGGTCGTTGGTTCGATTCCAATACCGCCTACCATGAATTCCGGTGTTGCTTCACAATGCCTTGAAAGCTCCGGCAGATTAATCTGTTGGAGCTTTTTTATGTCTTGCGCCTCGTCGTAAATGCGTTCAGTTGACGCATTGTAATCGTTCGATTACAATGCGTCATGTACATAATCAAAAGAACCGCCGAATTTGACGCATGGCTAGTCGGAATCAAGGACAGCATGACAAGATTGCGACTCGCGCGTCGGTTGGAAAAGGTACAAAGCGGAAATCTTGGTGATGTCAGGTCGGTCGGCAATGGCGTCTTCGAAATGCGAGAACATTTCGGACAAGGTTGGCGAATGTATTACGTGCAGCGTGGCTCTTTGATTGTCGTCATGCTCGGTGGTGGCGAGAAGCCCACACAGGAAAAAGATATTGCTGCGGCAAAAACATTGGCGGCTGTTTTGGAGGATTGAATCATGGTTGAAAAAATCAAAGTTTCAGAATTACCCGAATTCGACATGGCCGAGCATCTTACGGATGAAAAGGAAATTGCCGAATACCTCTCCATCGTTCTTGAAGAAAACGATCCCGGAGCAATAGCCGGTGCGCTCGGTACCATTGCCCGTGCTCGCGGTATGGCCGATATCGCTGCGGCTTCCGGTATTACGCGCGAGGCGCTTTACAAGGCTCTGCGACCAGACGCGCATCCAAGATTCGATACGATACAGCGCGTGTGCGCCGCGTTGGGGGTGAAACTGACGGTCACGCCCAACTGATCCAATAGTCGAGGCAAACAAAGTTCATGATACAATTTTGGGCGCTCAAGTAGCTGCTTTATGCGCTCGGCAAGCGTATTGATGAGGTAATTTCATGAATCACAAAAAGCGACGCCCCAAATCTCGACGAGCAGGATGTTTGTTATGCAAACCGAACAAGCTTGGACAAGGAATGGAAAACAAGCTTGGGCATGTCGGTTTTTCCAGAATTCGTCGCGAGGTGGTTGCCCAAAGCGAAATTGCATCTTATCGGTAGGATTTGCCGCCACACCCATGTGTGCGCCAAGCGGCGTTTTTTGAAAAAGTGCGCTTCGTTCGCGCTTTTTTGTTTTTTCAAGACAGATCATGATCAATATTCAACTTCCTGATGGTTCGGTAAAACCCTTTGAGCAACCGGTAACGGTAGCTGCCGTGGCGGCGTCGATCGGCGCCGGTCTGGCGCGGGCGGCACTGGCCGGGCGCGTGGATGGCAAGCTGGTTGATACTTCATACGAAATTGACCACGATGCACAACTCGCCATCATTACCGACAAAGATGTGGACGGGGTGGAGATTCTGCGGCATTCTGCATCGCACCTGATGGCCTATGCGGTGAAAGAACTGTTCCCCGACGCGCAGGTGACGATTGGCCCGGTGATCGAAGATGGGTTTTATTACGATTTTTCGTACAAGCGTCCGTTTACCCCGGAAGATATCGAAAAAATCGAAGCCAAAATGCACGAATTGGCGAAGAAGGATGAGCCGGTTGAGCGCAGTGTCATGCCGCGTGACGATGCGGTGAAGTTTTTCAATGGGATGGGCGAGCATTACAAGGCCGAGATCATCGCGTCGATCCCGACCAATGAAGATATTTCGCTGTACCGCGAAGGCTCATTCATCGACCTGTGTCGTGGGCCGCACGTGCCATCCACCGGTAAAATCAAAGTGTTCAAGCTGATGAAGCTGGCTGGCGCGTACTGGCGCGGCGATTCGAAGAACGAAATGTTGCAGCGGATTTACGGTACGGCGTGGGCGAAGAAAGAAGATCTTGACGCCTACCTGCATCGTATCGAAGAAGCGGAAAAACGTGACCACCGCAGGCTGGGGCGTCAGCTTGACCTTTTCCATTTGCAGGATGAGGCGCCGGGCATGGTGTTCTGGCACCCGAAGGGCTGGTCGATCTGGCAGGAAATCGAGCAGTACATGCGCCGCGTATACCGCGACAGCGGCTATCAGGAAGTGCGTTGTCCGCAGATTCTCGATCGCTCGCTGTGGGAAAAATCCGGTCATTGGGAAAATTACCACGAGAACATGTTTATCACCGAGTCGGAAAAGCGCATTTATGCGATCAAGCCGATGAATTGCCCCGGGCATGTGCAGATTTTCAACTCCGACTTGCGCAGTTACCGCGATCTGCCGCTGCGTTATGGCGAGTTTGGCTCGTGCCATCGTAACGAACCGTCGGGGGCGTTGCACGGCATCATGCGCGTGCGCGGGTTTACGCAAGACGATGGCCATATTTTCTGTACGCAAAAACAGATACAGCCGGAAGTGGTGGCGTTTCATCAACAAACACTCAAGGTGTATGACGATTTCGGTTTCAAGGATATCGCGGTAAAAATCGCACTACGTCCGGAACACCGCATTGGCGGCGACGAAGCGTGGGATCTAGCGGAAGCCGCATTGCGTAACGGGCTGCATGCCTGCAACACCGAATGGGAAGAGTTGCCGGGTGAGGGCGCATTTTATGGTCCGAAAATTGAATATCATATGAAGGATTCCATTGGACGTTCCTGGCAGTGTGGCACCATGCAGGTGGACTTTTTCATGCCCGGACGGCTTGACGCCGAGTACGTTGACGAAGACAACAGCCGCAAAACGCCCGTGATGTTGCATCGCGCGATTGTGGGTTCACTGGAGCGTTTCATCGGTATTCTGATTGAAAACCATGCCGGTGCGATGCCTTTGTGGCTGTCGCCGGTGCAGGCGGTGGTGCTGAGTATCACCGATCGGCAGGCTGCGTATGCGCAGGAAATCCAACAATTTTTGCAAAAACACGACTTCAGAGTCGCCGCAGATTTGCGTAATGAAAAGATTACTTATAAAATCCGCGAGCACAGCTTGCAAAAACTGCCCTATCAGTTGATAGTCGGCGATAAAGAGATGCAGGCGAAAACCGTGGCCGTGCGAACCCGTAATGGTGAGGATCTGGGCGCGATGACGCTGGATGCCTTGCTCAGTCGCTTGACCGAAGAGCGACTGGCGCGTCGGTAATCCGATGCGGCGGGCGGAAGCACGGTTTTTTATATTGATTGAGGAGATAAACGATCGCTCTGGAAAAAAATCAGCGGATTAATCAGGAGATTACCGCGCCCGAAGTACGATTGATTGATGCCGACGGCGAGCAAGCCGGCGTGGTGTCTTTAGCGAAAGCCTTGGCAGATGCAGAAGCAGCGGAGCTTGATCTGGTCGAGATTGCGCCGTTAGCCAAACCACCCGTGTGCCGAATCATGGATTACGGCAAATTCAAATACCACGAGGCGAAAAAGCAGCACGAGGCCAAGCAGAAGCAGAAACAGATTCAGATCAAGGAAGTCAAATTTCGTCCGGGTACGGACGAAGGCGACTACCAGATCAAAATGCGCAACCTGACGCGCTTTATTGGCGACGGCGACAAAGTGAAAGTAACCCTGCGCTTTCGTGGGCGTGAAATGGCGTATCAGGAATTTGGTATCCGCTTATTGGAGCGGATCAAAGCAGAAACCGAGGAATTTGCAACCGTTGAGCAATTTCCCAAGTTGGAAGGCCGGCAGATGGTGATGATGCTGGCGCCGAAGAAAGTTGCTCCGGCAAAAAAACAACATCGCCCGAACAAGCCCGAAGACGGCAAACAAGCGCCACAGAAAGAAGTGGCCGCCGCTGAAGGTCATTAAATTAAAAATGGAGTTTTAGCAATGCCCAAGATGAAAACCAAATCAGGCGCGAAAAAACGATTTCGAGTACGCGGCAGCGGCTCGATCAAGCGTTCATTCGCGTTCAAAAGTCATATTCTGACCAAGAAGTCCACCAAGACCAAGCGCCAGCTGCGCGGAATCACGGACATTCATGAAACCAACGTCGCTTCGGTCAAAGCGATGATGCCCTACGCGTAAGGAGAACCAACATGCCTCGAGTCAAACGTGGTGTGACCGCGCGTGCGCGGCACAAAAAAGTACTGAATCAAGCGAAAGGTTTTCGCGGTCGCCGCAAAAATGTGTACCGCGTCGCCAAAGAAGCGGTGATGAAAGCGGGGCAATATGCCTATCGCGACCGTCGTCAGCGCAAGCGCCAGTTTCGTGCACTGTGGATTGCCCGTATCAACGCCGCCGTGCGCGAGCTGGGCATGACCTACAGCAGCTTCATGAACGGGTTGAAAAAAGCGTCGATCGACATTGATCGCAAAGTACTCGCCGATCTCGCCGTGTATGATAAGGCCGCATTCGACAAAATCGCCGAGCAGGCAAAAGCCGCATTGTCGTAAGGCGATAGACGCTTTGAAAAAAGGGAGGCTTGCCTCCCTTTTTTATCTTTCGCATCTCGCCTAAACAGTGTTTCTGTGTTATTGAATACAGCTTGATTTTCAAGTTCCACATACTCATGAACGACGAACTTTCTTCATTGGTCAACGAAGCGCAGCAGGCATTTGCGCAGGCCGCCGATGCGGCCGCGCTCGAAAACGCCAAGGCGCGCTTTCTCGGCAAAAACGGTGCGATCACCGAGCGTATGAAAACGTTGGGCAAAGCTGCGCCCGAGCAGCGTGCGGCGCTGGGCGCAGAAATCAACCAGGCCAAGCAGGCCATTGAAACCGCATTGGATGCGCGCCGCGATGCGCTCGCCGAGGCGAAGATGCAGGCGCAACTCGAAGCAGATGCGATCGACGTATCGTTGCCGGGACGCAGCCACGGTGCGGGCGGACTGCATCCGATTACGCGGACGCGCAACCGCATTGAAGCGTTGCTGCGCACGCAGGGATTTGCGGTGGCAGACGGCCCCGAAATCGAAGACGACTTCCACAATTTCGAAGCGCTCAACATGCCCGCCAATCATCCGGCGCGTTCCATGCACGACACGTTCTACGTCGGCGAAGAACTGGTGTTGCGTACGCACACCTCGCCAGTGCAGGTGCGGTGGATGGAGAAGCATCCGCCGCCGGTCAAAATCATTGCGCCCGGACGCACCTTTCGCGTCGATTCCGACGCCACGCACTCGCCGATGTTTCATCAGGTGGAAGGGTTGTGGATTGATCGCGATGTCAGTTTTGCCGATTTGAAGCAAGTGTTCAGCGAATTCCTGCGTTTGTTTTTCGAGCGCGACGATATTCGTGTGCGTTTCCGCCCATCATTTTTTCCGTTCACCGAGCCGTCCGCCGAGATCGACATGGCGTTTGGTGCGGGCAAGTGGCTGGAAATTTCCGGAGCGGGGCAGGTGCACCCGAACGTTTTGCGTGCAGTAAAACTGGATCCTGAACAATGGCAGGGCTTCGCGTTCGGTATGGGAATTGAACGCTTGGCGATGTTGCGCTACGGCGTGACCGACCTGCGCCTGTTTTACGAAAATGATGTGCGCTTTTTGCGGCAGTTTGCCTGAGTGCCTGAGCTATAGTTAACGCTTTAAATAACCTTACGCTTTCAAAAAACAAGCGCTTATGAATAAAAACCTTAGTTTTACTCCCTTAACCCCCGTTGAAGTCGCCGAGCATCGCAAGAGG
>DAISYG010000048.1:0-15796 GCA_036825435.1 Casimicrobiaceae bacterium | reverse complement strand
CCTACGCTGGAACTGTACGACAAGATATTGACTGCCGAACACGCAGCTCAGAAATTTTGTTGGTCGAGTTCCGCGCCCAAGCATTTATTGACTGCCGAACACGCAGCTCAGAAAGTCTGGATGGTAAGTGTTTCCGTGACCTATCGTATTGACTGCCGAACACGCAGCTCAGAAATTTTCATTTTCGTACTGTTTCCAGAGCGCCGCATTGACTGCCGAACACGCAGCTCAGAAAAGAAGGGGAAATGTATAAAATCCCTGACCCTGATTGACTGCCGAACACGCAGCTCAGAAATGTTCGGGAATACGTTTTTATATCCGTGACTAATTGACTGCCGAACACGCAGCTCAGAAAAATTTGTGTAGCAATTTCACGCGCATGCTTCGATTGACTGCCGAACACGCAGCTCAGAAAACGTTCCTTAAAATATTAGACGCTATTTGTTTATTGACTGCCGAACACGCAGCTCAGAAAATTGTTGTTATGGAACATGTACCGTTATATAATATTGACTGCCGAACACGCAGCTCAGAAAGCTGTTTTAACAGGTTTTTTCTTCGTTAATCCATTGACTGCCGAACACGCAGCTCAGAAATGAAAACTTTAATATGTACGTCGGAAACGTGCATTGACTGCCGAACACGCAGCTCAGAAATTGGTTCATCGGCTTTTTGCTGCGCTTGCTGGATTGACTGCCGCACACGCAGCTCAGAAATTTTTCAGCGCCTCATAATTCCGGCGCAATTCATTGACTGCCGCACACGCAGCTCAGAAATCAGAAATCTAGTAGAAGGCGTTGAAGAAAACATTGACTGCCGCACACGCAGCTCAGAAAATCCGCACCGATCAGTGTCCAACCAACACCATATTGACTGCCGCACACGCAGCTCAGAAAGTTTCGGTAGTCGCGCAACTCGTCAGAAACAGATTGACTGCCGCACACGCAGCTCAGAAAAATGGCGGCGTTTACCTCATTCTTGATCATGAATTGACTGCCGCACACGCAGCTCAGAAAATTTTCCCGCCGCCGGGAAAATGATCACCGCTATTGACTGCCGCACACGCAGCTCAGAAAAATATCTCTCGCGCGCGCGATGCGTCCTAAGCATTGACTGCCGCACACGCAGCTCAGAAAGCATCCGGACCGCAACCATCGCGCACCGCGCAATTGACTGCCGCACACGCAGCTCAGAAATTTTCCGGTGGTCGGTAGTAGCAGTTTTCAAAATTGACTGCCGCACACGCAGCTCAGAAATGTGTCGCAGCATTGTCAACCGCGTTTGCGACGATTGACTGCCGCACACGCAGCTCAGAAAAACACTGTCGATACGTTGCCGCAGTAAAACGCATTGACTGCCGCACACGCAGCTCAGAAAGCAAGAAGGGCGCTGCTACATGAAGCGCGCGGATTGACTGCCGCACACGCAGCTCAGAAATGTCTGGTTTCGCCATCGCGTTGGACGCCTATATTGACTGCCGCACACGCAGCTCAGAAATATCAAAATTCTCATCAATCCACATCCGTAGAATTGACTGCCGCACACGCAGCTCAGAAAATTTATCGCAATTGTGCAAAGGGAAAATAATCATTGACTGCCGCACACGCAGCTCAGAAACGTCAACCGCTATCGCCGCCGCTGTCGTCGAAATTGACTGCCGCACACGCAGCTCAGAAATAACGATGGATTTAATCCCCACGATGTTTACGATTGACTGCCGCACACGCAGCTCAGAAATGCAAAGCAAAAGATTTTCCAGCGCGGCAAGCATTGACTGCCGCACACGCAGCTCAGAAATGTCTGGTTCGCCGATCATGCTCACAACTTCAATTGACTGCCGCACACGCAGCTCAGAAAGTCGATGAAAAATTCGGTGCCATCCAGATATTATTGACTGCCGCACACGCAGCTCAGAAATTTCTCAAGAAGCAAAGCAAACCGCGCAAACGATTGACTGCCGCACACGCAGCTCAGAAAAGATTATGGCGAAGCTTGGGTGGAAAAAGAAAATTGACTGCCGCACACGCAGCTCAGAAATCATCGCCCTGATAACCCCAAAAATTATGTCCATTGACTGCCGCACACGCAGCTCAGAAATGATGTCGGCGTGTAGATCATTATTTCACCGTTATTGACTGCCGCACACGCAGCTCAGAAAGCACGAAAATCAGCAAGCCTTTGTAGTTTGTGATTGACTGCCGCACACGCAGCTCAGAAAATTTGGCGTTAAGCCAACTGGCAACGTCCCTGATTGACTGCCGCACACGCAGCTCAGAAAAGAAGAAAAAGCAAACGAGGTGGAAAAATGAAATTGACTGCCGCACACGCAGCTCAGAAAGTCGTGATAAACACGACCGATGATTGTCCAATATTGACTGCCGCACACGCAGCTCAGAAAAACTATCGCACGCAGTTGGTTCTTGAGCGGTTATTGACTGCCGCACACGCAGCTCAGAAAAGAATCGTTGCCAGCGAGTTATACACGTCGTCATTGACTGCCGCACACGCAGCTCAGAAAATCGGCGCGTTGGCAGAAGCGGCATCGGCAGCATTGACTGCCGCACACGCAGCTCAGAAATTTGGTCAAATTCGACGGGACGGTATTAGTTAATTGACTGCCGCACACGCAGCTCAGAAATTCGGCACCGACAAAACCTTGCCGCGCGGAAAATTGACTGCCGCACACGCAGCTCAGAAAAAGGTCGCCGACGAAGCGGCTGCCGCAAAAAAATTGACTGCCGCACACGCAGCTCAGAAAAGTTTCACCGCCAGAAGATGAGCGTCGCGATAATTGACTGCCGCACACGCAGCTCAGAAAGACTGACTCCGCAATCTTCTGAATCACCGACAATTGACTGCCGCACACGCAGCTCAGAAATGCGCGTTGTGCAAGCAGTAAGAATGCTGTTGATTGACTGCCGCACACGCAGCTCAGAAAGAATTAAGGCAAAAAATAGAAAATCCCCTTATTATTGACTGCCGCACACGCAGCTCAGAAACTTTTCCTGCCGCGCTGATGTCTTGACAGGGAAATTGACTGCCGCACACGCAGCTCAGAAAAGCCTGCCTTGATGCCGCAGCCTGCCTCGATGATTGACTGCCGCACACGCAGCTCAGAAATTGATATGACGGAATATTGATCTACATCAATAATTGACTGCCGCACACGCAGCTCAGAAAGATTGCAGTTGGCGCATCTTTCGCGCGCCAGAATTGACTGCCGCACACGCAGCTCAGAAATCACCATCCTGATCAAACACCACAATCTCGCCATTGACTGCCGCACACGCAGCTCAGAAAGAGTATGAGTTTACCTATTTACCCTGACATTCATTGACTGCCGCACACGCAGCTCAGAAAACGACAAGCGCGAGGAGTTAGAACGGTGTGGGGTTGACTGCCGTACACGCAGCTCAGAAATTTGACGTATCGTATTGTTCATCATCCAATGGGTTGACTGCCGTACACGCAGCTCAGAACATAGAGTTCATTGAACGATTACAAGACAAAAATGAATGCGAGCCACGGGAGGCCGCCTCACTCTCCATCGCATTGCCGTTGTCGGCAACCTGTCAGCACCTGGACGAAACTTTCTGACGTCGCGGCTCGCAAAAGAAGCATAGCCCATGCTGGGGCGTAATTCAACACAAAAATAGCGCAGATGACGAAGCAGTGGTTAAAATAGGAACTGTATCGTATAGGTATCACGATCGACAATATTGGCACGAGTTGGAGGAACAGTATGAAAAGCGTTAACAGCAAAAGAAGAGACATGATCAAATATTTGCTCGGTGGAGCAATTGTTGGCCACATTCCAGCGCTGACGTTCGGGCAGGAGGTACGCGCCGAGGAAAAAACACCTGTTTATTTCACCCGCGACCTCAGCAGCAAAGGCGTCAATCGGGTTTTTGATCGTGTGAAGGATAACGTTCGCGGGAAAACGACGATCAAGCTTCACGTCGGTGATCCTGGCAACAAGAACTTCCTATCGCCCGACTTGGTCAAGGATTTATGTTTGCGTACCAAAGCGACATTGTGCGACAGCAATGTGCTTTACGGCGGGCGGCGTGGCAGTACCGACTCTCACAAAGAAGTTGCCAAGGAGCATGGTTTTTCTTTTGCCGAATTTGATGTGCTTGACGCGGATGGTGATGTCGCGCTGCCGGTCAAGAATGGCAAACATCTCAAGGAAGCGTACTTGGGAAAGAATATTCTCAACTACGATTCGATCATCGTGTTGACACATTTCAAAGGACATGCAATGGCGGGCTTTGGCGGTGCGATGAAAAACATCGGTGTCGGGATTGCTTCCAAGCGCGGCAAAGGTATCGTACACGGTAACTGGCAATTGCATGGAAAAGAGTTTCTTGAACATGTGATTGAATACGCGAGCGCGTTGACCGAAGCACGCAAGAATCGGATCGTTTATATTAGCGTGCTCAATAATCTTTCCGTTCGTTGTGATTGTGATAGTTCGGCACCTCCTCCGGTGATGCCTGATATCGGTATTCTTGCATCCACGGATATTGTGGCAATAGAAAAAGCCAGTCTTGATTTGCTTTACAAGGCTGCAGGTGAAAAAGGCAACGCATTGACTCATCACATTGAAGAAAAAACGGGCGCTTATCAGATTCAATATGCACAAAAGCTCGGAATGGGGAACGCCTCGTATCGATTGATTGAGGAAACCGTCTCTTAACTCAACTCGCAGCATGAAACATAGGCTTCTGAAATCTGATAAAAAACGACAGCCGATTGCAAAAAATGTTAATTATTTTTTAAAACGCGCGAGACTGTCTTTTTCTGACGTCAGATAAACGTCAATAAGGTCATTTTTTTTCGTAATTTTTTTGACCTCGCTTCTTGATAACCATAAAGTGCATGGTAGTATATGCCGTCATATTTGCTTTGTTGGTTACTGCCTTAAACGACAAGCAAGCTTTGAAAGATGACGCTGCCTGCACGCGATTATTTTTCCCAATAAATAAATATCGCTGGGCAAAAATCCAACTAACTACAAAAAATACGCTAAAAGAGGATCAATATGTTTTTTCACAGAGTTTTCTCATGCTGGGTACTTTTTCTTCTTGCGCCGCTGAGCGTTCTTGCCAGTGATTTTCAGGCGCTTAACGTTAACGCAGTGCTGCGCAATGATGCGCAAACCAGCGCTTATATCAATTGGCGCACGGAGCGCACGACCAGCAGCCGGATACCGCAGCCGCAAACAACGGTCATTTTTGCGCCGCAAGGAACCCCGTTGGTTCCCGGCTTTGCACAAACGGTTTACGCAAACATTGTCGAATATGATCGTGTGGGTTATCACAGTGCCGAGCTGATCGGTCTGCACCCGGGTACGGTTTATCAATATGCGATATTGGATACGCAGACACAAGCGATGTCCAAGGTGCGGCAATTGACTACGGCGCCCATGAACGCGGAAACATTTTCCTTCATAGCTGCCGCCGATACGCATTACCGCACGACATCAATCTATCAGAATTTTGGTGGCGAAACCTTGCGCGCAGCGGTCACGCGTTTTCCGGATACTGCTTTCATTGTTCATACGGGAACGTTTGCCAGCTCCGAGAATCTTGTGCGTTACGATGGTTTTTTCGGGATGACGCAAGATACGTTAAGCCAATATCCCATCGTTCCGTTGCCTGTGGCTTCCGGTTCAACCAATCGCTTTTTTCATTACAGTTTCAATGTTCCCGGCACAGGTGCTGATACGGATAACTATGCGGTTAGTTATGGAAACGCGATGATTCTAGCGCTGAACACCAACCGCACCAGCACCGCGAATATTGAGCAGCATATTCAATGGTTGCGCGCACAGGCGGCGCAGGCGCGGGCAGAAAACAAATGGTTGATTGTTGCCATGAACAACAGTTTCTATGGCGCGCGCTTGAACACGACGACCATCAAACGCAGGTTGGAACAGACTTTTGAAGAAGAAGGCGTCAGCCTCGTGATTCAGGGCAAGGATAACGCGTATGTCCGTTCTTATCTGATCAGTAATGCGGTTGAGCAGGACGAATATCCGAGTGATTCATCATTCGCGACCAAAGACGGCGTGCTTTATTTGACGCCGGGTAGTGCGGGTAATGAATACGCGGCAATTTCTTCTTCGGCGAAATGGGTCAATGTCAACAAGGATTATTCTTCATCTTCGGAAAGGAAAGTAGCAGGGAAAAAGGCGTATGCCAATATTACGGTGACGGCAGATACGCTTCAGGTGGATGTGTACACAGTTGACAGTGTCAATCCGATTGACTCGTTTGAATTTCATCGTGGCGAAACGCCCGCCATTGAGCCGCGTCATTTAGAACCACATGGGCTGAACAACGCTTTTATCGGCAATGCGAAAACAAATCGCAACTTTACCTGGCAAACGATCACGCCAGCCATGATGAAAGATGCTTTTGTCGAGTTTTACGATTTGAACGGCAACCATTTGTTTACCGAATACGGCACGTCCAGAAAAATGACGGAATACACGACATCAAATTATATTCACAAGGTATCGACGAACCGATTGGCGCCGACAACGACGTACCAATACCGCGTTGGCAATCTGTGGAGCAGCTCGAAGTCCGGCATTACTTATACCTATTACAGCGATTACTATACGTTCGAGACGGATTTCGAGCGGCCGTTTTCGTTTATTCACGTTGCCGATTCGCAGGGTGGTTCCAGCAGTTATCAAAAATACTGGGGCAATACATTGGAACGCGCGTTGGCGTATGCGCCGGATGCGGCATTCGTCATTCACACGGGTGACATGATCGAAACCTCCAGCACGTCGCATTGGAACGGCTGGTTTGATGCCGTCGGAACAAATCTTGCTACACCAGCATTTTTCCCTGTGTTGGGTAACCACGAAGGCACCAGTTCAACGACGATTCGTTATACGGAGTCGGTTTTCAATGTTCCCAGTGATAATGACTTTGCATTGAATTACGCGCACAGCTACGGCAATGTTTTATTTTTCCATCTGAACTCGAACTACACCACCAAAGCACAGCTTGAGAAGCAGGCGAGTTGGATGCGGCAGAAAGTTGCGATGGAGGGCAATGGAAAATTCATCGTCGTTTCGTTCCACAAAGCACCTTTCGGAGGCAGGCACGCGACAGACGGCGATGTGGAATATCAAACGTTATCTGGTGCCGGTGCTGGAAGAATTGGGTGTTGATCTGGTTCTGCAAGGGCATGATCACAACTATATTCGCAGCTATCCGATTCAAAACAGCCTGCCGAATATCGCCAGCGTAATCAATAACAATACTTTGATCAGCTCAACTGATGACGGCATTGTTTATTTGTTGACGCGCAACAGCGGCGAAAAAACCTATCCGGTCGCCAGCACCAGCAGTAGGCCGTGGATTGATGTCATCTGGAATCACAGCAGCGTCAGCGCATTGCCTGAGGCAACCATGTTTGCGGTCATTACCGCTTATGATGATCGTCTTGCGGTCAAGGCGTGTACGGTCGGTGGTTTCTTCTGCGATGAATTCACGATCATCGAGGGTGATAAGGCTTCGTTTCAGAAGCGCGGATTTTCTGCGCCAATGATTGAGGAAGAGGACGATTTCATTGAACCGGAGGATGAAGAAGAAGCTTGGCCGGAAGCGGCATAAATCCGGATGAAGCAATGCGATACGCCCCGAGTGTTCGGGGCGTTTTTTATTGATTAATGACGGCGCACGAGTAATACGGTGCTGGAATTCTCCTCAAAATGCTCATTGACCTCCATTTTTTCGTCGGAATATTTTTGAAAAATGCGCGCTTTGTTTTGCGCGCGTTCGTGATGTGGATCAACGGTTCCGAAACGGTTGTTCGCGTTGGCGGCGAACATCCAATAAAAATAGTCGGGTATTTCCGTTTCATACCAGAAGAATTGAATACAATCCGCGATTTGCCGCCTCGTTTGTTGGCACTTATAATCGCACCGCTATGCCTTACCTTTACACGCTCGGCCTGAATCACACGACCGCTCCGCTGGATATCCGCGAAAAAGTTTCGTTTTCGCCGGATGTTATCAGTCGTGCTTTGCGCGACCTGCTGGGCGGGCAACGTGTGCGCGAGGCGGCGATTTTATCGACGTGCAACCGCACGGAGGTGTATTGTCGCGGCGGTGCGCCGGAAGATGTCGCTTGCTGGCTTGAGGATACGCATCGTTTGCGGCATCAATCGTTGGAGCCGCACCTTTACACGTTGTGCGGTGGTGAGGCGGTGACGCATGCGTTTCGTGTTGCCTGTGGATTGGATTCGATGGTGCTTGGCGAGCCGCAGATTCTCGGACAGATGAAACAGGCGGCGCGTGCTGCTGAGGCAGCGGGTACGCTGGGGCTGGTGCTGAATCGGCTCTTTCAACAAACGTTCGCGGTGGCGAAAGAAGTGCGTACCAACACCGACATCGGCAGCGCGTCGATTTCGATGGCGGCGGCGGCGGTGAAACTGGCCGAGCGCATCTTCCCCTCCATTTCTGAGCAAAGTCTTCTCTTGGTCGGTGCGGGCGAAATGATTGAGCTCGCGGCAGCACATTTTTCCGCTCGTCATCCGAAAAAAATCATCGTCGCCAACCGCACACTGGAGCGTGGTCGTGATCTTGCGGATCGCTTGGGTGCGGAGGCAATTACGCTGAACGAAATTCCCGATCATCTCGAACAATTCGACATGATCGTTACCTGCACGGCGTCGATGCTGCCGATTCTCGGTAAAGGTTTGGTTGAGCGCATCATCAAAAAGCGTCGTCATGCGCCTATTTTCATGGTTGATCTTGCCGTGCCGCGCGATATCGAAAAAGAAGTTGGCGATCTCGACGACGTTTTCTTGTACAGCCTCGACG
Organism: Casimicrobiaceae bacterium; assembly: GCA_036825435.1. Lineage (GTDB taxonomy): Bacteria > Pseudomonadota > Gammaproteobacteria > Burkholderiales > Casimicrobiaceae > UBA931. The sequence continues at coordinate 6,948 of DAISYG010000048.1, read as the reverse complement.
ATTTGTCTGAAATCATCCGCAGTAATTTGCAGGTGCGCCGTGAAGCCGTGTTGCAGGCGGAAGCGATGGTTTCTTCACAGGCGGATCACTTTTTGCATTGGCTCGAAGAGCGCTCGGTAGTGCCGACCATCAATGCACTGCGCGGACATCACGATGCATTGCGCCAAAAAGAACTGGAAAGAGCGCAAAAACTGCTCGCCAAAGGAACAGACCCGGCGGAAGTTTTGGAAATGCTTGCGCGTGGGTTGACCAATAAATTTCTGCACGCGCCGTTGCAGGCGTTGCATGATGCCAATAACGAAGAACGCACGGATTTGAGTGTGCTTTATCAGACGATTTATCGTCTGCCTGATTACGGCGACAAACATTAGCTTTTGGAGCCACTGATTAATTACTGTGCGCGCGCAATACGGCGTTGGAATTCTTCTCAAAATGCTCATTTACATCTGAGTAAACTGCGCTTTTTCGTCGAATTCCGCCTTGTCTTGCTCACGCTCGTGACATTAATCAGAGGCTCCTTTTGTTTGTGCGCTGACTGGCTTGCTGGCGACAGTATTTCGTTTCGTCCTTTCACAATATTATGAAACCATCTTTCCAACAAAAACTCGAACATTTGCAACAACGGCTTGTTGAAATCGATCATGCGCTGGCGCAGCCGGGCGCGGCGAATGACATGAATCACTTTCGCGATTTATCGAAAGAACGCGCGGAAATCGAACCGGTGGTGTTGCTTTACCATGAATATAAAAAGGCGGAAGACGATGAGAAAACGGCGCGGGAGTTGATGAGCGATTCGTCGATGCGTGACTTCATGGAGGAAGAAGCGCATGCGGCACGCGCGCGGATGGATGCACAACTCGATGCGATTCAAGTGGCGTTGCTACCGAAAGACACGAGCGACGAGCGCAACGTTTTTCTCGAAATCCGCGCCGGAACGGGCGGCGATGAATCAGCGCTTTTTGCCGGGGATCTTTTTCGGATGTATTCGCGTTTTGCCGAGCGTCAGCGTTGGAAAATGGAGTTGGTTTCAGCATCCGAATCGGAGCTGGGCGGCTACAAGGAAGTGATTGCACGCATCATCGGTGCAGGCGCTTTTGCACGATTGAAATTCGAATCGGGCGGACATCGTGTGCAACGCGTTCCCGCAACGGAGGCACAGGGACGTATCCATACATCGGCGTGTACGGTTGCCGTCCTTCCTGAGGCAGATCCGATCAACGATATTGAACTCAACCCAGTGGATTTGCGCATCGATACCTTTCGCGCGTCGGGCGCGGGCGGGCAACACGTCAATAAAACCGATTCTGCTGTGCGCGTGATTCACATCCCGACCGGGCTGGTGGTGGAGTGTCAGGATGATCGCTCGCAACATCGTAACCGTGCGCAGGCGTTGGCGGTGTTGGCGGCGCGGTTATTGGAGCGTGAACGTCAGGAACGCAATCAGAAAGAAGCGAGGATGCGCAAAAGTTTGATTGGTTCCGGCGACCGCAGCGAGCGTATTCGCACTTATAATTTTCCGCAGGGACGCGTGACCGATCATCGCATCAATCTGACGTTATACAAAATCGAAGCAATCATGGATGGTGACCTCGATGAGTTGATCAATGCGTTGACGCAGGAATTCCAAGCCGAGCAACTCGCCGCGCTTGCCGACGATGGGCAATGAGCGCGCGTATCGCCGACTTGTTGAACAGAAGCAACTTGCCACGCCTGGAAATGCGTATTTTGCTGGGACATGTTCTGGACAAAGACGCAGCGTGGCTGCTGACACACGACCATGAAATATTAACTCCGGCACAACAGCAAACATATCAAAATTTGGTGCAACGGCGGGTTAACGGTGAACCGATCGCGTACTTGGTCGGGCATAAAGAATTCTGGGGGATGCAAATCGCAGTTTCATCGGCGGTACTAATCCCGCGACCCGAGACAGAAACGCTGGTTGAAGCGGCGCTGACTTATCTTTCGGCAGCGAAAAAACAGCACGTTCTGGACTTGGGCACAGGCTCCGGCGCAATCGCGTTGGCGTTGGCGATGGAACGAAAAAATATTGATGTTGATGCAGTGGATGCCTCGCTGGATGCTTTGGCAATCGCGCAAAAAAATATGGATGCAATATTGGGTGATGATCAAAGGCGCGTCACATTGATTCATTCACATTGGTTTAAGCAATTGCCGCGCGAGAAAAAATATGATTTGATCGTCAGCAATCCGCCCTATGTTGCTGACAACGATGTGCATCTTTCAGAGGGGGATGTTCGTTTTGAGCCAATCACTGCGTTGCGTTCGGGAGCGGATGGTCTTGACGATATTCGCGTCATCGTGCGCATCGCGCCATTGCACTTATCGCTCGGCGGCGCATTGTTTCTGGAACACGGTTATGATCAAGCGCATGCAGTTGCCGCTTTGCTGAAAACATATGGTTTTCGCGATATCAAAACCACCTGTGACCTTGCCGGAATCGAGCGGGTCACAGGCGGCGTGTACAGCGATGTGCGAAAGGATTAAGGAACCGCTGATTCATGTCGCGAGCGCAAGCAGAACAAGGCGGAATTCCGACGAAAAAGCGGAGTTTACACAGATGTAAATGAGCTTTTTGAGGAGGACTCCAACGCCGTATTGCTTGTGCGCAGTAATGAAGCAGTGGTTTCTTAATAACGGCCTTGCTGTTTGTACAGATAATTGCTCAATTCCTGCTGCTGAATCGCCTGACGATGCTGGATTTGGTGCGCCACGCGAAGGATGGCGCGCATCACGCGATAGACAATAACCGGCGCCGTATCCAGCAGCGACTCCAGATTGCCGCGTTTCAAGCAAAACACCTTGCATGCTTCAATCGCGACCAGTGACGCGTAGCGTTCCGTATCATCCATGAATCCCAACTCGCTGGCAAAATTACCGACGCTGATGGTGTTGAGAATCACTTGTTCAGGCGTATTGTAGTGTTTGATCACCGCCAGCGTGCCTTGAATCAGAACAAACAGGTGATCGTCAGACGAACGCTCATGAACGAGCACATTGCCTTCCTTGAAATTGTGCACTTCAATCAGCGGCGCCAATGTGCGGCATTGTTCCTCCGTCAATTCAGTGGCCAGTTTGCTTTGCCGAAGAATATCGAACAGTTCATTTTCCATAGCTCAATTCCGAACAGTTGAACAAAGCGCCATGAAAAAATATAGCCACGGCGCGTCTTTTCGGAAGGTAGCCCATTCTGAAGAAACTTTCCAGAATAGTGGTTATTTTTTTCGCAAGGATTCTTCAGAAAGCGGTGAAATAACCACATTACCCTGAACGAGAAAATGGGAAAAGCCGATCGAAATCGGCTTGATGAGAAAGAGGTTAAATGTCACTCACGCGGCATCCCGGTTTGAACAAAACACGGAACGCATGAGCGAAAAAATCAATAGAGTTTTGGCAGCAATTGCTGGCTACGCAGACGCTTGTGATGGCGTTTGGCGGCAGCAGCTTTTTTACGCTTGCGCTCGGCAGTCGGCTTTTCGTAAAACTCGCGGGCGCGCAGTTCGGTCAACAGACCTGTTTTTTCAATGGAGCGCTTGAAGCGGCGCAACGCGGCTTCAAAGGGCTCGTTTTCGCGAACTCGAACACTAGGCATGAAAACACTTCCTCTTTCAGTAAGTAAGGGATTTATTGGAAACCCTTAATTTTAACTCGATTGGAGAAGAAAGGCAAAATTTACATTTCGGACGACAGTGGTGTCAGACGTGGTATGACAGAGGCGGGAAAGGTGACGTTGGATTGCCTTGTGACGCTATTTTCCCGAGATGGGGAGGAATCGGAAACCATGCAAAATGCCGCAACATAGGCTATGATTCGAAATTCCCTTTGCGCGACATACCCATGGAATTTCTGCAATTTTTAATGAAAAACTGGATGCTGACGGCGGTGTTTATCGTTTCCGGCATTCTGCTTTTTATGTGGCCGTTGATTCAGCGCCGCTTTTCCCCGGCCAAAGGCGTTTCGACACTGGAAGCAACTCGCTTGATGAACGCGGGCAGCATTATCGTTTTGGATGTACGTAGCGAAGCGGATTATCTTGCTGGGCATTTGCACCGCGCGATCAATATTCCGTTCGGCGAATTGAAAGCGCGATTGAGCGAATTGGAAAAGAAGTCGGCGAAAAGTATTCTGGTTTATTGTGAGCGCGGGCAACGCAGTCTGGTGGCGGCAAAGCTGCTGAAACCTCTGGGCAAAACCGTGCACAATCTTCAGGGCGGAATCGCCGCTTGGCGCGAGGCCAATTTGCCGGTTGACCAGGGCGCGGGTAAATCCGAAGAGAAAGGTACGGGAAAGAAGAACGGCAGCGGCAAGAAGTCCACGAAGAAAAAATTCAACAAGAATAAAAAAACAGAATCGAATGAAAAGACTGATGGTGTGATGGCAAACGCCACAGAGGAGTCAACGTCATCCAAAGTGGATGTCGTCAACGAAACATCAAAGACTCAAGAGCCGGAAATAGTGACAGAGACAGAAAAGGTTTCCGAGGCAGTTCAGGAACAGGAGAAATAATCATGGCGGAAGTGACGATGTATTCGACAATGGTTTGTCCGTATTGTGTGCGGGCAGAGCAATTGTTGAAAAGCAAAGGCGTGACTCAGATTCACAAGATTCTGATCGACCAGTTGCCCGACAAACGCGATGAAATGATGAAGAGGACGGGAAGAAGAACCGTTCCGCAAATTTTTATCGGTGAAACGCATGTGGGCGGATTTGACGATCTGACGGCGCTTGATCGGGAAGGCAAGCTGATGCCGCTTCTCGAAGGATGATGAAAGAGTTTTCAATTAATAGTATAGAGAGTAGAAAGTAAATATCATGGCAGACGAACAAAACAACGCAGCAGCTCAGGAAGAAACCATTACCGGGCAGATCGCCATTTTGAAAGTTTATGTGAAGGATTTATCGATCGAAAATCCGGAGGCGCCGCAGGTTTTTCAGACGGAATCCATGCCCAGCGTGGAAATGAACATGCGCTCGGAGGCGAAAAAACTCGGCGACGACAATTACGAAAGCGTGTTGACCGTAACACTGAAGTTCAAGAACGAAGATAAAACAGTGTTGCTGGTGGAAGTGGCGCAAGCCGGTGTTTTCGCGATCAAGGGTATTCCCGAAAACGCCATGCAGCAATTGCTATCGGTGCATTGTCCGTCGGTGTTGTTTCCGTATGCTCGCCAAGTTGCGTCGGCAGCCGTGGGGCAGGCGGGCTTCCCACCGTTTTATTTGCCGCCCACCAATCTGGAAGCGCTCTACCATCAACAGTTGGCGGCGCAACAGCAGGAAGCGCCGGACAGCGTTAACTAACGCAATACACGAGGAGGCGACGGTATGAGCAAAACAATGATTCGCGTGTTTGTCTGTTGCTTGATGTTGGTTGGATTCTCTGCACAGGCGGCGGAGTTTCGTGCTGTTGATAAAACGGCGGTGATGTTTGACGCGCCGTCGCAAAAAGCGCGCGCATTGTTCATTTACGGCGCTGGTGTGCCGGTTGAAATTGTTTCTTCCATTGAAGGCTGGAGCAAGGTGCGCGATGCACAGGGAACGGTTGGGTGGCTTGAGCATGACGCGCTCGGTAATCAACGCATGCTACAGGTGCGTCAGCATGCTGAAGTCCGGGCACAGCCCACGGATAGTGCCGCATTGGTTTTCGAAGCAGAACAGGATGTATTGCTTCACCTCGATGAAAATGCAACTTCGGCTACCAAAACCTTGACGCCCGGCTGGGTGCGCGTGCGCCATGAAGGTGGGCAGGTGGGTTATGTGCGCATTGACCGTATCTTCGGTCTTTAACCAGCGGGTTCATTTCGCAAAACACAATGAACGCCGATCAATACCACACGATTGCCGTGCTTGGCGCAGGTGCGTGGGGCACGGCATTTGCGATTCATCTGGCGCACAGTAACCCGGAGCGCCCGGTGTTTTTATGGGCGCGCGATCCCGCTCAAGCTGAGGCCATACACCAAAGCCGCTGCAATCAGCGCTACCTTCCCGACAGTACGCTTCCCTCTTCGGTGATCGTTACTGCGTCGCTGACGCAGGCGCTCGAAAAAGCAAAGTTGATCATTGCCGCGCCACCAGTCGCGGCATTACCCGATTTGATGGCGCAGTGTCAGCAATATATTTACTCTGAAAAAGTACCATTTTTCTGGTTGAGCAAAGGATTTTTACGCAGCAAAAACCATGGCGTGTTGCCGCATCAATTATTAGCTTCTTTGTGGCGCGCGCCGGTTGGCTTGATTGCGGGGCCGAGTTTTGCGCAGGAAGTGGCGGCAGGTCTGCCGACGGCGCTGGTCGTCACCGCGACAGAGTTTTCCTGCGCGGAAAAAGTTGCTGATACGGTACGCGGCATGCGGTTGCGCGTCTATCCGAACAGTGACATGATCGGCGTGGAAACCGGCGGTGCAATGAAAAACATCATGGCGATTGCAGCAGGCGTTTGCGATGGATTGAAGCTCGGCTATAACGCGCGCGCGACGTTGATGACGCGTGGTCTTGCGGAAATGGCGCGATTGGCGAAAGCGTTGGGCGGTAAAGATACGACCATGATGGGGCTGGCAGGATTAGGCGATTTGATTCTGACCTGTACGGGGCATTTGTCGCGCAACCGGCAAGTTGGATTGATGCTTGCCGAAGGCTTGGCGCTGGACGATATTTTGGTGCGGCTCGGTCACGTCGCCGAAGGCGTTGCGTCGGCGCGGGCGATGCCGACACTCGCGCAACGTTTCAATATTGCGCTACCGATCTCGTGCGTGATCGCCGACATTCTCGATGGACGACTCACGCCGCCAAAAGCAGTGGAATGTTTGCTCAATCGCGCACCCGGCGCGGAGTGAAACAAGCGACAAAAAAACGTAGCAAAAATAAGAAACCACTGCTTAATTACTGCGCACAAGCAATACAGCGTTGGAATCCTTCTCAAAATGCTCATTTACC
>DAISYG010000047.1:0-15913 GCA_036825435.1 Casimicrobiaceae bacterium | reverse complement strand
GCCGACGATTCCGCCTTTTTCATCTTTGAGAATTTTTTTCACCGGCGTTTCAAGGTAAATCTCTCCGCCGCCCGCCAAAATTTTCTTATAGAAGTTTTTGGTCACACTCGCACCGTTTTTCTTATAAAGATGCCAGGTCCACAATGATTTTTCATCGGGATAAACCGTCTTCAACCCTTTGAACTCCACGCCCTGATCAGCAACCCAATCAATAGTTTCACCGGAATTGAGAAAAAGCGCATGCAACGCTGCCGCGTTAATCCGCCAGTGATGGAAATCCAACGCTTTTGCAAACGCTTCTGCCACCGTGCGATCGCCTTTTCCTTCCGCTTTTTGCATTTTGGTGCCGATTCCGAGCGAGCCTTCCGGGTAAACACCCGCACCGCCCAGACTGGGCAGTTTTTCGAAAATGACAACTTTGGCGCCGCCTTGCACTGCCGTCAGCCCTGCCGACATGCCGGCAAGCCCACCACCAACCACGATGATATCTGTGCGGATCGTGCGCTCCGATGTCGGACTGATCGCTGGCGTTTGCCCACTGATGGCCGGGTTGGGATTCAGATTCAAGTTCCTATCAGCCACGGCATTATTTGCCAGCAACCCCAGAGGCATCACGACCGCCCCAAACAGTAATATTTTCAGTTTACAAGGCATTATTTTTTCTCCTTATTGGTTTGAATGTCGGCAAGTAACAGGATCCACTAGCCTCCCAAAATACAGTCTTCAGTCTTCCAAGAGGCACATGCCAAAGACAGTTTTATTGCGGAAAAGTTCCTGCACAAAGCAAAAAAATCTTCGCTTTTGTGAAAAAATTGCCTATATGGCCTATATGTACAGGAAAAAGATGGGGTGATTTGTTGTAAAACTTATATTTATTCAGCCACCATCGAAATCAATTTTCCGCCCAATAAAATCATCACCGCACCGCAAACGCCATCAGCTTTGGCCTTATGCCGCAAATAAGCCACGCGCGAAAAACTGGACGACAACACAAACGCGACAATGGTGTACCACCCTGCATCGACGATGAACGCCAGCGGCGGAATCACCAGATAAAACAGCAATGACGGATCAGCAGGCATCAGCGCCGCGAACACCCCAGCAAACCAGATTGCGGTTTTGGGGTTACTCAGCTGCGTTGCCAACCCCAGCAAGTACGCGCGCCAAGCACTCCCTGATTTGCGCGCATTTTCGGAGACTTCCATCGGCAACGGTTTTTTCGCGTTGCGCCAAATACTGATGCCGAGATAAACCAGATAAGCCCCGCCGCAGACCTTGAGCAAGGTATAAGCCGTCGGCACCGCTTTCAACACAGCATGCAAGCCGAGTAATGCCGCGACCGCGAATAAAAACGCGCCGCTGCCCAGCCCTAAAACCAATAATAGCGTTTCTTTCCGGCTTGCTAACGCTGCTTTGCGCGCAACCATGATGAAGCTGGGGCCGGGACTGATCGCTCCCATCGCCAGTGCGCCGACAATACTCAATACCGAAAGAAGCATGATCAACCGTCGATACGTTCGGCGTTAAACATGATTGATGGCTTGACGATGAAATCTTGCGCTGCGATCAACTGCATTTCATACGCTTGCTTTTCGTAGGTAATACGCAGAACATCGTATACCGCCGAAGTCGTATGTTCCAGCGCATCTTTCAACGACTTGCCGTGCAACAGATTGACCAAAAGCAAACCACTGGTCAGGTCGCCAACTCCAACCGGCTGCTTGACAAAGTCAAAAAACGGGCGGCTGATGTGCCAAACCTCTTTTTGATCCAACAACAACATTTCAAAATCAGCCGGATTACGACTGGCACGCGCGAGATGTTTGACCAAAACAATTTTGGGGCCAAAATCAAGCAGGCGTCGCGCCGCACGCACGGCCTCTGATAAATCGGTAATAAGATCAGGCATGCCATTCAACATCCCCAACTCCAATACGTTCGGCGCGACAATATCTGCGACCGACAACACATGCTCACGCAAAAATTCGGCAACACCGGGCGCGACAATGCAACCTTTTTCTGGATGTCCCATCACCGGGTCGCAAAAATACAAGGCATTGGTGTTCGCTGCTTTTACTTTTTTCAGTGCGTCGAGAATCGCGTTGCCCTGTGCTGGCGAGCCAAGATAACCGCTCAAGACCGCATCGCATATTTTGAGTTTGTCGATTTTTTCCAACCCGGTCACGATTTCGCCGATCTGCTCGGCGGGCAACACGCTACCGTAGAACTGCGGGTATTGCGTGTGGTTGGAAAACTGCACCGTGTTCAGCGGCCACACTTCTGCACCTAGGCGGCTCATCGGAAAAACGGCAGCGCTGTTGCCGGCGTGACCATACACCACGTGCGATTGGATAGTCAGAATACGTTTCATCAAACACTCTGCATTGGGAAAATTGGATAGATTATATAGTGCCAATTAAAAAATGACTCCTTGCGGAACCATTTTTTGCTTGTCAGCAATCAGGATTTAATCGGCAACACCGACAATCACGCTTGACGCTTTGAACAACGCGGTTACCTGCGCTCCGACTGCCAATTTCAGCCTTTCTGCGCTGAAATTGGTAACAATAGCAACCAACGACCCGCCCGCCGGTAAAGCGATTACAACTTCGGAGTTAACCGCACCTTTGTTCAGGGTTTCAACCTTGCCGTCGAAACGGTTGCGTGCGGAGAAATGTCCGTCGCCCAACCCCGTCGCCAGAATCACCGAGATGCTTTGATCAACGCGCACGCTGCTTTCCCGGGCGCCAATTTCAGGTTATCCGCACTGGTATGCGTGATGATCGCGACGACTTTTTGTCCGCCGTCAATATTTCGATTGTTACTTCATCATTCACCGCGCCACGCGCTACTGCGACGACCTTACCGGCGAATTGATTACGAACACTTGTTTTCATAGTCGATAAACTCCTTTTTATAATTAATCGTATCGATTCATCGCCAGCCTTTATCGAGACCGCAAAAAATCACGCTGAAAACGACGAGCCGCAGCCGCACGTGGTGACGGCGTTCGGATTTTTAATCACAAACTGCTCGCCGCTCAAATCCGATTTGAAGTCGATTTCGGCACCGACCAGGTATTGAAAACTCATCGGATCGATCAACAACGTCACACCGTTTTTTTCAACTTTGGTGTCGTCTTCGTTGGCGACTTCATCAAAAGTGAAGCCATATTGAAAGCCAGAACAGCCGCCGCCGCTGACGAAAACCCGCAATTTGAAATTGGGATTGCCTTCTTCTTCGATCAAAGATTTGACTTTGGCGATCGCCGCATCGGTAAAAACCAACGGCGTTTGTGCAGCTTCGACCGTTGTGGAAACACTCATGATGTTACTCCTGTCAATAAATGGAAATCTGTAAAGATCAATGGTTCATTTTAAAAGCAATTTGTGACCGCGTTGGCTGCAAATGTAACCATTCCGCCGCTCTATAGAAGATGCGTCTTCAGGGCGCTTCCCAAGCTCCGGATTGTTCTTCGCCGCCCGCAGCGTGAATCAGCTTGCCAGTGACCACCGCGCCGTGGTGCATCTCGATCACCTGATAGGTGATGTCGCCTTCAACGCGCGCATTGGCTTCCAGTTGCAAGTATTCACTGGCGATGATCGCACCGCGAATCATGCCGTTGATCACGGCATGGGATACGGTGACCAATCCGTCAACGCGGGCGCGCTCGCTGACGATCAAGGTGCCGCTTTTGCCTTCAGACACCGAAATATTGCCGGTCACCACGCCATCAATATGCAAACCGCCGCTGAAGATCACGTTACCGTCAATGATGGTGTCGGTGCTGATCAAACAATCTACGCGGTTTTGTGAAACAGTTTTTCTCTTTTTGAACATAATCAGGGTAAGGAAACAGAACGAGTTACAAAAGGCTCCGCAATATCTTTCTTGAAGACGCCTACATCAACGCGTCCGAGGCTTTGATTTTGCGGAACGCGGAAAGTGCTCTCGACGCGTTCATAATACTTGAACTTCAACGGCTGAGGTGCGAGCGCCGCTTTTTCTTTGTTGGTCAGCGTCAATATTTTGCCATCTGCGGCATATGCCGAAATCCTGATTTCGCCTTCGAAATCATCCTTCGGACTGCCACCCTGTACCAGCAACACTTGATAAGCCCATTCGCTTTTTTCCTTGCCGGGCTGAACACGAACATCCTGAATACGCACGCCGGCTTCGGCAGTAGCATCGGAAACCAGTTTTTGCAGATAGGCGAGCTCTTCTTTCAACTGCGCGTTTTCTTCGGTCAACAATCGCGTCTGTTCGCGCGATTCCGCTTCCAGCCCTTGTTGCATTGCAAGTTCGCTTTCCAGCATCGCGTTGCGTTTGCGCAGTTCGGAAATCTGCTCCTGAAACGCCGCAGCATCGGGAACTTCGTTGACCACCACCGCCTGCGCCGCAACTTCATTCGCAGGCGCTTGCCCGGCCGTTTTCCACAACAGCACGCCAACAGCCAACACCACCAGCGTCATGACCAACAGGCGAAGCCGCCACGGCCAACTGCGACGGATTTTCAAATCATGCTTGGCGCTTACTGAAAACATATCAACCCTTCCCTTTATTGACTGAAATGCCGTCAGGGAACCAACGGCAGCGCCGTCAACCCCATGGTTTCCGGCAGACCGAACATTAGATTCATGTTCTGAATGGCCTGCCCCGCTGCGCCTTTGACGAGGTTATCTTCGACAACGAGCACATTCGCCAGCTCGCCGCGACGAAAAACCGCGATGCGCACCTGATTGGAACCGCGCACCGAGCGCGTCTCCGGCAATTTGCCCGCAGGCAGCACGTCAACGAAAGGCTCGCCCGCATAGCATTCTTCGAACACGCGTTGCAAATCGACGCTGCTGTCAGTCAGCGGCGCGTAGAGCGTCGCGAAAATACCGCGAATCATCGGCACGAGATGCGGCGTGAACGTCAAATCAACCTTTTGCCCGCACATGTCGCGCAAGCCTTGCTCGATTTCCGGATGGTGGCGATGTCCGGTAACACCGTACGCCGAAAAGTTATCGCTCACTTCAGGATGAATCAGAGAGAGTTCGCTCTTGCGACCTGCACCGGAAACGCCCGATTTGCAATCGGCAATCATCCGCGATGGATCAATCAGTCCGGCACGCAACAGCGGCCAGAAACCAAGTTGCACCGCCGTCGGATAGCAACCGGGGTTGCCGACAATGCGCGCTTTTTTGATTTGCTCGCGCGCCAGTTCCGGCAAACCATAAACTGCCTCCGCCAAAAGTTCGGGGCAAACATGCGGCATTTTGTACCAGCGCTCAAATTCCGCCGCATCGCGCAAGCGAAAATCTGCCGCCAAGTCGATGATTTTGACATTCGCATCAACTAACCGCCGAGCTTCTTTCATCGCCACGCCGTGCGGCGTCGCAAAGAACACCACATCGCATTCCGTCAACGGGGCGTCATCCGGTGCGCAAAAAGATAGCTGATCAAGTGCCACGCAATGCCGCAAACTGGGAAAAATATCCGCGACCGCCGTGCCCGCTTCCTGCCGCGACGTGATCGTGCACACCCGCGCCCGCGGATGCTGCGCCAGTAACCGCAGCAACTCCACGCCGGTATAACCCGTGCCGCCGACAATGCCTATCCGAACCATAAAAAAATACACGCCGCGATGCGTGCGTCATGAATAATCAGAAAGGTTATATTATCGCCAAAACACGACGGAAATGGTGCAAATCAAGGAAATTTATTGGAAAAAGAAATTGCACCGCATCGCCGTTCGCGATGCGTTTATTGCGCATCAGTTGATCGCTTGGACTTGCGGAATAATGTTTGCGCGCGGAATCAGGAAAAACAGCAACCTCTTGGGAAACCACTGCTTAGAAGCCCTGTCTACGCTCCTGATACCTGTCCCAAATGTCCAGAATAATGACCGGGATCGCCAGCGCAGCGCACATCAACGCGCCAATATGCAAGTCCAAAAAAAACGCCCCCACCGCGACAACCACGAGGATCACGGCGACTTTTCCATCTCGCAAATGCTGCGCCTTCGTTCTTTCGGTAAAGATTTTTTTGCAGTTTTCCGAACCACGTCTTTGTATCCGCTGCAAATACTGTGCGTAAGTAAAACGATGACTCATCACATCCTCCTTTGCCCAAAATCCGTTTATCTTGGTTAGGCTATCAAAACGGAATAAAGTTCTGTGACTATCTTATGGTACGCCATATGTGTACACATTCATTGACGCCTGTCAAATTTGTGCGGGTGGCTGAAAGGTAGTGGCGCGCCGTCGAGCTGTTATTTGGCTTTTCTCGGTTTGCTCGCAAAGCGTTTCAGAAAAACGCGAAAAAACGCATCGTAAATGACACCAGGGATAATTGGCATGACTTTGCCGACCAGCATCATCAGCCACGGGAAAAGATAGCAACGCTTGCGACGATCGATTGCGCGAATCATCAGGTCGGCGGCTTTGTCCGCCGAAATGAGGAACGGCATCGGATAAGGATTGTGCGCCGTCATCGGTGTCGCAATGAATCCAGGACACAAAGTCACCACCGAAATGCCGCTTCCTTGCAAATCAACGCGCAGGCTTTCCAGATACGTGATTGCCGCCGCTTTGGACGCACTGTACGCGCCGGAACCGGGCAAACCGCGATAACCGGCAATGCTGGCGACACCAACCAAGATTCCGCTGCGCGCCGCGCACATGGCTTCGACGAACGGATGAAAAGTATTCGCCATGCCCAACAAGTTGGTGCGCACCACTTCGCGGAAAACCGGCAAGTCACCATCCCCCGGTCCGCCGGTAACGGTGCCGTACGAAACTCCGGCATTGGCGATGACAATATCAGGAACACCGTGACGCTGCATAAAATCCTCTGCCGCCTGCTGCAACGTCTGGCTGTCGCCCACGTCTCCTTCGTAAATATCAACCGTGGTTTTTCCGCTCAGTTTTTCCTGCAACGCGATCAGTTTATCGTGCCGTCGCGCTATCAATCCGAGCGTCGCACCGCGTTCCGCATATCGAAGTGCGAGCGCCTCTCCCAAACCGGAAGAGGCGCCCGTAATAAAGACGTTCATGACTCTTTAGGAGCCGCTGATTAATCAGTGGTTCTTTTATTTTTTCTTTTTATTATTCTCTTGCCGCGCAATTTCGATAATCTCATCAAGCACGCGGGTAAAGTCTTTGGAAGAGCCGATAGCATCCAGTTTGACTTCCATATTTCCGTTCACGTAAAAATGTGGTACGGAATTGACTTGATAATCTTTTTCCAACTTCTCGCTCTTGGTCAGCTTGCTGCTGATTGCAAAGGATTTGTACATCTCTTCGGCTTTTTTGCGATCAATGCCGTTATCCGCCATCCAGTCGAGGAAACCTTTTTCTTCGTGGATGTTGATACGTTGCTGTTGCAATGCAACAAAAGCCTTGTCGTCGAGCGCGCTGTCGCCTAATGCTTCGATCGTGAAATAGGCACGCCCCAACGCTTTCCACGCATCGCGTCCCCAAGCAACCGGCACTTTATGGAATACGACATCATCCGGCAGCGTTTTTTTCCACTCGTTGATGATCGGGTTGAGCTGCGCACAATGCCCGCAACCGTAGGAAAAGAAATCGATCACTTCGATTTTGCCTGCGGGCGCATCGACCTGTTTTTGTGGAATGCGGACAAACTCTTTGCCTTCCGTTGCTGCCAGTGCAGACAGCGAAAAAGACAGCGCCAGAACGGCGGCTGCCAGCAATGAGAACACGCTAAAAACTCGGGATGAAACGTTCATGAAGACCTCGAATAAGAATGTTGAACAATGTAAACCGTAAACTATTATTGAGAGAGCGAAATCATAACGTAACGATCGCTGTCATGAAAATTATGGGCGGCGCAATTTGCAACGGGAAATCACGACAGCGCTATTGTCTGACGATCGCAACCTCAAAGTTACGCCGCGACAATTCCGCACGCATTCTGCCGGTATGTTCGGGATTGTCGTAAGGCCCTAAACGCACGCGATAAATCGTGCCGCGTCCCGGCACTTCTCCTTTTTGAATCGTCGCTTCCCAGCCGGACAATGCCAACTCGGCGCGGCGACTTTCTGCATCTTCAATACGGCTGAAAGAGCCAACCTGAAGCCAATAGATTTCTTTTGTCGATGTCGTTGGCGCCCCCGTTTCCGGCGGTTTCGTTTGCGACGCTTCCGGCAGAGGCGCAATCGCTGTCGTTTCGCCGCGTGTTGTGGTCGTTGCCGCAGTGGGTGCTTTCGGCGTCACCGTGGCATTGCCCTGCGGTTGCTGCGGCGTTCCTTCGGGAAGTACCGTGTAAAAATCAAAGCTGGTTTTTTCCTTCTCGGCATCATCGGTTTTCACGCGTCCCGATTGCGTGGTGATCGTTTTGCTCTTTCCTTCGATCACTTCCATCACGGAGTCTCCGCCGAGCTGCCAAGCCACGACAATCGCCATCACCAGACCCGCGACCACGCCGAGGAAAAGCCCGGAAATCAAAACACCCCAACGAAACGGTTGTTTGCCTCTTGCCATATTTGTCTTTCTCGCTGTCCTTACATCCTGTCCGGCGCGCTGATGCCCAACAACGCCAGCGCATTGCGCAGAGTCTGACCGACGGAAGCAACCAGCGCCAACCGCGCCTGTTGCAACGCCTGATCGTCGATCAAAAAGCGTTCGGCATTGTAATAGCCGTGAAAATCGCTCGCCAGATCGCGCAAATAATTGATGATCTGATGCGGCGCCAACTCTTTCGTCGCGCTGGCAATTTCAAACGGAAAATCCGCCAAACGGCGCAGTAACACTTCTTCGTGCGGACGTGTCAGCAATGTCAAATCAACATTCGTCACATCGCGCGCGATAGCATCATGATCCATTCCCGCTTTGCGCAACACATTGCACACACGCGCATGCGCATACTGCACATAATACACTGGATTTTCCTCGGCCTGCGCGCGCGCCAGATCAATATCGAAAACAAACTCGCTGTCCGCCTTGCGCAGCAGCAAAAAAAAGCGCACTGCGTCATGACCGACCTCGTCAATCAAATCGCGTACCGTCACATAACTACCTGCGCGTTTGGAAATTTTCACTTCTTCGCCGCCGCGCATCACGGTGACCATTTTGTGCAAAATATATTCGGGGTAGCCTTGCGGAATGCCGACATTCAGTGCCTGCAAACCCGCGCGCACGCGCGTGATCGTGCCGTGATGATCCGAGCCTTGAACATTGATCGCGCGCGTAAAGCCGCGCTCCCACTTGGTGACGTGATACGCGACATCCGGTACAAAATAAGTGTAGCTGCCGTCGGCCTTGCGCATTACGCGATCTTTATCGTCGCCGTAATCGGTGGTGCGCAACCACAACGCACCATCCTGTTCATACGTTTTTCCGGAAGCAATCAGTGAGGCAACCGTTTTTTCGACGCGCCCGTCCGTATAAAGTGAGCTTTCCAGATAATAACGATCAAAGCGCACGCCGAACGCTTGCAAGTCAATATCCTGCTCGCTGCGCAACGCAGCCACTGCGAACACGCGAACTGCATCCAGATCATCCACATCGGCGCTCGTCTGCGCGAGATAGTCGCGCGCGATTTCACGAATGTATTCGCCGTGATATCCATCCTCGGGAAATACAACCGTTTCACCCGCCAACTCTTTCGCACGCGCCTGCACCGAAATTGCCAGATTGTGAATCTGTTGCCCGGCATCGTTGTAATAAAACTCGCGCGCAACATCGTAGCCCTGCGTGGTGAGCAAGTTGGCAATTGCATCACCAAGCGCAGCTTGCCGCCCATGACCAACATGCAACGGCCCCGTCGGATTCGCCGAAACGAATTCGACCACGGTACGCACATCCGCCGCTTGCTGTGCGCAACCGAAGCGTTCGCCTTCGCGCAAAATCGTCGCAACAACCGATGCCCGCGTCGTCGGCGTCAAAAACAAATTGATGAAACCCGCACCCGCGATTTCGGTGCGTTCCACCGAGTTATTTATCGTCAACGCGTCGAGTATTTTCTGCGCCAATTCACGCGGATTTTTCTTCAGCGCGCGCGCCAGCACCATCGCCGCATTACACGCATAATCGCCGTGCGCCGCCTGACGCGGTCGCTCAACCACAATCTGCCCGATGAAATCTTCCGTGATTTCCGGCGCGACCTTGTGGACGGCGGCAAGAAACCATTGACGAAAATCGGCGCGGATATTTGAAATCATCGTTCTCTGAATCATTGAATAATCGCGCATTATATCGTGCACCGTCCATCGGAGTCTGGCATAATCGCGGCAATGACAAAAGGTTAATTAGCCATGAAAACATTGTTATGGGCAACTCTGATCAGTATCGCGATGATATGTCCGCTCGCTGCCAGCGGCGCGATTTACAAGTGCCAAACCAGCGACGGCGGCACGGAATTTCGTGATTATCCATGCGACGATGGAGAGAGCACGCCGATGGACTTGTCTTACGATCAACCCGAACCTGCGAAAAAGAAAACAACAACCCGCATCAAAAGAGCAGACACGGCAACCGAAACCAAAAAAAGTACGGCCAAAAAATCAACCTCAAAACCGGACGAACGCGAACTGAAAGCCGGTGAGCGCCGCTTTATCCGCGAAGGCATGACGCAAGCCGAAGTGTACGCCCGTATCGGCGCTCCGAAGACAAGAGCGAAAGGCGAGTGCGTCGAACGTTTCACCGTCAGCAAGAAAAATCAAATCAAAGCGACGAAAAGCGATTGCGAAAGTTGCTGGGACTACCCGCCCGCTCCCGCCGATCCGCAAACACGCACACGTGTCTGTTTTCGTAGCGATAAGGTTTCTTCCGTACATCGGCTGGTGGAGCGATGATTCAGGTTGCCAAACCTGATCAAATGGAGCGTTAACGTGAAAAATATTTCTTTATCTGAAATTTCTTTTGACGAGCAGGATGCCAACATCTTTCAAGTGGACGACCTTCGTTTACGTGCAGATGCGCTTAAACATTCTGTGTTGCCAAGGCTTCGAGTTGTTCTGAACGAAGCAATACACTCGATTCATAAATGTTATGGAATTGATGTTTTTGAAGATTCCATTATCAGCGTTTATCCCAATTTCCGTACAAAACGAGAAAACGAATTAAAAATACCATATGGTGATACGTTCGCTGGACTCGGCGGGCAACGCAAAGATAAATGGCCAGGGTTTGCTAAAAAGAACGGTAAAAGAGTTCAAATCCTACCATTTAGATTTGCCTTTACCTTGAGCCAAGAAGGTGTAGGAATTATCCTTGAAAATGGATGGTTAAAAGGACTGACGGATGATTCGTTCAGAAAAATATTGGGCATTTATCTGGATCATGAAAAAGACATTAATGCTTTATGTTTCTCCACAAGAATGCACCCTGATTTAATACGTGTTCCAAATTTTCCATTTCCCGCGCCTCTGTCTGAACAATATCGCTATAGGCAAGATAAAAAGATTTTCAATAATCATTTTTTCAGTCATCTTTATCATTTTCCCGTATCAGAAACTCAAATTTGGGAACTGATAGGAAGTTATATAGAGTTTTTCCCTGTTTATGACTCCTATATACAAGCGGCAAAAGGTAACCCTTCGCGCCTCGTCCAGTTAATAAAAAACATAGATGATTACTTTTTATCCATAAAAAATAATGACCCTGACCGTGATAATGAGGAAGTTGACAAAATTGACTTGGAAAATATAAAGGCAGCAGCAATCGCTGCAGAGAAGAAAGTAAAAGTTATGCCTTCGATACGCTGGCAGGTATTTCAACGCGACCAGTGGAAATGTGTTTCGTGTGGGCGCTCCGCGCACGATGACGTTATTTTGCATGTTGACCATATCATTCCGCGCTCCAAAGGTGGTCAAGATACGCTGGAAAATTATCAAACACTTTGCAGCGTTTGTAATATTGGAAAAAGTAATCGAGACACAACAGATTTAAGAAGATAATCTTTCAAAGAGATATTCATTCGCTTAACTGCTCCGCAAAGCATTGCTGAAATACTTCAAAATATAGTGTGCATAAAAAACGCCCGAGCATTATTACTCGGGCGTTTTGATATTACGGTATTACGCAACGATTACACGATACCCTGTTGCATCATCGCATCGGCGACTTTGACGAAGCCGGCGATGTTCGCGCCGTTGACGTAGTTGATGTGATCACCTTCTCGGCCATATTTCACGCACGAATCGTGGATCGCGTGCATGATGCCGCGCAGTTGGTCGTCCACGATCTCGCGAGCGTCCGCCAGCCGTTTGTTGTTCTGACTCATCTCCAGACCGGATACGGCAACGCCACCGGCGTTAGCGGCTTTTCCAGGACCAAATAAAACGCCCTCTCTCAGGAATAACTCGGTCGCATTAATGGTGGACGGCATGTTCGCGCCTTCTGCTACGCATTGGCAACCATTCTTCACCAACAGTTTGGCATCTTCTTCGTGAAGTTCGTTTTGTGTCGCACACGGCAACGCAACATCGCACGGCAAATACCACGGCGTTTTACCCGCTCGGTACGGCAATTTGTTTTTCTCGGCAAAAACGGAAAGACAGCCACGTTCGACGTTTTTGAAGTCCATGACTTTTTGCAGCATTTCCACGCTCATTCCCTGCGGAAATTCAATCACACCGCGCGAGTCCGACAACGAAATCACTGTCGCACCATTGTGCAGGCATTTTTCTGCCGCGTATTGCGCAACGTTGCCCGAGCCGGAAATCACGACGCGTTTTTCTTTGAGACCTTCGCCGACTTCTGCCAACATTTCATTGACGAAATAGATCAGGCCGTAGCCCGTTGCTTCGGGACGGATCAGGCTACCGCCGAACGACATGCCTTTGCCCGTCAACACACCGGTGAACTCGTTGCGCAAACGTTTATATTGACCAAACAGAAAACCCACTTCGCGACCGCCTACACCGATGTCGCCCGCGGGCACGTCGGTATCGGGACCAATATGGCGAAAGAGCTCGCTCATGAACGATTGGCAGAAGCGCATCACTTCATTATCACTCTTGCCTTTGGGATCGAAATCCGAGCCGCCTTTACCGCCACCCATCGGCAACGTGGTCAGCGCATTTTTGAAAACCTGTTCGAAGGCAAGAAATTTCAGGATGCCGAGTTTCACAGTCGGGTGAAAGCGCAACCCACCTTTGTAAGGACCAATCGCGCTGCTCATTTGCACGCGATAACCGCGGTTTACATGCACTTCGCCGCGATCATCCATCCAAGGCACGCGGAACATGATGATACGCTCCGGCTCGACAATGCGTTCCAGCAGTGCATTTTTCCGATACTGCGGATTCTCTTCGATGAATGGCCAGAGGCTACCCATGACCTCGGTCACGGCTTGGTGAAACTCCGCCTGTTCCGGGTCTTTTTGTTTGACATACGCGAGAAAATCATTCAATCCTTGTGACATCAAAATGTCTCCTAAATAAACAACTGATCAAAACAAACCTGCGTTAAAACAGAACCACGAACCGGCGGTTTTCGAGTAACATCGCCCGGGGTTACGCATGACCATCGCGCGCAGGCAACTTTTTTGCTCGACGCTGATATCGTTGCAAAACACCGCGTATCCAGCGCCACATCAGGAAAATACTGTTATCGACAACGGCTTTCAAGTCCTTTTAGGCGTTTTTTGCATAAACTCTGCAAATTTTGCATAGCAAATTGTAAAAACGACCAAAAAAGAGACATTCGCACCTTGTTTTTTATGCTTGTGTTTTATTTTGGTGGTGATACGCCCGATTGACTCGCGGATAAATTGATCGGGATAGCGCACGCGTTTTCCGCACAAAAATATGTATCATTTTGCCTCCTCGTTGCCCGCTCTTACGCTCACCCATCATCGTACGCAAAAATTCGGCGTTAACGCACAAAAAAACTGCTATGATTCTGAGTGCGGATAAATAATGAAAATGATTCTTATTATCTGCTGTTTTATTTCAAATCCAAATGGGCCCTATGTCAGAACTCTTCAAAAAAATGGTGGAGAATCATCTCTCCCCGCTCGTTCTTAAAGGCCGCGAACTTCTACCCATCGTTCAGGGCGGAATGGGCGTCGGCGTATCCGCGCATCGTCTCGCGGGAACCGTCGCCAGTTTGGGCGGCATCGGCACGATCGCCAGCGTCGATCTGCGCCGTCATCATCCCGACCTGATGGAGACCAGTCGCCACGCCGATAAAGACGTGGTCGATGAAGCCAATCTGGTCGCGCTAGACCGCGAAATTTCACTGGCGCGCGAAATGTCGCAGGGTGTCGGCGTGGTCGCCGTCAACATCATGCGCGCACTGTCCGAATACACAGCGCACGTTCGCCAAGCTTGCCGTAGCGGCGCAGACGCCATCGTGGTGGGTGCGGGTTTACCGCTTGATTTGCCCGATCTGGTTGATGAGAAACCCGATATTAGTTTGATTCCCATTTTGTCGGACGCGCGCGGCATCAAGCTGATCGTTAAGAAATGGGCGCGCAAAGCTCGTTTACCTGACGCCATCGTGATTGAACATCCGCGTTATGCCGCCGGTCACCTAGGCGCGGCGAAAATCGAGGATCTTAACGATCCGCGCTTTGATTTTGAAAACGTATTGCCTGAAGTTCAGGAATTTTTCCGCGCCGAAGGCATTGGCGAAAAAGAAATTCCGTTAATCGTCGCGGGCGGCATCAACTCACATGAGCGGATGGTGCAACTCACCGAAATGGGCGCTTCCGCCGTGCAACTCGGCTCGGCATTTGCCGTCACCAAAGAAGGCGATGCGGCGGAAGGATTCAAGAAAATATTGCTCGAAGCCAAACCGGAGGAAATGGTCGAGTTCATCAGTGTTGCCGGATTGCCCGCGCGTGCGATACGCACGCCGTGGCTCGATAACTATCTGAAATTTCTGCCCAAACTAAGCGCTGTCGCCCACAAAAAACCACGCTGCTCGGTAAAATTTGATTGTTTGTCGCAATGCGGATTACGCGACGGCATCGCCAAGATCGGTCAATTCTGCATCGACATGCAGCTTGCGTTTGCATTGCAAGGCAACAAGATGAAAGGCCTCTTTTTCAGAGGTTCGTCCTCGCTGCCGTTCGGCGATCAAATGTGCTCCGTGAAAGAGCTGATGGAATACATGCTGACCGGCATCAAACCCCAAATAACGTCGCAGCAATAATAACGTCCGAGCGAATTTCGGCGGCGACGCTTTAAAAAAATACCGCATTTGACCATGCGGTATTTTTTCATCGGGCGTCATCAACATGGCGCCTGCTTGCGTTCAATTTTGGGACGCCCACTACCTGCCATCACCACCTCAATGCTGTTTTGTCCGGGTGCGCATACGAAAATAGTGCCCATCAACCGCGCTCCACTAAGTCGTTCCGACAATCCCGTACCCATGTAAGAAAAAGACCGGCTGAGCGGCTGGTTACCATATGCGGTGATGCCGGGAAACGGACCTGTTTCAACATGCAACGGCACAATATTTTCGGCATCCAATGACCGCTCATCATTCACATCGGCAAACAGAATCCAGCCATTTTCCCAATCGGTCTGCCCTGAGCACGTTCTCGAATCCCTTGACGGGCAAGCGATAACGCGCATGTTGTGACTGATCGCCAGCGAGCGCGCATTCAACATTGCGCCATGCAACGCTCGCGCCAGATTATGCTGGCGGTGGCGAACCAGCCCTTGGTTGAATGATGGAATTGACATCACGGTGACCGCGCCCAATATCACGAGCGCCACCAGTAATTCCGGCAAAGTAGCGCCTGAGGTCTCTTTTCGCATGGCTTTCCCTTCTAATAAAAATTAAAACGGCATAAATTCTATTCGTAAGAAATACTCATGTCAATAATTTTTTATTTTAATGATCGCTTTTTAATTGGTTTTATATTATCAATATTTTTATAATTATTTTATACCAAATTATAAAAACATAAATCAACATAACTGCATATCTACGAGGGTTGAGGATTA
>DAISYG010000046.1:0-16143 GCA_036825435.1 Casimicrobiaceae bacterium | reverse complement strand
GTCGCGCTCTTCACGAGCGCGTGGATTGAAACCCGATATTCCGATTGATGTGCCGATCACGCCGGAGTCGCGCTCTTCACGAGCGCGTGGATTGAAACTTTCAAACTCAGTTTTTGGACATACAGCCGATCACGTCGCGCTCTTCACGAGCGCGTGGATTGAAACGCTGCCGATCTCTGCACCGACTGATGTTGAGTTGTCGCGCTCTTCACGAGCGCGTGGATTGAAACTTTGTATCTGCCATCCTTGACCAGCGCGGCGAATGTCGCGCTCTTCACGAGCGCGTGGATTGAAACTGGCGAGATGCCGACAGCGCTTACTGATCTCACAAGTCGCGCTCTTCACGAGCGCGTGGATTGAAACGCCCAGGTGCTGACAGATTGCTGGCGACAGCAATGCGGTCGCGCTCTTCACGAGCGCGTGGATTGAAACCGTTTAGGCGCTGCGGGTCTGATTGATCGCGCCGGTCGCGCTCTTCACGAGCGCGTGGATTGAAACGTGCTTATGATGTTTTGCCCATCGTTTTCAAACGCGTCGCGCTCTTCACGAGCGCGTGGATTGAAACCGGACGAATGCTGTTGGATCAAGCCCATCAGAACCGACGTCGCGCTCTTCACGAGCGCGTGGATTGAAACGCTCGACGAGCGCATACTATTGAGCCACGGCAGGTCGCGCTCTTCACGAGCGCGTGGATTGAAACCGGACGAATGCTGTTGGATCAAGCCCATCAGAACCGGTCGCGCTCTTCACGAGCGCGTGGATTGAAACGACAAATATGTTGCGGAAATTGAATTTCATGAGCAGTCGCGCTCTTCACGAGCGCGTGGATTGAAACGGCACTGAGACGCTTTCAAGCTGCCGACAAGACCGCGTCGCGCTCTTCACGAGCGCGTGGATTGAAACCCACGGTATTGCCGTTTGCTCGGGAGTGTCGTCCGGTCGCGCTCTTCACGAGCGCGTGGATTGAAACTGCTTTTGTTTCTGCTGTCTGGTAGAAGAAGGTGTCGCGCTCTTCACGAGCGCGTGGATTGAAACATCGAGAAAGCCTTGGGCGTCAGCAACGCCAAGACGTCGCGCTCTTCACGAGCGCGTGGATTGAAACCAAGCAAGTGCGGATAATGGGCATTCTCCTGGAGGTCGCGCTCTTCACGAGCGCGTGGATTGAAACTCAATCCAGAACTGATGTTCGCGCACGACCATGCGGTCGCGCTCTTCACGAGCGCGTGGATTGAAACACTGGTATCGCGGAGAGAACGGTATGCGCGAAATGTCGCGCTCTTCACGAGCGCGTGGATTGAAACACAGAAAGAAGGTTCAACTTTGATGTGTGTCGCCGTCGCGCTCTTCACGAGCGCGTGGATTGAAACTAAAACAAGATCAGTGATGCCGTGATAGTAAACCTCGTCGCGCTCTTCACGAGCGCGTGGATTGAAACCTTAATAAAGGCTCACCGCCTGAGCCTGAACCTATGGTCGCGCTCTTCACGAGCGCGTGGATTGAAACTGGCGAATACGTAACCCAAATTACTTGGGAATGGGGTCGCGCTCTTCACGAGCGCGTGGATTGAAACGACAATGCCCAACCGGTTATATAACCCTCGAAGTCGCGCTCTTCACGAGCGCGTGGATTGAAACACCGTGATGTTAGATATTGATATGCAACACATCGGTCGCGCTCTTCACGAGCGCGTGGATTGAAACCACTGTCGGCGGATATCCTCGGGCTTGACCCGGGTCGCGCTCTTCACGAGCGCGTGGATTGAAACTCAACAAAAGGCGCAGCCGCTCAGTGGTTGAGAGGTCGCGCTCTTCACGAGCGCGTGGATTGAAACGCGTTGACCACTACGTTTCGGCAGGCTGCGGCATGTCGCGCTCTTCACGAGCGCGTGGATTGAAACCTCGAACCTTTACTTTCAGCCCTCGGTGATCGCCGGTCGCGCTCTTCACGAGCGCGTGGATTGAAACTGCCAGAACTTGGGCAGGCTTATATGCGATGGCGTGTCGCGCTCTTCACGAGCGCGTGGATTGAAACTTTCGCGCATTGTTTGTACGTTTTGTATGTCATGGTCGCGCTCTTCACGAGCGCGTGGATTGAAACCTGTTATCTAGTTTTTGCTGATTCTGAAAAAATGGTCGCGCTCTTCACGAGCGCGTGGATTGAAACGACCGCTTGGCAACATGAAAGCCGGAGATTTCAGGTCGCGCTCTTCACGAGCGCGTGGATTGAAACATTCCGAACTTTTCAATGAGCGCCGATGCTTTCTTGTCGCGCTCTTCACGAGCGCGTGGATTGAAACCCGATGAAGGTGGCAGCGTCGTTGTTGTCTTGCGTGTCGCGCTCTTCACGAGCGCGTGGATTGAAACTGCTCAAGCGCGAAGCCGTCAACCCTCCCCGCCCGTCGCGCTCTTCACGAGCGCGTGGATTGAAACCGATAAGTCGGCCGGCAGTCGGCGCAACGGCATGCGTCGCGCTCTTCACGAGCGCGTGGATTGAAACAGCTTGATATGTGGTGTAAATGTTTTCGTCGCCTGTCGCGCTCTTCACGAGCGCGTGGATTGAAACCCGAAGAACTCATAACGCTCAACCGGTGAAAAAGTCGCGCTCTTCACGAGCGCGTGGATTGAAACACGCTGGTTGCGATGGTACAGGTCGCAAAGCGAGGTCGCGCTCTTCACGAGCGCGTGGATTGAAACTTATTGTGGTAATTTTTGATTGACAGAATATGAAGGTCGCGCTCTTCACGAGCGCGTGGATTGAAACATAAAGTTTCATTATATGCATTTAGTTTACCAACCGTCGCGCTCTTCACGAGCGCGTGGATTGAAACTCCATTATCTGAATAGACTTTATGTACTTCTCTAGTCGCGCTCTTCACGAGCGCGTGGATTGAAACATTTTGACGATGTCGGCTCGGCGCTGACCAGTTAGTCGCGCTCTTCATTTCATTGCAACAACTCAAC
The DNA here is from genome assembly GCA_036825435.1 of Casimicrobiaceae bacterium. GTDB lineage: Bacteria > Pseudomonadota > Gammaproteobacteria > Burkholderiales > Casimicrobiaceae > UBA931. Next base: position 13,183 of record DAISYG010000046.1, on the reverse strand, counting down.
CGTAATCGTCGCGCCTTTCTCATGAACGCTCTCTCCCGGCGTTGAAATATAAATACCGTCCGCGCACAGCACTTGTGCCGTGCCGGAAGCGCCCAATTTCATCGGTGTGGCTTCCAATATTCCTTGTTCGTTTTTGCACAAACTCAATCGGTACATCATCGACATTTTGTCCGAACACGATAATTCTTCAGTTAGCTGTGCATTGGCTTTTCTGCGCTGCGGCATGGCCACACCCAACCACGCGCCAACCATCGCTTGCAGGCACCAATCAAAACCATAAAACGCAGCGATGACGGGACCGGGCAAATTCACAACGGGTTTGCCGTCGATCAATACCATACATAATGGTCGCCCTGGCGCGGCGGCAACGCCATGTGTGATGAGTTCGCCCTGCTCTTTCAACATTTCTGCACAAAAATCTTCGCCACCTTTTGAGGAACCGCCGCCGATCACAACAATATCCGCCTGTTGCAACGCGCGAACGAGCGTTTGCGCGAGCTGTTGTTGATCGTCGCGCACGATAGGCAAAATCAACGGCTGCGCGCCCGCTTCGCGTAATAATTGTTCGAGCATCAAACTATTACTGTTGATGTTCTGCCCTCTCTGTGGAACCGTACCCGGCGACACCAATTCGCTGCCGGATGGAACAAACGCCACCACCGGTTTGCGGATCACCGGCACGTTGTCGATGCCACCCATTGCCAGCGCGGCGATATCCACCGCTCGTAATAGCGTGTGCGCCTGCACCAATTCGCTGCCTTTTTTCACCCAGCTTCCCACGCCGCGAATACGCATATTGGCTTGCACGTCAACATCGTCGTCAATGCGTAAACCGCCGCCATCGAGAAATGTCACCTGTTCAACCGCAATCACGGCGTCGAAGCAATCATCAAAATCATCGCCGGTATCGGCGCGCACATAGTCAGCACCTTCCTGCCACGATGACGTATCGGGCGCGCCATTCTGAAAACGCGTGGAATCAACGGCAACGCCATCCATCATCGACGCCCGCACCACCGGCAAATCAAACCGCGCTTTCAATGTTTCCGCTGTGACGCGTCCGAACGCCTGCGCCAGTGGCACCGTTTCCGTCCGTTCGGGAGGCTGCCACTGCGAGAACAGTTTATTCAGGACTTCTGCTTTGCTAGGGAGAGTTTTCGACGACATGGTGGTTCCGATACAAGAAGATGTAATGCGCTATATTCTATTGTATATTTCGCTATTCGCAACACTTTCCTGCAAAAAAATACCGCGATACTTGGTGATATCGCGGCGTTTTTCGTAGATGATGATCTTCTATTGATTAACGTATGCAATCCAATTCGCCGTCAGCTTTTCCTGAAGGTTATTTTGCTTCAAACGTCGCGCAAGCCCGCTGAAATCGACGCGATCCAGCGGTTGATCCTGATTGAAACAGGTGAAAACATAGCTGACTTCACCCGTATCCGGATCACGCTGCGGTTGCAGACATTGCGCGCAAATTTCTTTCATCATGCACTGCATCGGCGAGTTGATCGAACCGATCGCCTGATGATCGGCTTTGAGATACGGAGCCAATACGCCGTGCCGCGCTGCCGCCACCGCCGCCATCATGCGGTCTGAACCAATCGCGATCATACGATCCGTGTCGGCAAACGGAATGGCTTGTTCGCCAAGCTTGCCTTCGGCGTAAGCACGCATCGCTTCAACGATATTCCCGACGAATGCTTTATCTTGCGGACGTGTCGGCGCAAAGCCGGGCGCTTCGTCAGAACACCAAATAATCACATCCGCAGCGGCTTCGATTTCTTCAACCTTGTAGCGATCTTCGATATGGCGATAACCGGCGAAATACAATACTTTCGACCCTGCTTCGCGGAACGCGCGCCCGATGGAAAACAACACGGCATTGCCCAAACCGCCACCGATGAGTGTCACCGTTTCGCCTGCTTCGATTTCAGTCGGCGCGCCGGTCGGCCCCATCAAAATCACCGGCTCGCCCGGCTTCATTGACGCGCACAAGCTCGACGAGCCGCCTATTTCCAACACAATTAGAGATACCAACCCGCGCTCACGATCCACCCACGCACCGGTCAGCGCCATGCCTTCGGTCGCCATGCATGTTCCGTGTTTGACTGCCGCGCGCGCTTCAAAGTTTTGCAGACGATAAAATTGCCCCGGTGTGAATTGCGCTGCTGCGGCTGGCGCGCGAACAACGACTTCCACAATCGTCGGCGTCAAACGTTCCACGCGTTCAATGTACGCCCGCCAATCGTGGTCGAGTTGCGCCACAAACGCTGTGTTATCGCGACGTGCATCAACATCTGATAGACGCGCCAACATCCGCGACACAATCGGGTAGCCTTGCTTGGCGCTCGCCATCGCTTTGACGACATTGCCAAAATACGCCGGATGCAAATCGCCCCAAAAACTGACGGCGCGCCCATCTTCGCGAATCGATGTCAACACCGCAGGCAGTTCCGGTTTCGTCATGCCACGTTCCAGTTTGACGGCGTTGCCCTCTTCATCACACAAACGGAAATATTTGCCATCAAGCTGAAAATGCGCTGCGTCTTCGCGCGCCAACACCGTGTTCGGCGAAGTGCCCGCTGCGATCAAAATCGTACGCGCCGGTAGCGAGGTTTGTGCATATTCCTGCCATTTGCCTTCATCGTCGAGCTTGCGCGCTGATACTTTCAGTGCCTGCGCATTGCCGTTATCATCGACTTCAACTTCCAGTGGCGTCAGCCCTTCGGCAAACCAGATGCCCTCCTCCAACGCTTTTTCAATTTCTTCGTTGTTAAGCGTGTAAGAAGGGCTATCGATCATGCGCTTGCGGTAAGCAACCGTTGAACCGCCCCAGCTTTTGAGTAAACCAATAATATTCGGCGTGCGTCTTTCACGTTCCGCCGCCGCATGCTCTTCACGCAATGCGCGTGCATGGATGATGAACTCTTCGGCAATCGCACGCTCTTCATTCGACCAACGCGACTCGACTTTATCCTTGCCCTGTGCCGCGACGAGTGTTTCATAGCGCGACAGAAACTTCTCGACTTGCACCGGGTAATAAGCCAACGCTTCTGTCGCCGCATCAATTGCCGTCAGCCCACCGCCGATTACCACCACTGGCAGACGCAACTGCATATTCGCCAGCGTTTCGGCTTTCGCCGCGCCGGTTAATTGCAACGCCATCAAGAAATCCGATGCCGTGCGCACGCCAGTCGTCAAACCGTTGGGAATGTCGAGCACCGTCGGTTTGCCTGCGCCAAGCGCCAAAGCAACGTGATCAAAGCCGCGCTCAAACGCACCTTCCAATGTGACCGTGCCGCCGAAACGAACACCGCCATACAATGAAAACTCAGCGCGGCGCTGCAACAGCAAACGAATCACTTTCAAAAAGTTTTTATCCCAACGCACGGTGATGCCGTATTCGGCAACGCCACCAAAACCCGCCAAAACACGTTTGCCCAGCGGCTCGACCAGATCGGCAAAATCGCGCACCGGCTCAAACGCCACGCACTTTCCGTCCATCGCCACACTACCGAGCGCATCGTCGAGTGGCTCGATTTTCAAACCATCAATACCAACGACGGTATGACCATCGTTGATCAAATGATGCGCCAGCGTATAACCCGCCGGCCCCATTCCGGCAACCAATACGCGCTTTCCAGTTGACGGCAGCGGTACCGGACGCTCCAAATTGAGCGGATTCCAGCGCGTCAACAACGAATAAATTTCAAAGCCCCACGGCAGATTCAGCACGTCTTTGAGTAAACGTGTTTCCGACTGTGGGATATTGACCGGATCTTGCTTCTGATAAATGCATGACTTCATGCAGTCGTTGCAAATCCGGTGACCAGTCGCAGCAACCATCGGATTGTCGATGCAAATCATTGCCAGCGCACCGAGCGGCGAACCGTTGGCGCGCAACTTTTGAAATTCGGAAATACGTTCGTCCAGCGGACAACCATTCAGCGGCACGCCGAGCGGTGTTTTTTTGAACGGTTGCGCCAGCGGCTGTTCACTTTTTTCCAGAATACCTTTACGACAACTATCGCGCCCTTGCTCATGACACCAAATACAATAATTGGCTTCGTCCATGCCGCCGATAAAATCGGTACCTTGATCGGTAAGCGCAAAGCCATCACGGTAACGCAATGAATGGTTTTCCGCCAATTTCCACATCGAAACATGGCAACGTTTTTCTTCGCTGAGCGGCACCAAGTTCATGAAGTCGATTTTTTGCGGTGTTTTGAACATCACATCGTGATGATGATATTTTCTGCCCTCTGGCGTATGCACCGCCCACGCCGCATAACGCGTTGCCAGATCCACAGCGGTTTCATCGACGTTTTCCGTACCTTGCCAATCAATCACCGCCTGCGCAAAATTCATTTGCGTCAACGGCTCGCCGATGCGCGCTTCCAACTGTTTTCGCAAATCTGCACCGTCAAATGTTGACGCGACATCAGCCTTATAAGCATTCGCTGCCTTGCGCTGCACAAACTGCCGTTTGACGGCGAAAAACGGCGCCAACTCATAATGTTCTTTTTGCAACGCCTGCAATTCGTTGCCGATACCGAAAAGCTCGGCGAGAAAATCTTCAAGATGCGATGCGACCTCCATCAACACTTCGGTTTCTTCTTTGCGTGGCTGCGCTTTTTCAGTGCCTACGTTTTGACGCGCTTCAAGATAACGCTTGGCGAGTTCAGCATCTGCTTCGTGCAAATGCTGTAAAAATTGCTGATCAAGACGCAGCGCGCCTTCACGGGTATAAAGTTCAGGAAAAGTGAATTGGTGAGCCAGTTTCAACATAGTCGTGTGCCATTAACTAAAAAGCGCCCAGCGGCGCATGAACATCGGTAAAACGAAAACCCGCCGATTTTACTATGGATTGTTGCGAGCGCGCCAAGCAAGGCGAAATTTGGCGAAAAACGCCACCTCATGAATCTTTTAAAGGGATTTTCAGCGCAATCAACCGCTTTCGCGTCAATCCGCCATACGCCGTCTGGTGCGCGTCGTTTTCGTGGTGCGCGGTTTCCGTGCATCTTTTTCAGTCGTGCGCTCATGCCAGATGCGCGCTTCCGTTGTGGAAAGCGGTTGACCTTTGGGCATGCCTCGCGGCGTGACCAGGTGTTTTTTTGTACGCACCATCGTTTTTTGAGCAACCTTCTTCACGGCTTTTTTCGCTGTTTTCTTCGCGGGTTTCGCTTTCGTTTCATCGTCTGGCACAGGACGCCACAGCACCAACAATTTGCCGATATGTTGCACCGGCGCACACGCCAATGTTTCACAAATTTCGTTGAGCATCGCCGCACGCGCATCGCGATCGTCGTTGAAAACGCGCACCTTGATCAGCTCATGCGCATCCAGCGCGCGTGCGATTTCACGCAATACTGTTGTGGTTAAACCATGCTGACCAATCATGACGACCGGATCAAGATGATGTGCCTTTGCGCGCAAGGCACGGCGTTCGGAAATGGAAATCGATAACATGGCGCGAGTTTACCCGATCCCCTGCAACGACGCGAGAAAAAGTACAATGCGCGCATGAAAAATAAAACACCGCTCAACACGATAGGAAAAAAGCATCGCTTCGGCAAAGCGTGGATGCACGAGCACGTCAATGACCCTTATGTCAAGGAAGCACAGCGTCGTGGCTTCCGCGCCCGGGCGGCATTCAAGCTGATTGAGATCGATGAGCGCGACAAACTGCTGCGCCCCGACATCACGGTAATCGATCTCGGCGCTGCACCCGGCAGTTGGTGCCAAGTTGTGCGCGAGCGCGCCCATGGGCAAGCCACAATCATCGCCATCGATCTGTTGCCGATGGCGGGTATTCACGGCGTCGATTTCATTCAGGGCGATTTTGCCGATGAATCGGGTTTACGCGAAATCGCGGAACGTTTGAACGGCGCACAAGCTGACCTTGTTTTATCCGATATGTCCCCCAATTTATCAGGTGTTGAAGCCGCCGATCAGGCGCGCAGTGTTGGGCTTGCCGAACTGGCGTTGGATTTTTGTCTGCTCCATCTGAAAAACGGCGGCGACTTGGTGGTCAAGGTTTTTCAGGGTTCGGGTTTCGATGCGTTTCGCCAATCAATGGGCGAATGTTTCGACAAGGTTTATGTCCGCAAACCGAAAGCGTCACGCGACCGTAGCCGGGAAATGTATTTGGTGGGCAAAGGTTTTCGCCGCGATGATTCATAAAACCCTTTTGTATGTATTGAGGGGTAACCGCATTAAAAATTGCGGCGCAATCAAGGGGAAAGATTGGCCAAACACGTTATACTTTAATGATGTGTCGATCTGCCTTCAAAAAGGCAGAAATAAAGGAGTTTGATTTGAATAGCATGTTTAAAAATTTCGGTGTCTGGTTGATGATTCTCGCCATCATATTGATGGCGGTACGTCAATTCAATAATCAACAGGTGTCGAACGAACCCGTCCCCTACTCCGAGTTCATGGAAAAGGTGCGTAGCGGACAGGTTTCATCAGTTGTCATCAGTGACAGCAATAAAATTTCCTGGGAAGCACCGGACAAAACCAAATTCATCACTTATTCGCCAAGTGATCTGTGGATGGTTGACGATCTGCTGAAAGCAGGCGTGAAAGTCGAAGCCAAAGAACGCGGACGCAGCATGTTGACGGAAATCCTGATCACCGTACTGCCGCTGCTGCTGATCATCGGTTTGTGGTTTTTCATCATGCGTCAAATGCAAGGCGGCGGCAAGGGTGGCGCATTTTCGTTCGGCAAGAGCCGCGCGCGCATGCTCGACGACACCAATAACGCGGTGACCTTTGCTGATGTCGCCGGCTGCGACGAAGCTAAAGAGGAAGTACAGGAACTGGTCGACTTTCTGCGCGACCCATCCAAATTTCAGAAACTCGGCGGACGCATTCCGCGTGGCGTATTGATGGTTGGTGCGCCGGGTACCGGTAAAACACTACTCGCCAAAGCTATTGCCGGCGAAGCCAAGGTGCCGTTCTTTTCGATTTCCGGTTCGGATTTCGTCGAAATGTTCGTCGGCGTCGGTGCGGCGCGTGTACGCGACATGTTCGATCAGGCGAAAAAAAATGCGCCGTGTATCGTGTTCATCGACGAAATCGATGCGGTCGGTCGTCAACGTGGTGCCGGTTTGGGCGGCGGCAATGACGAGCGCGAACAAACGCTGAACCAATTGCTGGTTGAAATGGATGGTTTTGAAGGCACGTCCGGCGTGATTGTGATCGCAGCAACCAACCGCCCTGACGTGCTCGACCCAGCGCTGCTGCGTCCGGGACGTTTCGACCGCCAAGTCGTGGTGCCACTGCCCGATATTCGCGGACGTGAACAAATTCTCAAAGTACACATGCGCAAAGTGCCACTGGCGAATGACGTCAAGCCGGATATCATCGCGCGCGGTACGCCTGGATTCTCTGGCGCTGATCTCGCCAACTTGGTCAACGAAGCCGCATTGTTTGCGGCGCGCAGCAACAAACGTCTTGTCGATATGGAAGACTTCGAACGCGCCAAAGATAAAATCTACATGGGACCGGAGCGTCGCTCGATGATTCTCACCGAGGACGAAAAGAAAGCGACCGCATATCACGAATCCGGTCATGCCGTCGTGGCGCGCTTGCTGCCCGGTACCGACCCCGTTCACAAGGTCACGATCGTGCCGCGCGGACGTGCGCTCGGCGTAACTTGGCAACTGCCGGAACGTGATCGTGTCAGTCTTTACAAAGACCAAATGCTCAACGAAATTACGATCCTGTTTGGCGGTCGTGTCGCTGAAGAATTATTTTTGCATCGCATTTCTACCGGCGCATCGAATGACTTCGAACGTGCCACCGGAATGGCGCGCGATATGGTCACGCGTTATGGCATGTCGGAAAAAATGGGGACGATGGTGTACGGCGAAAACGAAGGCGAAGTTTTCCTCGGTCGCTCGGTGACCACGCACAAAAATGTTTCCGAAGTCACGATGCAAAAAGTGGATGCCGAAATCCGTCGCATCATCGACGAGCAATACGCATTGGCGCATCGCCTGCTTGATGAAAATCGTGACAAGGTCGAAGCGATGACCGCAGCGTTGATGGAGCTTGAAACCATCGACGCCGATCAGATCAACGACATCATGGACGGCAAACCACCGCGTCCACCAAAAGCGCGTGATTCCGGCAACGCTCAATCGTCCAACGCCACTTCCGGCGACGATGATTCGACGATCGAAGATGGCAAAGAATCACCTTCGGCAAATTTGGCGTAATTAACAAAAACAACTCACTCCTTGGGCGAGTTGACAATAGTCGTTGCGAAGTAAAAGGATATGCTCCTTTTGATTGCTGAAAACCCTCTCCCCCATCCCCTCTCCCGCAAGCGGGCGAGGGGAGTTTCAGATTGCACGACGGTGCGATCTGGTTTCTCTGTTCCCTGATACCCGATGACTGTCATCTGATTAACATGCCTCTTTTTTCACTACGCATGAAAGAGCAAACCGTAACCTCGGATCGTCCCTGGGTCATGGGTATTGTCAACGTCACGCCGGATTCATTTTCAGACAGCGGCCAATTTTTCAATCCGCAAAAAGCATTATCACGTGCGCTTGCGTTAGTTGATGACGGTGCCGACATGATCGACATCGGCGGTGAATCATCGCGCCCAGGCGCGGCAGCCGTTGCCGATGATGAGGAACTCAAACGCATTCTGCCACTCACTGAAGCGTTGGCACAGCGCAGCATTCTGGTTTCGGTGGATACCGTCAAACCGCAAGTCATGCGCGCGGCGATCAGTGCTGGTGCGGCGATGATCAACGACATCAACGCATTGTGCACGCCAGACGCGCTGGAAGCTGTCGCTGCCAGCCAAGCCGCCGTGTGCCTGATGCACATGCAGGGTGAACCGCGCACCATGCAAGAAGCGCCGCATTATGAGAATGTTGTCGAAGATGTTATTGCGTTTCTCAAAGAACGCATTGACGCTTGTGTTGCCGCAGGCATTACCCGCGAGCGCATCGTGCTCGACCCCGGCTTTGGTTTCGGCAAAACCGTGGAACACAATCTCGAATTGATGCGCAATCTGCCCAAATTGCGCACGCTCGGCTTGCCGCTTTTGATCGGCTGGTCACGCAAATCGACGCTGGGTGCGCTAACGGGGCGAGCCGTTGACGAACGTCTGCCTGCCAGTCTGGCAGCGGCATTGGCTGCCGCCGCGCAGGGTGCGGCAATCATCCGTGTTCATGATGTTCGCGAAACTGTCGATGCGTTAACAATCTGGCGTGCGATGACGCCCGAAACAACATAAAATCCCCTCTCATGAAACCATCACGAAAATACTTTGGCACCGACGGCATTCGTGGTCGCGTGGGGCAAGCGCCGATCACACCCGAATTCGCGTTAAAGCTCGGCTGGGCAGCTGGACGCGTGCTGGCGCGTCAGGAAAAACACGGACACACGCATGCAGGCGTGCTCATCGGCAAAGACACCCGCCTTTCCGGCTACATGATCGAAGCGGCACTCGAAGCGGGCTTGGCTGCTGCCGGTGTTGATGTTTATCTCACGGGACCGCTGCCGACGCCCGGCGTTGCCTACCTCACGCGCGCATTGCGACGCTCGGCAGGTATCGTCATCAGCGCATCACACAATCCATTCTTCGACAACGGCATCAAGTTTTTTTCGGCAACCGGGAAAAAGCTGGACGACGCAATCGAAAGCGAAATCGAACGCACACTCGATCTGCCACTTGAATGCGTCAACCCCGAAGCGTTTGGCAAAGCGTTTCGCGTTGACGACGCAGCGGGACGTTATATTGAGTTTTGCAAAAGCGCGTTTCCCAACGACCTCGATTTGAAAGGTTTCCGCATCATCGTCGATTGCGCGCACGGCGCAACCTATCATGTCGCGCCACCGGTGTTTCACGAACTGGGCGCGGATGTGATCGCCGTTGCCGCCAAACCGAACGGTATCAATATCAATGATGGCGTTGGTGCGGTGCACACCGAATATCTTGTCGAAAAAATGCGCAAACATCGCGCACAGTTGGGTATCGCTCTCGACGGCGACGGTGACCGCATCATCATGGTGGATGATAAAGGCCGCATTTACGATGGCGACGCCCTACTCTACATCATTGCCTGCGATTACCAACGTCGCAACGCACTACGCGGCGAAGGTGTTGTCGGCACGCTGATGAGCAACCTCGGCTTTGAACAAGCATTGCAGCGCAAAGGACTGGCATTGGATCGCGCCGCTGTCGGTGATCGCTACGTCCTCGCACATTTGCTTGAGCGGCAATGGAAACTCGGCGGCGAAAACTCCGGGCATTTGATTGCGCTTGACCACCATAGCACCGGTGACGGTATCATCGCTGCATTATTGGTTTTCCGTGCACTGATCGAACAAAAACTTGATCTCGTCGGCGCCACGCGCGACCTCCATTTATTCCCGCAAAAAATGATCAATGTCCCGCTGCCTGCGGGCTGGGATTTCCGCCAGAGTTTGACGGTACGCAGCGCCGAAGCCGAACTGACCGCATCCATCGGTAAGCGTGGCCGTATTTTGCTGCGCCCTTCCGGCACCGAGCCCTTGCTGCGCGTGATGGTCGAGGCGGAAGACGCCGCACTGGCGGAAACTGCCGCACAACAATTGGCTGATACGATTTGCCACGCCATCGAACAAGAAAATTAATAATCGTCATGGATAACATTCTGCGCGCCGAAAAGAAAACCGTTCGCCAGCAGGACGCCGGAAAAATGTTTCAAAACTGGCTGGCGCACGCACGCTCGTCGTACAGCGAACAGGAATGCCAGCTTTTCGCTGATGCCTTCACTCGCACCCGCGACGCCATGGGCGAGCGCATGACTGAAGCTGGTGAAACGTGGACAAAGCATGTTGTCGCTGTTGCTATTATTTTGTCTGAAATGCATCTTGATGCTTCGGCAATCTGCGCCGCGCTATTGTTGCCACTGGCAGGCGAGAAAAATTTCGACCGCGAAGCGATTGCCAAACAATACGGCAATGATGTGGCCACACTGATGTGCGGCACTTGGCAGATGCGCGAAATTCATGTGCTGCCCAAAGAGCTGGACAAAAGCGAGCAAGACAAACAGGCGGAAAATCTGCGCAAGATGTTGCTGTCGATGGTCGATGATATTCGCGTCGTATTGATCAAACTCGCCGAACGCTTGCAAACCATTCGTAGCGTTGCTTATCAAGTTGATAATCCATATCGCGAAAGCATTGCGCATGAAGTCGCCGATCTTTTTGCACCGCTAGCGAACCGTCTCGGCGTCTGGCAAATCAAGTGGGAACTGGAAGATTTATCGCTGCGCATTCTGTCGCCCGATGAATACCGTCGTATCGCCGACCTGCTCGACGAGCGACAGATCGATCGCCAGCGTTATATTGAAAACGTCATCCATATCCTGAAAAAAGAATTGAATGCCGCGCACGTCAAAGCCGATGTCACTGGGCGACCAAAACATATTTACAGCATCTGGAACAAGATGCGGCGTAAGCAAACCGAGCTTGATGGCCTGTACGATATTCGTGCCGTGCGCATTCTGGTGAACGATGTGAAAGACTGCTATACCGCGCTCGGTATCGTCCATAACCTGTGGACGCCGATCCCGCGCGAGTTCGACGATTACATTGCCAAACCGAAAGCCAATAATTATCAATCGCTGCACACCGCCGTAATCGGCCCGGAAAACAAATCGGTTGAAATTCAGATTCGCACTTGGGAAATGCATCAGCACTCGGAATATGGTGTTGCCGCACACTGGCGCTACAAAGAAAAAAGTTATGCGCAGAAAAACGCCAGCACCGGAAGCCCAGACAATAAAAATGAAGCATCATTCGAACAAAAAATCGCTTGGCTGCGGCAGATCCTTGAATGGAAGGATTTCATTGCTGATGAGCGCGAAGTACTTACCGCGTTCAAAAGCAATATTTTCACCGACACCATTTATGTGCTGACGCCACAAGGCAAAGTCATCGATTTACCCTACGGCTCCACCCCGCTTGATTTTGCCTATTCGGTGCACACCAACCTCGGGCATCGTTGTCGTGGCGCAAAAGTCAATGGACAAATGGTGCCGCTCAACTACACGCTGAAAAATGGACAACGCGTGGAGATTGTTGCCGCCAAGCAAGGCGGGCCATCACGCGACTGGCTAAACAGCGAATCACGCTACGTGATCAGTCACCGTGCGCGCACCAAAATCCGTCAGTGGTTCAAACATCAGCAAATCGAAGAAACCATTGCTCAGGGCCGTGCCATCGTTGAAAAGGAAATGGCGCGTGCCGGCGCATCCACCGTCAAGCTCGACACGCTGGCACATCTCGGTAAGTTTGCCAGCGCCGATGATTTATTCGCGGCGGTTGCCCGCGAAGAAATAAATAACCGCCAGTTGCAGCAATTGGTTTTGAGCGCAATCAAGCCAGAAGCCGTTGCGGAAAGCAAACCCGACGATGATGTGATCGAAACCTTCGCGCCAACGACGGAACATCGACGCAAACGAGCAAAGAGCGACAGCAGTATTCTTGTCGTCGGCGTGGATCGTCTGATGACCAGTCTTGCCAAATGCTGCAAGCCCGCACCGCCCGATCCCATTGCCGGGTTCGTCACGCGCGGCAAAGGCGTTTCCGTCCACCGTCAAAATTGCGAAAACCTGTTGCGCATCCAGAAGGAAAACCCTGAGCGCATCATTGAAGCAGATTGGGGCGATACTCAGGAAAGTGTTTTCCCGGTAGATATCGTCGTCGATGCACACGATCGCCCGGGTCTGCTGCGCGATCTTTCCGATGTTTTTTCGCGCGACCATGTGCGCCTGACTTCTGCCAACATGCAAAGCCGCAAACAGCAAACACGCCTTTACTTCACAGTGGAAATTCAGGGGCTATCGCAATTGGAACATACATTGAGCGAAGCGCGACAGGTCGTTGGTGTTTTCAGCGTGGCGCGGCAGGTATAGTTTTCAGGAGTCAGATGACAGAGAACAGAAATCAAAAAGTTTTTTCTGGCTTCATCTTCGCGTAAATGTATTGATGGTTTTGTAGAATATTCGGAAAGGTTTGTTGCGCCTTGTGTTCAAGGAAAAAGCTCTGGAAGGCGGCTCAAAGAATGGAAGAGCATCTATTAAGAAAAAACGTTGCTTTGGTTTTCGAGTCCCCCGTTGAAGCCGCCGAGCATCGCAAGAGGCGCGGGAAACAAGCGAGCATT
>DAISYG010000045.1:0-16271 GCA_036825435.1 Casimicrobiaceae bacterium | reverse complement strand
TGTCCGCGCAAAAAAGTAACTCGCCAGCCGGGCGAGACCGGCAGCGATCATTGCAAAATACAAACGTCGAAAAAGCAATAAAAACCCCTGATAATTCACAAAGAAAAAGCTCGGAAATTCCTATTTCCGAGCTTTTGTTGAGTGTACCTAAACGTGCGAACTATGATTTGGCCGAATCCGTCGCGCGTACGCGGATATGCAGGTCGCGCAGTTGTTGTTCGGTGACCGGGCTCGGTGCTTCGACCAGCAAGTCCTGACCGCGTTGTGTTTTCGGGAAGGCAATCACGTCGCGGATGGACTCGGAGCCAGTCATCAGGGTCAGGATACGATCCAGTCCGAATGCGATACCACCATGCGGTGGGGTGCCGTATTGCAGTGCCTTGAGCAGGAACCCGAATTTGCGCTGCTGGTCTTCCGGCGAGATTTTCATCGCGTCAAATACCTTGGCCTGCACATCCTGACGGTGGATCCGCACCGAACCACCGCCGATTTCCCAACCGTTCAGTACCACGTCGTAGGCCTTGGCAAGCGCTTTCTCCGGATCGCTGGTGAACAGGTCTTCGTGCCCGTCTTTGGGTGCGGTGAACGGATGGTGACGTGCCGACCAGGTTTTGCTTTCTTCGTTGAATTCGAACATCGGAAAGTCCACAACCCACAATGGGCGCCAGGCTTTTTCCGCCAGCCCGAGCTGATGCCCCACTTTGGCGCGCAACGCACCGATGGCATCGTTGACGACCTTTTCATGGTCGGCACCAAAGAAAATCAAATCGCCATCCTGTGCGCCGGTACATTTGAGGATTTCCTGCAACACATTCTCTGGCAGGAATTTGACGACGGGCGATTGCAACCCTTTTTCATTCGGTTGCGATGCATCGTTAACCTTGATGTACGCCAGACCTTTCGCGCCGTAAATGCCGACGAACGAGGTGTAGTCGTCGATTTCCTTGCGCGACAGTTTGCTGCCACCCGGAACGCGCAGTGCCACAACCCGCCCATACTTCATGTCGGCAGCCGCCCGGAATACCTTGAACTCCACGGTTTTCATCAGGTCGGTCAGCTCGGTGAATTTGAGCGGCACGCGCAGGTCGGGCTTGTCCGAGCCATAGTCGCGCATGACTTCAGCGTAGGAAAGCACCGGGAACGGGTCGGGGAGCTCAACCCCAAGCCCGTCGCGGAACATGGTGCGCACCAGGCCTTCCATGATGTCGCGGATTTCCTGCTCATCAAGGAAGGAAGTTTCGATATCAATCTGGGTGAATTCGGGCTGGCGATCGGCGCGCAGGTCTTCGTCGCGGAAGCATTTGACGATCTGGTAGTAGCGGTCAAACCCGGCCATCATCAGCATCTGTTTGAACAGTTGCGGAGATTGCGGCAACGCGTAAAACTGTCCATGGTGAATGCGTGACGGCACGAGGAACTCGCGCGCGCCTTCGGGTGTCGATTTGTACAGCATCGGTGTTTCAATGTCGATAAAACCATGCCCGTCAAGGTAGCGTCGCGCCGACATGGCGACTTTGTGGCGCAACATCAGGTTGTACTGCATCTGCGGACGACGTAGATCGATGATACGGTTTTCCAGACGCACGGTTTCCGAAATACCTTCGTCGTCCAGATGAAACGGCGGCGGCAGCGATGGGTTCAAGAGTTCGATTTCGCGTGCCAGCACTTCGATTTTTCCTGAAGTCAGATTCGGATTCACTGTTCCTTCGGGGCGGTTGCGTACCAGACCGGTTACGCGCACCACATATTCGTTGCGCAGTTTTTCTGCCACGGAAAATGTTTTCGGATTGTCCGGGTCAAATACAACCTGCAACAGTCCTTCGCGGTCGCGCAAGTCGATGAAAATCACGCCGCCGTGGTCGCGACGGCGGTGCACCCAGCCCATCACCGTGATGGTCTCGCCCAGAAGGCTCTCGTTAATCAGTCCGCAGTAGTTGGTACGCTTCAAAATATTTCTCCAATGGAAAGCCAAAAATCGCTGAATACCACTGATCCGGAATATTCGGCGTAATTTTCTATTTTAGAACGAGATGCCGAGAAAAAACAGGCTGCGCATGAAAAAATGCGTATTCAGCACGCGCGCCGCTGGCGAACACATTCGAAAAGCACGATGGCTGCCGCGGAAGCGACATTGAGCGACTCCATCGCACCCGGCATCGGAATCGTCAACTGCCAGTCCGTCTGCTCCAAAAGAGCGGTGCTGAGCCCGCTGCCTTCGTTACCCACCGCCACAGCCAGAAGCAAACACGAAAGATCACACTGAAAAAGATCGCTGCCGCCATGCGCGACCATCGCCGCTATTTTTCCGCCTTGGCAACGGAACTGCCGCGCCCAACCCACAACGTCCACATCCTCAACAATGTCCAACAGAAAGTGCGCGCCTTGCGCCGCCCGCAACACCTTGGGCGACCACGCAGCTGCATTGTTTTTGCTGAAAATCGCATGCGTCACGCCCGCTGCCGCCGCGCTACGCAACATCGTCCCCACGTTGCCCGGATCCTGCACATCTTCGAGTAACAAGTGAAACGTGCCAAACGTCGTGCGAGGCGATGGAATGGATACCATCGCCAGCATGCCAACTTCAGAAGGAAGTGTTGCCGTTGCCGAAAAAAGCGCATCGCTGACAACGCAAACATCAGCGGTTTGCTGACAACGAGACACCAGCGGATGTTGCTGAAACGCTTCCGTGATAATGAGCGCTGTCGGCGCGCCATGCTGCGCCACATACATTTCGATCAGATGTTCGCCTTCGAGAACGCACAACGCACTTTTGCGGCGCTCGTGCGCCGAACGCAACAAACGTGCTGCCAATTTCAGACGCTCATTGTGCGACGACGTCACGGCAACAATGGTCATCGCGCAGGTGCGGCGCTATTGTCTCGACGCGGCTGACGTGCGCTGGGTTGAAACTGGAAATAGATTTCGTTTTTTTTCACCATCCCCATTTCGGTGCGCGCCCGCTCTTCGACGGCCTCCAAACCGGTTTTCAGATCGACCACCTCGGCTGCTAACGCATCGTTGCGCGATTTCAGCAGCGCATTGCTCACCCGTTGCGTTTCCAACTCCTGACTCAATGCGTGCGCCTGCAACCAGCCGCCTTTCCCCAACCAGATCGGATACTGCAACAACAGTATCAACGCAAAAAAGATCAGAGAAAGGACGCGCATGGTGTATCGTTAGTGCCGCAGCAGATTATAAAACGCATCGCGCCCGGCATAGCGTGCGGCATCACCGAGGTCTTCTTCGATACGTAATAATTGGTTGTATTTGGCAATACGATCCGAGCGCGACAGCGAGCCCGTTTTGATCTGTCCTGCATTAGTGCCGACGGCAATATCCGCAATCATGCTGTCTTCGGTTTCACCGGAACGATGTGAAACCACCGCGGTATAACGCGCGCGCTGTGCCATTGAAATCGCGGCAAAGGTCTCCGACAGAGTACCAATTTGGTTGATTTTGATCAGAATGGAATTGGCAATATTCTGCAAAATACCTTCTTTCAGAATGCGTGTGTTGGTCACGAATAAATCGTCGCCGACCAACTGCACTTTCTTACCCAACCGTTCCGTCAGCAAGCGCCACCCCGTCCAGTCATGCTCCGACATCCCGTCTTCAATGCTGACGATCGGATAGCGCTCGCACCACCCCGCCAGCAAATCAACCATTTGCGCCGACGTGAAGCTGCGTCCTTCCCCTTCCAGATGATACGCCCCGTCTTTGTAATATTCGCTGGCAGCACAATCAAGTGCAATCGCGATATCAGTTCCCGGCGTATAGCCCGCCGCATTAATCGCTTCAATCAATAACGTCAGCGCGGTTTCGTTCGACGGCAAATTGGGGGCAAAACCACCCTCATCACCAACGGTCGTCGGCATCCCTTTACCGTTGAGAATCGCTTTCAGTGTATGAAAAACTTCCGCGCCTTGCCGCAACGCTTCACGAAAATTACCCGCGCCGAGCGGCACCAGCATGAATTCCTGCAAATCGATTTTATTGTTCGCATGCGCACCACCATTGATGACGTTCATCATCGGTACCGGCAACATCATTTCACCCGCGCCACCGAGATAGCGATAAAGCGGCAAGCCGGATTCTTCCGCTGCCGCTTTGGCGACCGCACAAGAAACCGCCAATATTGCGTTTGCGCCGAGGCGTGATTTGTTTTCGGTACCATCCAGTTCGATCATCGTGTGATCGACCAGCGCCTGTTCGCTGGCATCGAGTCCAATCAGGCTTTCGCAAATTTCCGTATTGACATGATTCACTGCGTTCAACACACCTTTGCCGAGATAGCGATTTTTATCGCCGTCGCGTAACTCCACCGCTTCCCGCGACCCCGTCGAAGCGCCTGATGGTACGGCAGCACGACCGGATACGCCGGACTCCAACACCACATCGGCTTCAACCGTGGGGTTACCGCGCGAATCCAGAATTTCACGAGCGATGATGTCAACAATAGAGCTCATAATAGTTTTCCAAACGATCTTTTCGAATTATAAGAAATGTTGCGGCTTTTCTTCCGCAAATGGTACACGTTTCACCGTTTCATCCAATTGCTTCAAAACTTCCAGAAGTTCCTTCATGCGCGCCAGCGGCCACATGTTCGGCCCGTCGGAAAGCGCATGGTCGGGATCGGGGTGTGTTTCCATGAAGATACCGGCAATGCCCACGGCAATGGCTGCCCGCGCCAGCACCGGCACAAATTCGCGTTGACCACCGCTGACGGCACCCTGTCCGCCGGGCAATTGTACCGAATGGGTTGCATCGAACACCACCGGACATCCGGTATCGCGCATGATGGCCAGCGAGCGCATGTCGGAAACCAGATTGTGGTAGCCGAATGAGGCACCGCGTTCACAAACCATAATATTATCTTTGCCGCTGGCGGCACGCGCTTTGGCGGCGACCTGTTTCATGTCTTCCGGCGCGAGAAACTGGCCTTTCTTGATATTTACCGGCAACCCCGCTGTGGCGACGGCCTGGATGAAATCGGTCTGACGGCACAAGAATGCCGGAGTTTGCAATACAGCGACCACCTGCGCGACCGCCGTGATTTCGTCGACGGTATGGACATCGGTGAGTACCGGCACACCGATCTGCTTCTTGACCTCTGCCAGTATGCGCAAACCTTCGTCGATCCCGGGGCCACGAAAACTTTGATGTGAACTGCGATTTGCCTTGTCGAACGATGATTTGAAAATGAACGGAACACCCAGCGCGTCGGTGATTTCCTTGAGTTGCCCGGCAACATCGATCTGCAACTGTTCCGACTCGATCACGCAGGGACCTGCGATCAGGAAAAATGGTCGATCGGTTCCGACGTCAAAATGGCACAGTTTCATGATTGCCCGGCCTGCTGTTTCTTCAATGCTGCCCGAACAAAGTCGATGAACAACGGGTGCCCGCGCCGTGGGTTGGAGGTGAATTCCGGATGGAACTGACAGGCAAAGAACCATGGGTGGTCGGCAACCTCAATGGTTTCGCACAAGCCACCGCCAGCGCGTTCGCTTTCTGCACGTGCACTTACGGTCAAACCAGCTTCTTCGATGCGTGGCAGATAATGATTGTTCACTTCGTAGCGGTGGCGATGGCGCTCGGTGATCGTGTCGCCGTACAAACGGTGTGCCAATGTTCCTTCTTTGGTATGGCACACTTGTGCACCCAGCCGCATCGTTCCACCCAGTTCGGAATCTTCCGAGCGATGCTCGATTTTCCCGTCGTGTGTCTGCCACTCCGTAACCAGCGCCACCACCGGATTGGGGGTGTCGGCATCAAACTCGGTGCTGTTCGCATTGTCGATACCGGCCTTGTGGCGCGCGTATTCGATCAGCGCCAGTTGCATGCCCAGGCAAATGCCCAGATAAGGAATATGGTTCTCGCGCGCATAACGGATGGCGAGAATTTTGCCTTCAACGCCACGTTTGCCAAAGCCGCCCGGCACCAGCACGGCATCAACATGCGCGAGTGCGGTCACATCGCCGCTTTTTTCAAAATCTTCCGAATCGAAATACTTGATATTGACTTTGGTTCGGGTGTGGATGCCCGCGTGTATCAGGGCTTCGGTCAAGGATTTATACGATTCGGTCAGGTCAACGTACTTGCCGACCATGGCAATCGTGATCTCGTGCTCGGGATGTTCCAGCGCGTTGATCAGGTCGCGCCATTTTGACAGGTCGGCCTCGGGGCATTTTAATGTCAATTTTTTGCATACGATTTCGTCGAGTTTCTCGCGTTGCAGGTTCAGCGGAATCTTGTAAATCGAATCGGCATCGAGCATCGGAATTACCGCTTCCGGTGTGACGTTGGTAAACAGGGCAATCTTGCGTCGATCTCCTTCTGGCAGGGGGCGATCCGCGCGACACAGCACCACGTCCGGCTGGATACCGATGCTGCGCAGTTCCTTCACCGAGTGCTGCGTCGGTTTGGTTTTCATTTCCCCGGCAGTGGCGATGTATGGCACCAGCGTCAGATGGATGTAGCAACAGTTGCCTGATCCCAACGTAATTCCCATTTGACGCACGGCTTCAATGAATGGCAGCGACTCGATATCGCCAACCGTGCCGCCGACTTCGACGATTGCCACTTCGGCATCGCCCGCGCCGCGCATGATCCAGTCCTTGATTTCATCGGTGATGTGCGGGATGACCTGTACCGTGCCGCCAAGATACGCGCCGCGCCGTTCCTTGCGCAGTACGCTTTCATAAATCTGGCCGGTCGTGAAGTTGTTGCAACGATGCATTCTGACATCGGTAAAACGTTCATAATGCCCGAGATCAAGATCGGTTTCCGCGCCGTCTTCGGTCACAAACACTTCGCCATGCTGAAACGGGCTCATCGTGCCCGGATCGACGTTGATGTAGGGATCAAGCTTGAGGTTGGTAACCCGGATGCCGCGTGAAGCAAGAATGGCGGCCAGTGAAGCGGCGGCGATACCTTTCCCGAGTGAGGAAACCACGCCACCGGTGACAAAGACGAATTTCGTCATGGGAGTTCATCCACAGAAAAGCGTATTCTACTGGAAGCGGAAGAAAACGCCAAAGGAGCCACGGCGTCATTACTGCGCGCGATCTGATTTTCCTGATGCCTGAAAACCCCTTTGCATCCGTGCCACGGTTTCTTCGCGTCCCAGCAATTCCAGAATGCGGTCGATCGCGGGTGTGGTTAGCGTTCCCGCCACCAGTGCCCGCGTTGGCATCATGATGTGCGGCGGTTTCAGACCATGCTTTTTTGCCGCATCCTTCAACGCGCCGTGAATCGCTTCACGCGTCCAGTCGAGTGTCTGGAAAGACGCTATCAGTTCTTCCAGTGCTTGTTGGTTATGGCTTTGGATCTGTTCGTTGATCAGTGTACGATCCGGCTCCGGTGCGACATACAGAAAACGCGCTGCCCGGGCCATCTCCACCAGCGTTCCCGCCCGCTCACGGAACAGTTCTGCGACATCCGCAGGTGCCGGGCCATGCGTGGTGTCGATGTCTTCCCGTTGCAGATAGGGCAGCAAACGCTTGCCCAGTTCGTCCGGCGACAGCATTTTCATGTGCTCCTGGTTGAGCCAGCGTAACTTGTCGGTATTGAAACGGGATGGCGCCGGGTTGATTGCGTCGAGCTCAAACCATTCGCAAAGCGTTCGCGCCGAAAACACTTCATCATTACCGTGCGCCCAGCCCAGACGTGCCAGAAAGTTGACCATCGCCTCGGGAAGATACCCAGCGGCTTCATATTCCATCACGCTGACCGCGCCGTGGCGTTTGGACAATTTTTGTCCGTCCTCGCCCAAAACCGTCGGCACGTGCGCAAAAACAGGAGGTTCATGGCCCAGAGCGCGAAAAATGTTAATTTGTCGTGGCGTGTTGTTGACGTGATCATCACCTCGAATGGCATGCGTGATACCCATATCCATGTCATCGATCACCACGCAAAAATTGTACGTTGGCGTTCCATCCGAGCGCGCGATGACGAGATCATCAAGTTCGCTGTTGGCAATCTCGATGCGCCCCTTGACGCGATCTTCCCAAACCACCGAGCCCTGATCGGGGTTACGAAAACGAATGACCGGCTTCACATCGGCGGGTGGCGTTTTCCCCACCATGTTTTCCGGGCGGCAACGTCCGTCGTAGCGCGGCTTTTCGCCGCGCGCCATCTGTGCTTCTCGTAACGCATCGAGCTCCTCCTGCGTCATGTAACAATGGTACGCCAGCCCCTGCGCCAGCATGCTGTCGAGCACTTCCCGGTAGCGCGCCATTCGCTGTGTCTGATAGAATGGCCCTTCGTCATAACCGAGCCCCAACCAGGACATGCCATCGAGAATGGCCTGCGTTGCGGCTTCCGTCGAACGCTCGCGGTCTGTGTCTTCAATGCGCAGTATGAACGCCCCGCGATGATGGCGGGCATAAGCCCAGGAAAAGAGTGCTGTACGTGCGCCACCCAGATGCAAAAAGCCGGTAGGGCTGGGTGCGAAGCGAGTGCGGACAGGGGTTGATGTGAAATCTGGCATTATTATTGCAAGCAAATGAGTATATTCTACGGGAAAACGGTTCGTCTGTTCGCAATGCGTTCACAAAGAATTCCGGGCAACCGCCCATCGCAAACGACGAACCGTTGATCATAACTGACTTGGCTTGCCAACGCGAAAATGGTTATGGTATCTGTTAACGAAAACCGGCATACGAGATGAAAATGAAACGCGCAAATAAAGGGTTTACTCTGATTGAGGTGATGATCACCGTCGCCATTTTAAGCATATTGGCGACGATTGCTTATCCGAGCTATACCGACTACATTATCAGAGGCAGGATCCCTGAAGCTTTGGCGGAACTAGCGAACCGACGAGTAATTGCAGAGCAGTTCTTCATGGATAATCGCACCTACGCTGGCGTGTGCACCCCCATAAACGCTCTTGGTAACACCAAATATTTTACTTATGTATGTACAGTAACTGGCGGCGGCACGGGCTATCTTTTAACGGCAACCGGAATAGACAGCATGACCGGGTTTGTGTATACGGTCAATAGCATTAATGATCAAGCCACAACATCCGTTAACGCTTCATGGTCTGGAGATACCCCAACGCCAAGTACCTGCTGGATAATCAGAAGGGGCGGTCTATGTGCGTAGTGAAATACCGCCCGAAACAGGCAAAACAATTATCCGGTTTTACGTTGCTTGAACTGCTGATAACAATTACAATTTTTGCATTAATTATATTAATGGCTACTCCGTCGTTCAAAACGTTTTTACAGAACAGGAAAATCCGTAACACGGCTGAATCCATATTGTCAGGTATGCAAATAGCGCGAGCAGAAGCCGTCAAAAGCAATATCAATCACGAGTTCCAGATTAATATTGGCGCCGGAACATGGGCTATTTACAGACTTGACCCTGCGACACCTCCCGACACAAATATAACCAGAACCCTTGTGAGAGATCTTGATTTTGAACAACTTTGGTCCGGAGTTAACATTCAAACTGTCTTCGAAGGATCAAACAGCGCAAATAACACGGTGAGCTTCGATGGCGTAGGTCGCTTACTCGCAACAAACAATAATTCCGGCGGTGCGCCTATCCCCACGCTGAATCCTTTTACCCAAGTTAACGTCAGCATCACTACGACTGCAACAAATATTTATCCGATGTGGGTGGAAGCAGATCCTGCCGCTCGCGGTATTCGTGTCTGCATGCCGCATTTGGCTCCTGGCGACCCCAAAGCGTGCACGCCGTGATCTGGCAAAAAAATCGTCTGGATGATACTAACTATTAAAAAACGGAGCTAACGCTCCATTTTTTAATGCAGTTCACGCCCTGTCGTCAAAAACATCTTCTCAACATCATCTGCCGAAAACCGATAGTGATGATTGCAGATTTCATCGTGCACAATAATTTCACCCTCTTCAGCAAGGATGCGTTCCAGTTCTTCACGTCCCAGCGCGCGTAACGTGCTCACCACTTTCTCGCGATCATACGGGCAATAATATTGTGCTTTGCGCGGCGGGAAAAGTCGTATTTCTTCTTCGGCAAAAAGCCGCTTCAAAATTTCACGTACCGGTAATTGCTGCAACTCATCTTCGCGCACGGTATCGGCAAGCATCGTGATGCGATTCCACGCATCGTCGTCTTTGGACTTTGCCGAAACAGGCAGACGTTGCAGGAAGAGACCGACGCAAACATCAGCTGTTGTTGTCAGTTTCAACCAGGTATCCTGCTGCTCGGACTGCGCCAGATAGTGCGCAAAAACATCGCCGATGGTTGCGCCTTCCAATGGTACGATGCTCTGATAGGGTTTCTGGTTTTTTTCTTTCGGTTCCAGTGTCAAAATAAGCTGCCCTTGCCCGAGCAATAACGGCACCGATGCCGGTAAAACGTTTAACGCTTCATCACCCCTCGAAACCTCCGGGCTCATCCGCACCATTCCGCGCAAACGCAACTGATCATCGCAATCCATTACCAACAATGAAACTGCGCCATCGCCTTTTGCCTGAAACGTCATGCGCCCCGGTTGTTTCAATTGACTGGCAATCAACGTCGTCACTGCCGCCATATCACCAAGCAAATTAGCAGCAGCGGGGATGTAATTACGATCATGTTGCATCGTTTGCCATGCTGACGTTAGCCGAACAAACGCACCGCGGATATCATGTGCTTCAAAAAGAAAACGGCTGACCGCATTATCAAGGGTTGGCTTCACTGTTTTTATCATATTGATATTTATAACTTGAACAGAGGTCGCAACCTTGATGACTCTCGCCGACAAGACAACGCGTTGACTGTTCTACTACCGCGCAAAATCACGCATGGCATCTGCGCCAGCCGCGAACCAACCAACCGATGATCATGCACGCGAGCAATACCGAAAAACAAGCGTATATGACGAGCATCCATTCGGGCATGTTCAACGTTAGGAAAGTCCAGCTATCATCGCCGCATAATCCATTCGGCGCAAAAAGCGATGGAAGCCATTTATGCAGGAGAAGACCGAACGGGAACTCAGGCTCAAAAGTGCAGGAACCCAAGCCCTGAAATGAGAAAAAATCGGCGCCATTGCGTACTGCTTCGGCACGTTCGTGCATTTTGTCGAGATAGAGCGACCACATCACACCGCGCACAATCGCCCAAATCACGACAACGTAACCGATCAATTTCAATATGATATTTTTCGGGTTGATTGCTGCGACCATGGCCGCGATAAAAATCATCAGCATGGAAAAGCGGATATAAACACACATTTCGCAGGCGCTGAGTTGCAGATAGTTCTGAAAAAACACCACCGCAAAGATATCCAGCAGTAGCGCCGTCACACCACCCACTATCCAGATCGTGCGCCGATCCTGCCAATCCGCAAACGTCCCCCAGAAATCCTTTCTGAGGTTTTGCCATGCTTGTGAAACCATATTGCTCATATTTTATGGTTATTGATTTTCCGGCGTAAACCCTTCCGGCATCGGCACACCATCACCAAAAAAATACTGCTCGGTTTGCGCCATCAGCCAACGCCGCGCTTCGGGATCGACCATACTCAAGCGATGCTCATTGACCAACATCGTTTGCTGGCGTACCCATTGTTGCCACGCTTCTTTGGAAACATTTTCAAAAATTTTCTGCCCCAGCTCTCCCGGATAAGGTGGAAAATCCAAACCTTCTGCGTCGCGTCCCAACTTAATACAATGCACCGTCCGTGCCATGTTGACTCCTTCAATCCTTACAGTTTTTTCCAATACACCAGCGAACGCCGCTGGTAGTTATAAAGCGCTTGTTTTTTCATCGGCAATTGTGAAACAGGCGCCTGGCGAAAGCCGCGCTCGATAAACCAATGACCCGTGCGTGTTGTCAGCGCAAACAACTCTTTCAGTCCCATCTTGCGCGCCCACGCTTCAACATAATGCAGCAACATTTCACCGTAGCCTTCACGCCGAAATTCAGGGTGCACGGCCAACGCTGCCATTTCGCCCGCTTTTTCTTCAGGGAACGGCGCTAATGCCGCACAGCCGATGATCAGATTGTCGTATTCGATCACGATGAAACGATCAATCTCCGCTTCCAACTGTTCGCGCGAACGCCTCACCAAAATTCCTTCGGCTTCCAACGGCTCAATCAATGCAAGAACACTACCAATATCATCAATCGTTGCTGCGCGCACGGTTTCCAGTGAACGATGCGACAGCATTGTGCCAACACCCTGCCGCGTGAATAGTTCAAGCAGCAATGCGCCATCGCGACGACTCGACAAGAAATGAACGCGCGGCACGCCGCCGTGGCTGGCGTAAATTGCCTGCCGCATATACAGCCGCAACATTTCGGGAACACCTCTCGGTTTTTTCAGCAGCACTTCCGCTTCTTCAATCGAAATGGTATCAAGACGTTTTTTGTCTTTGCGCAAGCCGTCGTCGTCGGAGAGAAAAATCAGTTTCAACGCCTCCAAGCGCACCGCAACCTTCGCCGCAACTTCTTCCATCGGCAAGTTGAAAATTTCGCCGGTCGGTGAATAACCGAGCGGCGAAATCAGCACGATATCACTATCGTCAAGCCGCTGTTGAATTGCTTCGCGATCAATGCGGCGCACCGTACCGGTAAATTGCATGTTCTGCCCATCAATCACGCCGAGCGGCCGCGCCGTCAAATAATTGCCACTCGACACGCGATTGCGCGCGCCCGCCATCGGCGAATTGGCCAACCCCAACGACAACAACGCCTCAATTCGGCTGCGCACTTGTCCAGCCGCTTCCAGCACGCAATCCATCGTATCAGCATCGGTGATGCGCACCCCATTGGCAAAAACCGATTCGATTTCCTGCTGTGCAAGAATTGCCTCAATTTGAGGTCGCATGCCGTGCACTACGATCAAGCGGAAACCCAAGCTGTGCAGCAGGTTGAGATCGTGAATAATGCCGATGAATTTTTCGCTGGCGACGACCTCTCCGCCGAGCGCAATGACGAACGTGTTGCCGCGAAACGCATAAATATAGGGTGCGGCAGCGCGAATCCCTTGGACAAAAGTCCGCAGGGCGGTGGGAGAAGTCAATTCGAGCGCGTCCATATTGTTGTGCGGAAAGGTTGTTCCGGCGATTATAATTCGCTGTCCGCGTTGATGCACGCAATTCCGGTGTCAACCTGTAAAACAATAATCCTTTTTGATGAATATCCTCGATAACCTCAATCCCGAACAACGTACCACCGTCACCCTCCCCGCTGGCTCGGCACTGATTCTCGCCGGTGCCGGTAGCGGCAAAACCCGCGTACTGACTTCGCGCATCGCTTGGCTGTTGTCCACCGGGCAGGCAACGCCGCTTTCGGTACTTGCCGTCACCTTCACCAACAAAGCCGCCCGCGAAATGCGCGATCGTCTCGCGACGATGACAATGATGCGTACCCAAGGGCTTTGGATCGGCACCTTCCACAGCTTGTGTCATCGCCTGTTGCGCACACATCATCGCGATGCCAGCCTGCCTGCGTATTTTCAGATTATCGACACTGCCGATCAACTCGCGTTGATCAAGCGCATGTATCGTGCGCATCAAATCGACGACGAGCGCTTTCCGCCCAAAAACCTGCAATGGTTCATCCAGAAAAACAAAGAGGAAGGCTTGCGCCCTGATGCCATTGCCGCCGATCACGAACAGACACGGCGCATCGTTGAACATTACGCGCTCTATGAAAGCATTTGTCAGCGCGAAGGAGTTGTCGATTTTGCCGAACTATTATTGCGCAGCGTGGAGTTGCTGACTCGAAACTCTGCGTTGCGCGAACATTATCGCAAACGTTTCACCCATCTTTTCGTCGATGAGTTTCAGGACACCAACCGTCTGCAATATCGGTGGTTGCAACTGCTCACCGATGATAACGCGTCCGTATTTGCTGTCGGTGATGACGATCAATCCATTTATGCTTTTCGCGGCGCGAATGTCGGCAATATGCAGCGCTTCGAACATGACTTCGCTCGTCCCAATCTGCCAGTACACATCGCACGACTCGAACAGAATTACCGCTCGCACGGCCACATTCTCGACGCCGCCAACGCGCTCATCCGCAACAACACCGCACGCATGGGCAAAAACCTGTGGACAGACGCGCCGCATGGCGAACCATTGCGCGTTTTTGCCGCCGAAAACGAAGATGACGAAGCATGTTTCATCGTCGATATCGTTCAAGCGCAAACCGAATCTGGCGTATCACTTTCGGATATGGCGGTCTTGTACCGTTCCAATGCGCAGTCGCGTGCGCTCGAACACGCTTTCTTTTCCGCAGGCATTCCTTATCGAGTATACGGCGGGCTGCGTTTTTTTGAGCGTGCCGAAATCAAACATACACTGGCATATTTACGATTATTGGCTTCGCCCGACGACGAAGGTGCATTGCTGCGCATCATCAACTTCCCGACGCGCGGCATCGGCGCACGCTCGCTCGAACAGCTTCAGAGTTTCGCTCGTACGCATCAAATATCGTTGTGGTCAGCCGTACAGCAGGCAAATATCGGCGGTAAATCAGGAGCCAATATCGCAGCATTCACCCAGATGATTGAACGCCTGCGCCAAGAAACCATTTCTTTACCTCTGCCGGAGATGATCGAGCAAGTGCTCGAAACTTCCGGGCTACTTGCCCACTATCGCGCAGAGCGTGAAGGCGAAGAGCGACTACACAATCTGGAAGAACTCATTCAAGCAGCGCGAAGTTTCGTCGAAGAGCGTGATAGAAATCTTGGCACAACAGACAACGAAATATCTGATGCCGAACCGGATACAACAACGAGCATTTCTCAGGAACTGATCGCGTTTTTAACACATGCCGCACTTGAAGCTGGTGATACGCAAGCCGACGAAGGCAAATCGGCACTGCAATTGATGACCATGCACGCTGCCAAAGGGTTGGAATTCCACACCGTCTTTATTACCGGATTGGAAGAGGGACTGTTTCCGCACGAAAACAGCATGAGCGAAGCAAACGGGCTCGAAGAGGAACGGCGTTTGATGTATGTCGCAATGACTCGCGCGCGCCGTCAACTGTATTTAACCTTCGCTCAAACACGCCGCCTGCACGGACAATTCCGCTATAACATCCCTTCGCGTTTCATTGGTGAAATACCGACCGAATTAATGCAATGGCTTTCCGCACCCATGCAAAGTAGCGAATATTTTACTCGTCCAAAACACGCACTCAGCGCATCGTCAACTCAGCATCGCGAAAGCAAAACGCCACAACAATACTCTCCTCAGCAACAACCGCGTGCTTCAAAAGTCATCGGCGACTTTCGCATCGGGCAAGCTGTTTCACATGAAAAATTCGGCGTAGGTTTCATCATCAACGCCGAGGGCAATGGCAACGATATTCGTGTGCAAATCAACTTTCAGGATCATGGCGTCAAATGGTTGTCACTTGCGCATACTTCGTTGAAAAAAATATAGCACATATAAAAAAACAGACAGGAAACCTGCCTGTTTTTTATCAAAGCGCTTTCTATTTGATCTTCACATCAAACTGATGGCAATTATTACAGTACAGTTTTTCCGGCTGTTCTTTATGCGCACTATGACATACCGTACAACGAATTTTTCCGCCATGCGAATCATGCATCGCCGCTTTTTTGGTTTTGCCGGCCTCCGGATATTCTTTTTCGATACCGTTACCGTCCTTGTCCAATTCGCCGCGGTAAGTTCCATCCGAGTTTGCATGGCACGCTAAGCAGCTATCAACAACATGGCTCGTATTGTGGCAGCTCTCGCAGGTCAGACCGGCGTCACCATGTGCTTTCATACCGTTCATTGGTTTGGCCATTATGGCTGAGCTGAAAGCAAGCAACATCGTCAACACGCCAATCATCACAGAAAAGATAATATTCCGTTTCATGTCACACTCCTATTTTTGATTCAATCGTGTTGCGATGATGTGTTTTGCCGCCATCCTTCCTGATGTCAGCGCAAACCCGGATGCCGAACCCTCAAACAACAGATCATATGTGCTGTCGTAAAGACCGCCCATATCCTGACCCGTCACGTAAAGTCCGGGGATGATATTTTCTCTGGCATCATATACTTGCAAATGTTCGTTCATTTTCAGCCCGCCAATGGTCAGGAAAAATGCGCGAATGCCTTTGACCGCATAATAGGGACCTTGACTGTCAAAAGTGAACAGATGCTCTTTTTTGCGCCCCCATTCCGGATCTATGCCTTTACCTGCGTACTCATTCACTTTGGCAACCGTCGCTTTCAGATTTTGCGGCGGAACGTCAATCTGTCTAGAGCGTTTTTGATTTATCTCTATACATAACCACAAGACTCGAAGTAGTTCCC
>DAISYG010000044.1:0-16556 GCA_036825435.1 Casimicrobiaceae bacterium | reverse complement strand
GATTGTAAAATCCACCCCTGACAGCAGTGCGCCTTCGCGGGAATGACTAACCCTCAATCCCAACTCAGCGTCCCACCGGTCTGGTATTCGGTCACACGGGTTTCGAAGAAATTCTTCTCTTTTTTCAGGTCGATCATTTCCGACATCCACGGAAACGGATTTTCTGCGCCCGGGAAAAGCTGGTCGATGCCAATCTGTTGACAACGACGGTTGGCAATGAAACGCAGATATTCCTTGAACATCGGAGCATTCAATCCCAATACGCCGCGCGGCATGGTGTCTTCCGCATAAGCGTATTCAAGTTCAACGGCTCTCTTGATCAATTCACCGATTTCTTCTCTGAACTCTGCTGTCCACAAATGGGGGTTTTCGAGTTTGATGGTGTTGATCATGTCGATGCCAAAATTGCAGTGTATGGATTCATCGCGCAGAATGTATTGGTATTGTTCCGACGCGCCAACCAGCTTGTTCTGCCGCCCCAACGCAAGAATCTGCACAAAGCCAACGTAGAAGAACAATCCTTCCATGATGCAGGCGAACACGATCAATGACCGCAGCAGTTTCTGATCGTTTTCCGGCGTACCCGTCTTGAATGCGGGATCGGTCAACGTTGCTATGAACGGCATCAGGAATTCGTCTTTATCGGCGATAGATTTGATTTCATGGTAAGCATTAAAGATTTCGCCTTCATCCAACCCGAGACTTTCGACAATGTATTGGTAGGCATGGGTGTGAATGGCTTCATCAAATGCCTGACGCAATAAATACTGGCGGCATTCCGGCGCGGTGATATGACGATAGGTGCCGAGCACAATGTTGTTGGCCGCCAGTGAATCAGCGGTTGAGAAAAAGCCAAGGTTGCGAATCACGATCAGACGCTCGTCATCGGTCAGCCCGTGCGGATTCTTCCACAGCTCGACATCGCGCTGCATGTTCACCTCCTGCGGCATCCAATGATTGGCACAGCCTGTCAGATATTTATCCCACGCCCAGTTGTATTTGAACGGCACCAGTTGATTGACGTCCGCCTGCCCGTTGATGATTCGCTTGTCTTCAACACGCACACGACGGGTTTCGATATTTTTCGCTGCGGCACTGGCCATCGCCCGATCATGAGAGCCGGGCGCTGCGGCTTCTTCAAAATTCAACATGTTCTTTCTCCTTGTTTGTTCTTTCGCTGCTGTTTATCTTCATACAAAAATAAGTTATTGGTTAAGGTGAATTACCCTCTCCCCCATCCCCTCTCCCGCAAGCGGGCGAGGGGCGTTATTCAGATCGCGCGGAGCGCGATGAAGCTTTTTCTGACACCTGATTCCTGTCATCTGATCCCTGACTACTGGCAAGCCTCGCATGTCGGATCGTCGATCATGCAAAATTTCGGCATTTCTTCCTGGGGAGCCATTGCGGAAACTGCATTCAGTTCCCCGCCGCGTCCGGTGGATTTCTCCGCCGCACTGGCGGCCAGTGCGCGCAGGTAGTAGGTGGTTTTCAAACCGCGTACCCAGGCCAACTTGTACGTATCGTCAAGTTGCTTCCCGGATGCACCGGCGATATAAATATTGAGGCTCTGCCCCTGGTCAATCCACTTCTGCCGACGCGCCGCCGCTTCGACGATCCATTGCGGTCCGACTTCGAATGCCGTTGCATACAGGTGCTTCAACGATTGTGGAACCCGATCAATTTTTTTCAGCGAGCCATCAAAGTATTTGAGGTCTGCGGCCATCACGTCGTCCCACAGGTTCAACTGTTTCAAATCCTTGACGAGTTGCTCGTTCACGATCGTGAACTCGCCCGACAGATTGGATTTGACGTACAGATTCTGATAATCGGGTTCAATCGATGCCGACACGCCAATGATATTGGAAATGGTCGCCGTTGGCGCAATGGCAACGCAATTGGAATTGCGCATACCGTCCTGCCTGATCTTGTCGCGCAACGCATCCCAATCCATCGTCGATGAATCGTCCGTTTCCAGATAACCGCCGCGTGCATCGCGCAGCAGTTTCAGTGAATCTTTCGGGAGAATGCCCTGCGACCACAAACTACCCTGATAGCTCGAATAGACACCGCGCTCCCTGGCAAGATCACTGGATGCCCAATAGGCGTAATAACAAATGGCTTCCATCGACTGATCGGCAAAGCGTACGGCTTCATCAGAAGCGTACGAAACCCGCATTCTGTGCAGACAGTCCTGAAAACCCATCAAACCAAGTCCTACCGGGCGGTGTTTCAAATTGGCATTTTTTGCTTTCTCGACGGCGTAATAGTTGATGTCGATCACGTTATCAAGCATGCGCATCGCCGTGGTCACGGTACGGTGCAGTTTTGCCTTGTCCAGTACCCACTGCCCGTTGTCCTCGCGCAGGTGCGCGACTAGGTTGATCGAACCGAGATTGCACACCCCGATTTCGTCGACACTGGTGTTCAGCGTGATTTCCGTACACAGATTGGAACTGTGCACCACGCCCACATGCTGCTGCGGTGAGCGCGCGTTGCAGGCGTCTTTGAACGTCATCCACGGATGCCCGGTTTCAAAAAGCATCGACAACATCTTGCGCCACAATACCACCGCAGATATCCGCTTGAACAGTTTGATTTCACCGCGTGCAGCTTTTGCTTCATAGGCGATATAGGCCTGCTCGAAAGCCTGCCCCCAAAGGTCGTGTAAATCGGGCACATCCGATGGCGAAAACAGTGTCCATTCACCATTTTCCATCACCCGTTTCATGAACAAATCCGGAATCCAGTTCGCGGTGTTCATGTCGTGGGTACGACGGCGATCATCGCCGGTATTTTTACGCAGTTCGAGAAACTCTTCAATATCGAGGTGCCAACTCTCCAGATAACAACACACGGCACCTTTGCGTTTGCCGCCCTGATTCACGGCGACGGCGGTGTCGTTCACCACTTTCAGAAACGGCACCACGCCCTGCGATTTTCCGTTGGTACCTTTGATGTGCGAGCCCATCGCGCGCACGTTGCTCCAGTCGTTGCCAAGCCCACCCGCAAATTTCGACAACAACGCATTTTCCTTGATCGCCTCGTAAATGCCGTCCAGATCGTCAGACACCGTCGTCAGATAACAGGAAGACAACTGCGAACGCACTGTGCCGGAATTGAACAGCGTCGGTGTCGAACTCATGAAATCAAACGACGACAGCAGGTTATAGAACTCGATGGCGCGCGCCTCACGATCATCCTCCTGCAACGCCAGCCCCATCGCCACGCGCATGAAAAAACATTGCGGCAGTTCAAAACGACGCCCGCCATCGTATTGGTCATTGAGAAAATATCGGTCGTACAAAGTTTGCAGGCCAAGATAGCCGAATTGCAAATCACGATCCGGTTTGAGCGCTACACCCAAACGGTTCAAATCAAAATCCGCCATTGCGGGATTCAACAGGCCAATCCTGATGCCGTGCTCAATGCATTCGGGAAAATACTCGGCGTACTGCGCTGCCATATCTTCATGCGTGGCCTCGAAGCCCAGCGCCTCGAAACGCAGCGAATCCAGCAGCAACCGCGCGGTCACGTACGAATACAAGGGATCTTTCTCGATCAATGTACGTCCGGCAAGCACCACGGCTTTGCGCACTTCCGCCATCGGCACGCCGTCATACAAATCCTTGAGTGTTGCCTGTAGAATTTTTTCTGGCGCCACATCATCCAGACCCGCACACGAGCTACGTACCAGATGTGCCAGACGCATCTGATCCAATGGATGCGTATTACCCTGCGCATCAACCACATGCAACACGGGCGTTCCTTTTTCTACTGCCTGTTGCTTCGCCTGTTCACTGCGTTCCTGCGCGCGACGCTCGCGGTACAACACATAGGCGCGTGCCACCTCATGCTCGCCACTGCGCATCAGCGCCAGTTCAACCTGATCCTGGATATCTTCAATCGGGATGGAGCCACCATCCGGCCTGCGTCGCATCAGCGCATTAATGACGTTCGTCGTCAGTTGTTCAACCTGCTCACGCATCGCCGAACTGGTCGCCGTCTGAGATCCCCGCACGGCAAGAAAAGCCTTGGTCATCGCCACCGTAATCTTGCCCGGTTCAAATCCCACCACCGAACCATTACGGCGGATCACTTTGTAGTTTGAATAAGGAGCGCCTTGCGTTGTATTTGTTTTTTCTCCGGCAAACGCGCTTGGGTTCAACTCCCGCGCGATTCCCAATGAGGCTGAAACTTCCGACATAAATATCCTCGTAGCAATAAAAAAGCCGGATTTCCGGCAAGATGTTCTGCAAATTGGTTGAAGCGATGCACAAATATACACCACATTTAGGATAAATCACATGATCAGATCAACATATTGTATTTTCAAAGCCATCCGCCTAAAATGGATTTAATAACGGATAAAGCTTTCATATCTCGCAAAAAACATGAAGATAGCGCCATTTTCCACATCTTTATCCACAGCTTTTGCACAACCATCACCACCCGTTTGTCGTCTAGCGACTGAACAAACCAAGGCAAAGCCTCAGGTCGGTTCCGGCTATAATTACCGCTTTTCTCGCCGCCAACGCGGTCTATTTTGATCAAGCATACGAGGTAGTATTTTGCGTCTCACCCACATCAAACTTGCCGGTTTCAAAACCTTTGTCGACCCCACCATCGTCTCTACCCCCGGTCAATTGGTCGGTATCGTCGGCCCCAATGGGTGTGGAAAATCCAACGTGATTGACGCGGTGCGCTGGGTATTGGGTGAATCAAAAGCTTCTGCTTTGCGCGGCGAATCCATGCAAGACGTGATTTTCAATGGCGCAGGTGAACGCAAACCGGTGGCACGTGCATCGGTCGAATTGCACTTTGACAATAGTGCCGGACGCATCGGCGGACAATGGGGACAATACACTGAGCTTTCGATCAAACGCGTATTAACCCGCGACGGCGACAGCACTTATTACATCAATAATATTCCGGTACGTCGTCGCGATATTTATGATCTTTTTCTCGGCACCGGTTTGGGACCGCGCGCATACGCGATCATCGAACAAGGCATGATCTCACGCGTGATCGAAGCCAAACCGGAAGAGTTGCGCGTATTTCTCGAAGAAGCAGCGGGTGTTTCCAAATACAAAGAACGACGCAGAGAAACAGAAAACCGTCTTGCCGACACACGCGACAATCTGGCGCGTATCGAAGATATTCGCCACGAGTTGGGCAATCAACTCGCGCACCTCGAATCGCAGGCACAGGTCGCCAGTCAGTATCGCGGTTTTGAAGCGCAGTTCAAACAAGCACAGCATTTGCACTGGTTTTCGCGTCAGCAAGACGCACTGCGTGCGCAAGATCGCCATCAGGCAGAAACAACCAAATTGGCTGCTTCATTGGAATCGATTCAAGCCGATGTGCGCGCGATTGAAACGGAAATCGAAGCGCTGCGGGAAAAACACTACGCCGCCAATGATGCGCTGCACGATCAACAAGGCGCGTTTTACGCAGTCAGCACCGAAGTATCGCGGCTTGAGCAACAATTGAAATTCGCGCAGTCCAATGAAACCCGCTTGGCGCAACAAAGTGAACAAATCAATACTCTCATCGCCGAGCTCACACGACAAGTCGCCAATATCGGCGAAGAAGAACAAACGCTGAACCGTGAACGGGAAGAAGCCAATGCAGCATACCTTGCCGCACAAAACGAAGAACAGTCTGCGCAACAGGAAATTCCTGCTTTCGAAAAAGCCCTGAAAGAAGCAACGCAATCTTTATTGGCGATGCAGCAGGCGTTGGCACAACTGGAACAAAACGTCCGTGTTGCGGAAACACAG
This sequence comes from Casimicrobiaceae bacterium, assembly GCA_036825435.1. Taxonomy (GTDB): domain Bacteria; phylum Pseudomonadota; class Gammaproteobacteria; order Burkholderiales; family Casimicrobiaceae; genus UBA931. The sequence goes on along the minus strand of DAISYG010000044.1, from coordinate 10,776 downwards.
CGCGAAAATAACACCCGCGCAATCGAGCGTTTCCGCCAGCACCGTGAACGTCTCGAAAATGAGCTCGCCGAAATGAATGGCGCCGGCGCGGTTCAGGTTTCCGATGTCGAAGAACAGCTCGCGCAGGAAACAGAAGCACTGACCCAACAAACACAGACGTTAGCGCAAACGCAGGAAAACATTGAGGCCTTGCATACGCAACAGCAGGAAGCGTATGAACATTGGCAGCAAGCAAACCAAATATTGAATACGCAAACGGCGCAACATCAGGCGCTTGCTTCGCTACAGGCAAAAACCGAACGGCAAGACGTACAAAGCTGGCTGAATGAACATCAATTAACAGAGGCTGCGCGCTTGTGGCAAAAGCTGGATATTGAGCCCGGCTGGGAAGACGCACTCGAAGCGGTGCTGCGTGATCGCTTGAATGCGTTGGAGTACGACGACTGGCATCGCGTTTCCGAATGGTTGCGGCAGGATGCGGCATCGCTTCCACCACTCACGATTTTCACTCCGCGCCGCGAAAACCCGGCTGCAGTGGCATCGCCACCACCCAGCGCGCTTTATCATAAGTTGCGCTTCAAAGACTCACACATCGCGCCGTTGCTCGCCGATCTTCTCTACGGCGTTCATTGTTGTGACAACAGCGACGAAGCACTGAACAAACGCCACGATCTCGCTCCGGGAACGTTCCTGATTACTCGCGAGGGACATCTGTTCAGCGCGCAAAGCGTCACCTTCTTTGCGGCTGATGCTGAATTGCATGGCGTTCTTTCTCGGCAGCGTGAATTGTCCGAGCTTGATGAACACATCGCCCAGGCAGAAGCAGTTGCCAGTGAAGCACGTTTAACCCTTGATGCTGCCGAAGAAGCGTTGCATTCGGCGCAACAACAAATTCGCGATCAACAACAAGCCATCGCGTCACAACAAAAGCGTTGCCACAATCTGGAATTGGAGCTTGCGCAATTACGCAAAGAAGCTGAAGCGCAGGACGCCCGCCGTCAACAATTAACGCACGATTGCGAAGAACTGAAGCAACAAGAAGCGCAGGAAATCGAACAGAGTGAAATATTGGCAAAAACCATTGCCGATGCGCAAGCAAAATTGCACGATGAAATGGCGCAGCGTGAATCATTGCGACACACACGCAACGAAGCAGAAGTCGCATTAACGCGAGGACGCGAACAATTGCATCAAGCGGAACGACGCGTACAAGAAACACGTTTTGCCGAACGCAGCCTACAAGATCGTCTGCAGGAGTTGGTGCGGCGCCGAGAAAGCAACCTCGCCCAGAAAACACAGCAACAAACATTACTCGAACAACTCGCCAGCGAAAAGCAGACCGTCGATTTTGCAGAAATTGAAACGCTGCTGCAACAGCAATTGACCTTGCGCAGCGATGCCGAAAAAGTATTAACCGAAGCGCGCGAAAGCCTTGAGCGCTTGACGCAAGAATTACGCGTCAAAGAAGAAGCTCGCATGAGCGCAGAACAAAACATTGAACCCGCGCGCCAACGTATCGAAGACATGCGCTTGAAAGTTCAAGCATCCGAACTGCAAGCGCAGCAATTCAGCGAACAACTCACGGAAGCAGAAGCAGATCTGGAAGCACTTCCCGAAGCGCTCAAGGCATGGGGACGCGCCTCGTTGCCCAACGAAATCGATCGCCTGCAAAAAGCCATTGCCGCGTTGGGTGCCGTCAATATGGCGGCGCTCGAAGAGCTTTCTGCCGCCGAAGAACGTAAAACATACCTTGACCAACAGGCGAACGATCTGACTGAAGCGATGGAAACACTGGAAAACGCCATTCGCCAGATCGATCGCGAATCGCGCGAACTTTTGAAAAACACTTTCGATATCGTCAACGAAAACTTCTCTCGTTTATTCCCATCACTGTTTGGCGGCGGACAGGCCAAACTCGTGCTTACCGGGGAAGAAATTCTCGATTCCGGCGTTCAGGTTTTTGCGCAACCACCCGGCAAACGCAATACGTCCATCCATCTGCTTTCTGGTGGCGAAAAAGCATTGACGGCAACCGCGTTGGTCTTTGCGCTGTTCCAAATCAACCCCGCACCGTTCTGTTTGCTCGACGAGGTCGATGCGCCACTCGACGACTCCAACACCGTGCGCTTCTGCAATCTCGTTCGTGAAATGAGCGAGAAAACGCAGTTCCTGTTCATCACCCATAACAAAATCACGATGGAAATGGCGACGCAATTATTGGGGATCACGATGGCAGAGCCCGGTGTGTCGCGCACGGTTTCGGTTGATATTGCCGAAGCGATTGAAATGGCAACCACGTGATCAGGCATCAGCGGTCAGGTATCAGGAATCAGTAAAGTTTCGTCGCGCAAAGCGCGACCAAATAGTCCCTCTCGCCAAACTACCTTGTGCCGCTGTAAAGCTAATATTCGGAACTGTCGATAAACCGCCCTTTCATATGGCCTTGTCGCGCTTTTTCACTCTCAAAAAACCATAAACCTCGATCAAAAATAACAATATTTTTTCTACTGGAATACCTCATGATTCGCCTGACCAGATGAATCATGAATATCACCGTCAAAATAAAACTATTTTTGAAGCGTGGTTAAACGTTGCCAAATCATTTTTTTCGTTATACTCGTCCGACCTTGATACAAGGTTGTGATGTTTTTCGCACGCTGTTGCGTGTTTCAGAAAAAATGTTTTTATTAATTTTGGGGAGTTTCAACATGACGCAACAAAATCATACGCAAGACATCAAGATCACGGTATCTGATCCGACGGCATTGGGTTTATTCGGGTTGGCCATGGTCACGTTGGTCGCTTCTTCGCAGAAGCTGGGGTTGACCTCGGGAACATCATTCGTTATTCCCTGGGCGTTGTTTCTGGGCTCCGCCGCTCAGATATGGGCAGCATGCGCGGATTTCAAGCGTAATAATTACTTTGGCTCCATCGCGTTCGCAACGTATGGCTTGTTCTGGGTTGCCGTCGGTATTTATTGGGCAACACAAAATGGCTGGTTTGGTGATATCGCCATCAACGGCGATGCCAAACAGTTTGGTGTCGCGTGCCTAGGTTATTTCATCTTCTCGTTCTTCATCATGATCGCATCGTTCGAAGTCAACAAAGTGCTTGCCGTGCTGCTGTTCCTAATCTGCGTTCTGTTTGCCTCTTTGACGTTATCCGGGCTGGGCGTTAACAAGACATTATTCTCGATGGTCGCCGCATGGTCCGAACTTCTGATTTCACTGCTCGGTTTCTACGGCGCAGGGGCAACATTCCTGAACAACTTTTTCGGCAGAACCGTGCTGCCAATGGGTGCACCATTGGGCTGGATAAAAAAGGCTGCTTGATATTCACTTTCTTTGACAAAGCGCGCGATGGCATTATGCTATCGCGCGTTTTTTCTCTACCGCACAACGCTGTATCACATGCTATTATGTTAACTCTTGTGAAAATGCAGGTGCTTCATGTCGCAGCCCAAAAACAAAAAAGCTGATAACGAAAAATATTTTTATGAACATGCTTTGTGGTCGGTGATCACCATCGGTCTGCTTTCGCTATTCTGCTTCGCTGTCGTGATCTACGTCATCGGTGATGACAAATTCAAGGGCATCATGGCGTTCGCAATCGCCATTGGCTTTGCGTGGTTGGAATACAAAATGATATTGCGCCTGCAAAGGCCTTTTTTGCGTTTGCGCTCAAGCGGTTTTTCGTTTTCGGATTTTTCCTGCGAAATTCCGTGGGACAAAGTTGCGGAGTTTCGCGTCATCACGCAGGATGTCTATGCCGTAACGTCAACCATCCATATCATCTTCACGTTGGTCGAGGGCTATGAACCACCACCGTTCACGCCCGATTCCCGAGTCAAATACAAAAAAGAAAATCGAACGCTGCACATCAGCATAACCAACTTGCGTCCGCCATTGACTACCGTGCTGCTGAGCCACGAGATTGATGCGTTTCGTAACCGAGGCTTAAAAGCTAACGCGCAATCATCCGCTTTTTAGGTTTTTCGGCAGCGGAAACGACACGTTTTCGGCCACGCCTTCGCCTTCGACGATCTCGACATTACCCCATTGTCGTAAACGCTCAGTCACATCACGCACCAAATTTTCGGGAGCAGAAGCGCCTGCCGTAATACCAATATTATTTTTATCCTCAAACCATTCCGACAATAATTCATCCGCCGTATCAATGCGATACGCCGTCACACCATTGCGCTCCGCCGCTTCGCGCAAGCGATTGGAATTGGAGCTGTTCGGGCTGCCGACCACAATCATCACATCCACATCCTGCGCCAACTGGCGTACGGCGTTCTGACGATTTTGTGTGGCATAGCAAATATCTTCTTTTTTGGGACTGATGATATCGGGAAAACGCGCTTTCAACGCACTGATGATTTGTGCCGCATCATCTTGCGAAAGCGTGGTTTGCGTCACGAAACCGAGTCGCTTCGGGTCGCGCACGCGCAAACGCTGTACATCGTCAACGTTTTCAACCAAATGAATAGCGTTCGGGTCGCTGCACTGTCCCATTGTTCCCTCTACTTCGGGATGCCCGGCGTGCCCGATCATGATGATTTCAATGCCCGCCTGCGCCATCCGGTTCACTTCGATATGCACCTTGGTCACCAGCGGGCAGGTCGCATCGAACACGATCAATCCGCGTTGCGCTGCTTCTTCGTAAACAACACGCGGCGTGCCGTGCGCACTGAACACGACAACCGCATCGTTTGGCACTTCATCAAGCGTTTCAACAAAAACCACGCCTTTATCGCGCAGACCAGCAACGACAAATGTATTGTGCACCACCTCATGACGCACATAAATCGGTGCGCCAAAGCGTTCCAACACGCGTTCGACGATGCTGATCGCACGATCAACGCCAGCACAAAAACCGCGCGGATTCGCCAGCGTGATTTTCATTGTTCCCGATAATCTTCTTCGCTGCCGCGCCGTTTGCGTTGCAGCAAACCATCCGCGATCAGTAATACCGCACCGACCGTAATCGCCGCATCAGCGACATTGAACGCCGGATAAGACCAGCCCTGATAATGGAAGAGCAGAAAATCGATCACACGCCCCAATTGCAGACGATCCCAAAGATTGCCGAGCGCGCCGCCAATAATCAAAGCCAGTGAAAACGAGAAAAGTTTGTTGCCGCCGCGCAATAACAACCAGAGAAATAACAAACATGCCGCAACACTGATGACAACAAAGAAGATACGTTGCCAACCGCCGGCATTGGCGAGAAAACTGAACGCCGCACCTGTATTGAACGTCAATATCAGGCTGAAAAACGATGTGATCGGTCTGGTTTCGCCGGTATAAAAAGTTTCGTACACCCAGAGTTTGGTCACGCGATCAAGCACAATAACGGCGAGCGCCACCAAAAGCCAAGTAGCGCGCCGCCACTCCATACCCGAACAGATACGCTTCATCGCGCTTTCCCCGAAAAATGGGTATCAGGCATATTTTCTCGCTTCACCATTGCCATAGAGATTATCCACGCAACGTCCGCACAATGTCGGGTGTTCAGGATCACGACCAATATCGTGACGCCAATGCCAGCACCGTGCACATTTGACGCCGTCCGATGGGTTCACCTGCACTGTGCGCACCTCGCCGCATTCAATCGTTGCCGCCGACGTGATCAGCACAAAACGCAAATCATCTTCCAACGTTGCCAATATTTCATAATCCTCCGCTGGCAAGGTCAGTTTGACTTCCGCTTGCAGCGACGAACCGATTTTGCCTGCCTCGCGCGCCACTTCCAGTTCTTTCAACACCAGCGCACGAATTTCAGCGATGCGTTGCCATTTTTCCAAAAGTTGATCAGCATCAGGCATTGCGGAAGATACGTTTTCATCGCTCTGCCAAAGGCGCGTCAATATCGTGACATCCTCAGGATGAACAATGCGCCACGCTTCTTCGCAGGTGAACGAAAGAATCGGGGCCATCAACTTGAGAATGCCGTCGCGAATATCATGAAGCGTGGTCTGCGCCGAGCGGCGGGCAACACTATCCTTGCTCGCTGTATAAAGACGATCTTTCAAAACGTCAAGATAAAAGCCACCCAATTCTTCCGAACAATAAGTTTGAATTTTCTGCACGACGAAATGAAAATCAAATTGCTCGTAATCTTTTTGAATTTCTTCCGCCAATGCATTGAATTTCGTCAGCGCATAGCGATCCAACTCGAACATTTGATCAACTGCAACCGCGTTCTGCACCGGATCAAAATCCGACGTGTTGCCCATCAGAAAGCACAAGGTATTACGAATGCGGCGATAGCTTTCCACGACGCGTTTCAAAATCTCATCGGAAATCGACAGTTCACCCGAATAGTCGGTTGACGCCGCCCACAAACGCAATATTTCCGCGCCCAAGGTATCCGAAACTTTCTGAGGCGCAACGGTATTGCCGCGCGACTTCGACATTTTGTGACCGTTACCATCGACTGTGAAGCCGTGCGTCAACAATGCTTTATACGGCGGCACACCATTGAGCATCGACGACACCAGCAGCGAAGAATGAAACCAGCCGCGGTGTTGGTCGGAGCCTTCCAGATACAAATCTGCCGGAAAGTCGGTTTTGTCCGGGTGCGAGCCCAAATGTTTCGCACGCCCTTGTGGCCCACCCATCACCGTTTGATGCGTTGAACCGGAATCAAACCAAACATCAAGTGTATCGGTCAATTTGCGATATTGGTTTTCGTCAACGCCAAAATCGGCGGCTGTTGATTCGAACCACGATTCAATGCCATGTTTTTCGATTTTCTGTGCCGCTTTTTCCAGCAATGTCAATGAATCGGGATGCAATGCATCGGTTTCCTTGTCCACGAAAAACGGCATCGGCACACCCCATTGTCTTTGCCGCGACAGCGTCCAATCCGGACGATTGGCAATCATGGAATAAAGACGAGCCTTGCCCCACGCCGGATAGAAGCGCGTCGCGTCAATTCCCGCCAACGCCGTTTCGCGCAATGATTTTTCAGGTTTGGTGCCGTTATAGCCGGGCGTATCGTCCATGCCGACAAACCATTGCTGTGTTGCCCGATAAATAATCGGCGTTTTGTGACGCCAACAATGCATGTAGCTGTGCACCATTTTTTCAACATGCAATAACGCACCGACCTCTTTTATTTTTTCGACGATTTTGGGGTTGGCATCCCAGATCATCATGCCGCCGAAAAACGGCAAGCTTTTCTTGAAATGTCCATCGCCTTGCACCGGACTAATAATATCTTCGTCTTTCATGCCGTAGCGGCGGCAAGTATAAAAGTCATCGATACCATAAGCTGGTGAACAGTGGACAATACCGGTACCCGCTTCCAGCGTGACAAAATCGCCCAGATATACTGGCGAGATACGATCGTAGAAGGGATGTTTGAATTCAATACGCTCCAAGGCTGCGCCTTTCGCCGTTGCGATGATCTCGCCTTCCAGCTGATAGCGTTGCAGACATTTTTCAACGAGTTCTTTGGCAAGCAATAAATAATGATCGCCATCAGCCACTTTCACTAACGCGTAATCAAAATCAGGATGCATCGTCAGTGCTTGATTGGCGGGAATCGTCCACGGCGTCGTCGTCCAGATCACCGCGCGAATCTCGCCTTTTGGCGCTTCCGACAAACCCATTGCCCGCGCAAAGGGTTCGCGCTGATCGTCTTGCAACAGAAAACCAACGTCAATCGCGCTGTCTTTACGGTCTTCATATTCCACTTCCGCTTCTGCCAACGCACTGCCGCAATCAAAGCACCAGTTCACCGGCTTCAAGCCACGGTAAACAAAACCACGTTTCAGAATTTCACCAAGCACACGCACTTCATCGGCTTCGTTTTGATACGCCATCGTGAGATACGGATCGTCCCAATCCGCCAACACGCCTAAGCGCTCAAAACCTTTCTTCTGTTTTTCGACTTGCTCCTGAGCGTAAGCGCGGCACAGACGCAACGTCTCTGCGGTCGGTAAATTTTTACCATGCGTTTTTTCGATCTGAACTTCAATCGGCATCCCATGACAATCCCAACCGGGAACATAAGGTGCGTCAAACCCAGCCATGGTTTTGCTTTTGATAATAATATCTTTGAGAATTTTGTTGACGGCATGGCCGATATGAATTTCGCCATTCGCATACGGCGGTCCATCGTGCAACACGAAACGCGGACGCCCGGTGCACGCCGCGCGAATTGCTTCATAGATTTTTTTGTGTCGCCATTCTTCCACCCAGCCCGGCTCACGCTTGGCAAGATTGCCGCGCATCGGAAAAGGCGTTTCCGGTAAATTCAATGTATCTCGATAATCGTTGGCTTCCGACATTTTATTCTCTCGTTCCTGCTCTCGTATTCAAAGCTAATTATTTACTGCAATATTGCGCGCGCTTGCTGCGCGTCGCGTTTAATCTGCTCAATCAATGCATCGACGCTGGCGAAGCGCTTTTCTTCACGAATGTAATGCACGAATTCAACATCCACCATGCGTCCGTACACGTCTTCATCAAAATCAAAAAGGTGCACTTCCAGCACCGATGGCGCATCACCGTTTTTTTTCACGGTCGGACGCACGCCAACACTGGCAACACCGTGGCGCACATGACCGAGACCATGCACGCGCACCGCAAACACGCCAGAAACCGGCTGCGTCGTCAACACCAGATTCAGCGTGGGAAACCCCATCGCCCGCCCACGCTGATCGCCATGGCGCACACGCCCATCGATGGAATAAGGCCGTCCGAGCAACTGTGCCGCTTTGACAAAATCGTTATTCAGTAATGCCTGACGCACCGCTGTTGACGACACGCGATGTCCATCGTGCATCACCGGCATCATTTCTTCCACCACAAATGCGTTTTCACGCGCACGCAAAAACGCCAGGTTTCCGCGCTTGTCTTTGCCAAAACTCGCTTCGGCGCTGATCAATAACCAGCGCACGCGCATCATCTGCGCCAGAAAAACGTCGGCAAACGTCTCCGCACTCATCTGTGCCAAACGTTCATCAAAGCGCAGCAAATACACCCGTTCAATTTCAGTGCGCTCAATCTGCGCGAGTTTGGCGCGCAATGACAACAATTTATGTGGCGCGCGTTCCTTCATGAAATACTCACGTGGCGAAGGCTGAAACGTCAACACCGACGGAATCAGCGCCAAATCACCCGCTGCCTCACACACCTGCCGCATCATCGCCTGATGCCCGATATGAACGCCATCAAAATTGCCCAATGCCAAGGCAATGCCTTGGCTGTGTTCCTGCTCAGACTCAAAGCGGGGAAGTACAGGTAATGACCGGAAAATTTTCACGCTACGCACGCATGGGGCGAAAGTTTGTGATTTTAACTCAATCGACCCTATCAGGATCATTCTTCCTTGATAATGGTGATACAGCACGGCGCAACGATGCGCTGGTAATCGGCACTGTTGATGATGATTGAGCGTTCGCGCAGCCCTGCGTTAAACGAAATTTTCTGGTTGCGGCGTAACAGCGATGGATCGACAATCAAGCGCAGTTCAGGGTGAAAGCTGACCGGTGGCACCGCTCCCATGACGCAATCGGTCAATTTTTCGACTTCTTCGGGCGTCGCCAGTGCTGCTTTCTTGCCATTGACAGCGGCCGCGATTTTGTTGAAATCGACCCGCTGATCGCCCGGAAATACTGCCAATACGTAAACATGTCGTGACGACGACACGCGCATACGGCACACCATCGCTTTCGCGCCTTGTCCAAGCGTTGTGCCGCGCACCTGCGCCGCTTCTTCTGATGTGCACACAGGCTCATGCTCAAGCACTCGGTAATGAGCATTACCTGCGTCAAAAAGGGTGATCAGTTTTTGGAAAATGGCGATGGACATAGTCAGCTTTGCAAATAATAAAGCATTTTTCCATCGTTGTATTCTGCAATGGCCGCTGCCAGTCTCGTCCGGCTGGCGAGTTATTTTTTTGCGCGAGATGCACGGACCGAGGACATAATGGACACTTGTGGCAATAAATGGTTGGCACATTATCCTTCTGTTTCAGATAATCGCAAATCAATGCTCATCAGTGTACGCGCGCAAGCGTTTTGACGCATTTTTGCACACTTGTACGCATCGGATTTGCGACAAAACGCCCGCAAAATACATCGAAAATAGCCTCAATTCGAAATAAGCCATTTATTATCGTTTTTGACGACCGTGTAGCGCAGTTTAACTTGTCTCATTTTGAGCCCATCAAACAGCTTGTTCGCCCCGGGATGATCGCTGAGTGACGGTATATCTGCAATGTCAAAGCCAAACATGTACAGTGCGATGAAATATAGAGTTTCTGCCATTCAAGACAAAAATGTAGTACTCCACTTGACCATAGCGGCGTTTAGACACGGATTGCTCTAGATTCAGATTCGAAACTCACTATCAATTGGTTTGTTGGGCTTCGTACAGTGGAATACGCAAAGGAATTTATGAAAAACTTGGTGTTCCACTTTTTAGATCGTATTCAGCTAACCACAGACGGACATGGCGTCTATGTGAATGCCGTTGAAAAGATGTTCGGCGGATTGGTTGATTACGCTATGTATCGGCAGTGTGGGTCAGCGACGCTATATCAACGGATCGCCAAGCATGAGAAACATTTTCACCAGTTATGTAGAGCCTCAAAGCTTAATTGTGCATATGCAAAATCGCCGCTTTACACAGTTTACCAATGCTTTCTCGACGAAAATGGAGAATTTGAAGCATTCCATAACCTTTCATTTCATGTATTACAATTTTAGAGCGTTTTTGATTTAATACTTTACACTCCTGTGGTAGTCTATCCGTATGG
>DAISYG010000043.1:0-16961 GCA_036825435.1 Casimicrobiaceae bacterium | reverse complement strand
ACCATACGGATAGACTACCACAGGAGTGTAAAGTATTAAATCAAAAACGCTCTAAGATTTTTCGAAACGCGTTGTTAACAAAATGCAAACAACGAGGGCATATCATATCAATACTTTGGAATAAACTCTGCCTAACAAAAAGAGACAAAAAAAGTGACTCAAAAATACGACTTTATTGTTTTTTAACGCTTTTTTATTGAAAACAACGGAAGAGATAAGGAAAATTCTATGTCGTTAAAGTTTATTGTGAAATTTTCCATGTCGGCATAACGTTTTTTGTACCATGAAAAACTCTGGGATTTAAAACATCATTGCGTCTGATCGGCATCAAATCTGCATCGCAAACAGAATAACGCTCATATAACGGCGCAATCCCGTTCGGCAAATTCAGGCTTCCACTTTATTTTCTTCGCGCGACTTTTTGAGAAAGCCCGCTAAAAACATTCCGAATTCGTAGAGCAGCCACAACGGAAACGCCAGGAATAATTGCGAGACAACATCGGGCGGCGTAAAGATAGCCGCAATCACGAAAGCGCCGACGATGATGTAGGGGCGGGCGTTGCGCAGTTGTTCAAGTGTGAAAACGCCCATCGACACCAATACCAGCACGATCACCGGCGTTTCGAACGTGATGCCGAACGCGAGAAACATCGTCAGCGTGAAACTCAAATATTTATCAATATCGGTCATCATGCTGACGCCGTCCGGCGTCATCTTGGCGAGGAAGCCGAACACCACCGGGAACACCGCGAAGTAGGCAAACGCCATTCCGATAAAAAACAAGATAAAACTGGAAACCGCGAGAGGCAATACCAGTTTTTTTTCGTTCTGATAAAGGCCGGGCGCGATGAACGACCAAATCTGCCAAAGAATATAAGGCAACGCGATCAAAAACGATACCATCAACGTCACCTTGATCGGCACGAAAAATGGCGCCGTGACTTCGGTGGCGATCATGCTTGATCCTTCCGGCAACGCGCTCATCAGCGGCGCGGCAAGAAAAGTGTAAATATCGCGCGCCCAATAAAAAAGCGCGAAAAACACGATGAGCATCGCCAGCATCGAGCGCATCAAACGCGTGCGCAACTCGACCAGATGGGAAATAAAGGTTTCTTGCTGCGAATTCGGTTCTTCGACTTGGCTCATAATTTAATACGCTGCTTTACTCGCGTGCTTTTTGCTCATCCGGCGCGGGTGCTTCGGGAACGCTGAGTTCAACCTCGCCATTCAGGAAAGAGGGCACTTGATAATCGGCAAGGTCGGTCGAAAACTCCGCAGGATCATGCGCAAACTCATCGTCTGTTTTCTTTTCGGTGACGGGCGATGCTTCGCTTTCGCTCACTGATTCATCTGCCGTTTCTGCCGTTGTTTCTACTGTTGTTTCCGCAGTCGTTTCGCTTTCGTCATTTTCTTGCGCGCTTGTTGTTTCCGTCGCAATATTTTTCAGCTCGGACTCCACCGATTGCAAATCTTTGCCGAGCGATTGAACACTTTTCTGCGCATCATCAACTGTCGAACGCACGGTGCTTTCGATATCTTTGCCAATATCCTTGATGGATTGTGTTGCTTTTTTGAAATCCTCCAGCTCCATTTCACGCTGAATATCCGACTTGATATCGCTGACGTAACGCTGGGCACGCCCCAGCACATGTGCAACGGTGCGCACGGTTTTGGGCAAGCGCTCAGGGCCGACGACGATAACCGCGACGACGGCAATGACCATGATTTCCGTAAAGCTGATGTCAAACATCACCGATACCTAAAACGCGCGCGGCGGAAGGAAATCAGACTTCGTTTTTTTCGTTTTCTTTTTTGACTTCGGCGTCTATGGTTTGCCCGCTCGCAATTTTCTGCTTGGGCGCCTCTGCCGAGGTGTCGTCTTCCGTTGCTTCTTTCATGCCTTCTTTGAATCCTTTAACGGCTTTGCCAAGATCGCCGCCGAGGTTCGCCAGCTTTTTGGTGCCAAACACCAGCACCACCACCAGCAGCACGATCAGCCAATGCCAAATACTAAAAGAACCCATTCTTTCTCTCCTCTATTTTTTCGGCATTTTGCCGATTACCTCTCCAACAATCTTTCCCAAAAGCCGCCGATCAGCGCGCCAGCATTCTGCCCAACGGTTCAGCGTCGCTGATCAAGTGCAAGTGCAAATGCGGCACTTCCTGTTGCCCGATCTTTCCGGCGTTGACGATCAAACGAAAACCGTCGTCCGCCTTTTGCATCTTCGCCAACTTCGGCACCAGCGCCATCATCTTGCCGAGCAATGGCGCGTCTTGTTCCTGAACATCCGCCAACGACGCGATGTGTTTTTTCGGGATCAACAGAACATGTACCGCCGCCACCGGATTGATATCGAGAAACGCCAAAACATCGTCGTCCTCATAAATCTTTTGCGAGGGGATTTCGCCCCGAGCGATTTTGCAGAAAATACAGTCGTCGTGTGCAGCCATCGTTGTCTTCCAGCTACGCAAAGAAAAGTAGTTTAACCTGAAAATCCCGTGATTTTCCCCCAAAAGCGTCGGAATTTCGCAAACCGCGATTCTGCTGTAATAAGATTTTTTCGTTTTTTGAACATGATCCAATCAAAACGACATTAATCCGAGTTTATCACTCCAATATTTTCTCTTTATCGACTTGATTAAAAAAGAGTATCGCATCGGCATTTTTTCTATGCCATAATGCGTGCAATGCTACCGCGTCCTCGCGTAAGCAAACGTTTTTCGTTAACCATAGAAGGAAATACCATGAAAAAAATGACACTCAGCATGATTTCATGCCTGATGCTGGCGTTACCGCTTGCGGTAACGGCGCAGAACAAAGATGCGGAACTGCTCAAAGAAGCGCAGGGCTTGTTCGAGCCCATCGGCAAACCGCCAACGAAAATCACCGACAACGACATCACGGTCGCAAAAATCGAGCTGGGCAAGCAGCTTTATTTTGACCCGCGCTTGTCGTCGAGCGGCCTGATCAGCTGCAACACCTGCCACAACTTGGGCTTGGGCGGCGATGACGGCTTGCCGGTCGCGATTGGGCACGATTGGAAAAAAGGTCCGCGCAATTCGCCGACCGTATTCAATTCCGTATTCAACGAAGCGCAATTCTGGGACGGTCGCGCGTCTGATCTCAAAGAGCAAGCCAAAGGACCGATTCAGGCGGGCGTTGAAATGAACAGCACGCCGGAGTTGGTTGTCGCCACGCTAAAAAGCATTCCCGGTTATCAAGAGCCCTTCACGAAAGCTTTCGGCAAAGGCGATGTGATCACGTTCGACAACGTGGCGCGCGCGATTGAAGCGTTCGAAACCACGTTGGTGACGCCGGATTCCGCGTTTGACCGTTATCTGAAGGGCGACCAGAAAGCACTGAACGAACAGCAAAAACGCGGACTGAAAACCTTCATCGACCAAAACTGCGCGTCGTGCCACAACGGCGTCAATCTGGGCGGGCAAGGCTATTTTCCGTTCGGACTGATTGAAAAACCCGAAACGCGCCTCTTGCCGCCGGGCGATAAAGGCCGCTTTGCCGTTACCAACACCGAGGCCGACGATTACGTGTTCCGTGCTTCGCCGCTGCGAAATATTGCGATCACCGCACCGTACTTCCATACCGGACAAATCCGCGATCTGCGCGATGCCGTTTCCGTGATGGCAACAACCCAGCTCGGCGCCAAAATGAACGACAAGGATATCGACGACGTGGTCGTGTTTTTGCAAACATTAACGGGCAAAAAACCAGCGGTTTCTTATCCCGACCTGCCGCCAAGCACTGCGAAAACGCCTGTTCCGGTCAACGATTGATCATCAAAACCCGAGTACAATAATGAGAACCGCCTTCGGGCGGTTTTTTTTCGAGGGAACCGCTGATTAATTACTGCGCACAAGCAATACGGCGTTGGAATCCCCCTCAAAATGCTCATTTACCTTCAAGTAAACTGCGCTTTTTCGTCGGAATTCCGCCTGGTCTTGCTTGCGCTCGTGACATGAATCAGTGGTTCCCGAGGTTCCGAGGCTTCAAGGAAAAGACGATGAAACTTTATCTATACGACCACTGTCCATTCTGCGTGCGCGTGGAAATGGTCGCGCATTACAAAAACGTCTCCTGCGAACAAATCTATCTACTCAACGACGACGAAGACACCTGCTATCGGCTGATCAACGCCAAACAATTGCCAATCCTCGAATTCGACGACGGGCACTGCATGGCGGAAAGCCTCGATATCGTGCGCAAACTCGACGACATCGGCGATACGAATCGCATGCTACGCCCGCAAACGCACGCCGAAACCATCACCCGTTTTTTTGACAGCGCACATTTGCACATCTCGTGTTTGCTGTATCCGCGCATTGTGTTGATGAGCGGTTTACCGGAATTCGCCACACAATCCGCCAAAGACTATTTTCAACGCAAAAAAGAACAGAACATCGGGCGCACCTTTGCGCAGGCTATGGCCGAAACAACGGAACACAAAACAAACGTCGAAACGATGCTTGCGCAACTGCCGCCATTACCTTTACTGACTGATGAAACTATCGGCTGGGACGATGTGCTCATCTATCCAACGTTGCGTAATTTAACCATGGTGCGCGGACTGCAATTTCCGCAACCCGTGCGCACGTATATCAATACCATTTCACGGATCACGCGAACGTATACTTACGATGAACGGGCGATTAGTTGATTTTTGCGTGCGTCGGAACCATTGCTTAACCAATAAAAACGCAACAACTGAATATTTTGTCTTAAGAAATAAATAAGCAGAGGCGAATACCATAACCTTCATCGCCAAAAACGCGATCATGTTTTACCGATTGCCGTGAGTACCACCGCACTGAAGGAGAACAGTATGGCCGCCGTCGAACAAAGCCCTCTTGTCCGAAACACGATTATTATCGTGACAACGATCTGCTTATTGGGGTGCCAAACATTGACCGCGCCCAGCGGAGGAGAATTTACCGAAGAACAATCCGACGGCGTGACGACGGGTCAAGTTGTGGCAGGTCTCGTGTTGCTGCCGTTGTTGATCGCGGGCTTGATTTTGCTCGGTAATTCTGAACACGATAAATGTGAAAAATATCGTGATCGGTACTACGATTGTCTGGATAACAGGGATTATCGATCCTGTCGTGATGAGCGAAATGATTTTGAGGAGCGTTGTTATTAATGGTGAATGGTGGACCGAAAGGGGATCGAACCCTCGACCTCTGCATTGCGAACGCAGCGCTCTCCCATCTGAGCTATCGGCCCACGGTGATGTGGGATATTACCCCGCTTTTTTTGCGATGACAATTCCGTCCGGCGCTTTTTGATCTCCGCGCACCAAAACAACCCAAGGAATCACTGTTTCATGTCGTGAACGCAGGCAAGACAAGGCGGAATTCCAACGCTGTATTGCTTGTGCGCAGCAATGAAACAGTGGTTCCTAAAGCACCTCCGCCGCATAATCCGCCAGCCGCGACCGCTCGCCGCGCGCCAGCGTGACATGCCCGGCATGCGCCCAGCCTTTCATGCGATCCACAACGTATGTCAACCCGGAATTGCTCTCGGTTAGATACGGCGTGTCGATCTGGGCGAGGTTGCCCATGCACACGATTTTGGTGCCGGGGCCAGCGCGCGTGATCAATGTTTTCATCTGTTTGGAGGTCAAATTCTGCGCTTCGTCGATGATGAGAAATTTGTTGATGAAGGTGCGTCCGCGCATGAAGTTGAGGCTTTTGATTTTGATGTGCGCACGCAAAAGATCGCGCGTTGCAGCGCGCCCCCACGCGCCGCCGTCTTCTTCGGTTTGGTGCAGCACTTCGAGGTTGTCTTCCAGCGCGCCCATCCATGGCGTCATTTTTTCTTCTTCAGTTCCAGGTAAAAAGCCGATGTCTTCGCCGACCGGCACGGTAACGCGGGTGATGATGATTTCGTTGTAGCGTTTGAATTCCATCGACAGCATCAGCCCAGCGGCGAGCGTCAACAATGTTTTGCCGGTTCCCGCTTGACCCACCAACGTCACCAGATCAATATCCGGGTTCATCAATAAATTGAGCGCGAAATTCTGTTCGCGGTTGCGCGCCATGATGCCCCACACCGCATTTTTGCTGTGCGTGAAATCTTTCAGCGTTTGCAGCACCACCTGTTTTTCGGCAACCTCTTTGACCGTCGCGTAAAATGGTGCCTCGTTTTCACGCTCCAAATACACCATTTCGTTGATGTGCAGCGTCGCCGCCATCGGCCCGGAAAGCCGATACAAAGTATGGCCGCCGCTCTGCCACGACTCCATTTTCTTGCCGTGCTTGTCCCAGAAATCGTCGGACAGACGCGTCACGCCCGCATAGAGCAAATCGGAATCTTCGAGCACCTGATCGTTGAAATAATCTTCGGCGTTGAGCCCGAGCGCGCGCGCCTTGATGCGCATATTGATGTCTTTCGACACCAGAAAGACATCGCGTTCTTTATTCTGCGCGTCGAGATATTTCACGACGGAAAGAATTTCATTGTCAGCACGCGATGAAATCAGCGGCAACGAGGAAGCTGGAATCACATCGGTTTGCAGGAAAAGAAAACCTTTCGCCTGCCGCGCACCGTTCGACCCCGAAAGCGGAATGCCCGATGCGATGTCTTTGTTCAAATGGCGGGTAATCAAGTCATCAAGAAAACGCGATGCCTGTCGTGCGTTGCGCGCGGTTTCCGAAGTCCCTTTTTTATGCGCGTCAAGCTCTTCGAGCACGCGCATCGGTAAATAAATATCATGCTCCTCGAAACGGAAAAGTGATGTCGGATCGTGCAGCAGCACGTTGGTATCGAGCACAAAAAGGCGGCGCATTTTTTCGGCGCGCAAACGGCGCCGTGAAACTTTTGCATTCATCAATCGTTTTCTTTCTTCATCAAATATTGGTTTTGACCCAAGCCAAAACTTCCTGTGCGTGCCCATCCGCTTTGACTTTTCGCCAAGCGTGAATCACGCGATGATCCGTACCGATCAGAAAAGTCGAACGTTCGATACCACGAACTTTTTTACCATACATCGTCTTGTCTTTGATTACATCAAAATGATGGCACAGTTTTTCTTCCGTGTCGGCAATCAACACAAACGGCAATTCGTATTTTGCCTGAAAGCGTTGGTGTGACGCCACACTATCGCGAGAAACGCCGACAATCATGATCTTTTTCCGGCGAAACGCAGAGAATGCCTCGGCAAACTGCGTCGCTTCTTTCGTGCAGCCTGCCGTGTTGTCTTTCGGATAAAAGTAAAGCAGCATTTTTTCTTGACGCGGTGCTCGCAGTGGAAAATCGCCGAGCGTGGAGGGAAGGGTAAGGTCGGGGAGCTTTAATGGTTCTTGATTCATGAAAGGGCAAATGAAATAACGAACAGTGGGACAAAAGTTTAGCGCGAAGCACGTTGCCTTCGCGCTTCTTTTGGATCACGTTGTAACGGACGCAGAATTTCAACACGATCACCATCATTGAGTGGCGCGTCCAACGTTGTCGCGCAACCGAATATCGCGAAAGAAACGTGTTCGGGAAAAGGTGTCGGAAACGCAGGATTTTGCCGTGCCTGATGAACGGCATCGGCAACCGTGCTGTTTTCCGGTAGCGCGAAGGTTTCCAAAAATATTTGTCCGTTGCCGCTATAGGCAACTGAAATGGTCAAGATTTTTGTCATTCGTGAATTCCCATAACCCTCTTATCATTAATGTGTTTACCGGGTACAATTAGAGTCTTTGCTTGCAAAAGGTTTTTAATGACCATCGTCGATAATCGGAAAGCTTTTCATGATTATTTTATCGAAGAACGCTTCGAGGCGGGGCTGGTTTTATTCGGTTGGGAAGTCAAAGCCATTCGCGGCGGTCGCGTGCAGTTGAAAGAAGCGTATGTAGTCGTTAAAAACGGCGAGTTATGGCTGATCGGTGCGCACATCACGCCGTTGCAAACCGCTTCGACGCATGTTCACGCCGACCCGACCCGAACGCGCAAACTGTTGATGCACGCGCCGGAAATTCGTCGTTTGATCGGTCATGTTGAACGGGCGGGGTACACATTGGTGCCGCTCAACCTCCACTACAAAAACGGTCGCATCAAGCTTGAAATCGGTTTGGCGCGCGGCAAAAAACAGCACGACAAACGGCAAACAATCAAAGAACGGGAATGGAATCGCGAAAAGCAGCGCATCTTGCGCGATCGTCCCGGCGCACGTTGAGAAAGATGTCACTATGAAAATTTTGGTTCCCGTCAAGCAAGTCATTGATCCATCCTTTCCCGTGCGCCTGAAGCCCGATTGTTCGGGCTTGGAAATGGGACTGATGCATCTGGTCATCAATCCCTACGATGAAGTCGCGCTCGAAGAAGCGCTGCAATGGCGAGAGCGCGACGACGCACAATCCATCCTCGCCGCTTCCTGCGGCAACGAAGGCTGTCTGGATGTTTTGCGCAGCGCATTGGCGATGGGCGCAGATAGTGCGCTGTTGGTTGAAACCAATCTTGCCATTTCGCCGCTGGTGCTGGCGCGTATTTTGAAAAAAGTTGCGCTCGACGAACAATGCGACATGGTTTTCATTGGCCGCCAAGGCATGGGCAGCGACAGCAATCAGGTTGCGCCGATGTTGGCGGCACTGCTCGATTGGCCACTGATTTCATTCGCCGAAAAAATAAAACTCGAAGATTCGCCCGATGGAAAAACCATCGTCGTCCAGGCGCGCAGCGACAGTGGCAGCGTCACCTTGCAAGCGCCGCTGCCCGCTGTCATCAGCGTGGAACTGATGTTGAACACGCCGCGCTATGCAACGATGCAGAATTTGATCAAAGCCAAAAAGGCCGTCATTCCCAAAAAAACTGCAGACTCCTTGGGCGTCGATCTCGACATTCATATTTCTGTCGCGCAGTTGCGTCATTTGCCCGCGCGCCCGGCGGGCGAAATTGTCGCCGATGTACCCACGTTATTGGAACGTCTGCATCAAGAAAAAGTGCTTTAATTTTCAGGAAATCAACGATGGCAATTCTTGTTTTAGCTGAACACGATGGCTCGAAAATCAAATCCAAAACCACGGCGACCATTACCGCAGCGTCTTCACTTGGCAGCGACATTCATCTATTGGTGCTGTCGAACGAACAACAAAGTGAAGCCTTGGTTGCACACGCTGCACGCATTCAGAACGTTGCGCATGTTTTTTACGCTTGTGCCGATTATCTTGAGTCCGGGCTGACCGAAAACATCGTTGCGCAAATCATCGCACAAATGGAGCGGCATTCTTATTCACACGTGATGATGTCGAGCAGTTATCTGGGTAAACGAGTTTTGCCATATCTCGCTGGCAAACTTGGATTGGAGTGCGTTAGCGATTGCATCGGCGCAGAAGGCGACGACCTTTTCATACGCCCGGTGTACGCAAGCAGCTTGCTCGTCGTCGAAAAAATGATTGAATCCCCCAAGCTGATCAGCGTTCGCGCCAGTGCGTTCGAGCGCGCCGGACAGCAGGTAAACCTTGCGCCGATCACACAAGTGCCTGCCGCACCCGCCGCCAGTTCTGTTACCCGCATTGCCATCAACAAAGCAGAAGAAACGTTCGGTGTCGCCATCAACCGCGCCAAGGTTGTGATCGGCGTTGGCCGCGGCATCACCAAAGACGAAATGCCGCTCGTTGAAAAACTGGCGGCAACACTCAATGCCGCGATCGGCGCCACGCGCGCCGTCGTCGAAGAAGGCTTGATCTCCAGTAGCGCGATGCTCGGGCAAACAGGCAAAATCATCGCGCCTAACTTGTATATCGCGATTGGCATCTCCGGCGCGATTCAGCACTTGGCGGGCGTCAAAGACAGCAAAGTCATCGTCGCCATCAACGATGATTTACAGGCGCCTATTTTTCAAGTTGCTAACTATGGCATCGTCGGCGATGCGCGCGTGATTTTGCCGCAATTGATTCAAGCGCTTAAGGAGTCAGAAGGCAGAAGTCAGTAATCAGGTATCAGAAAAGTTTGATCGCGCTACGCGCGATGAAATATTCACTGATTCCTGGTACCTGAACCTCACACCGCAACCGGCGCTTTGATCGCCGGATGGCTTTGATAATTTTCAACCTCAAAATCATCAAACTGATAATCAAAAATCGTCGGTGGTTTGCGTTTGATTTTCAGAGTCGGCAGCGGATACGGCGTACGCGCAAGCTGTTCGTCTGCCTGCTCGAAATGGTTGCCGTAAAGATGGCAATCGCCGCCGGTCCAGATGAAATCGCCGACATCAAGGTTCGTCTGTTGCGCCACCATGTGCGTCAACAGCGCATACGACGCGATGTTGAACGGCACGCCCAGAAACAAATCGGCGCTGCGCTGATACAACTGACACGACAAGCGTCCCTCGGCAACATAAAACTGGAACATCATGTGGCAGGGAGGCAGACGCATTTGCGGAATTTCGCCGACGTTCCACGCTGAAACAATCAAACGACGCGAGTCGGGGTTGCTGCGAATGCCGTCCAGCAACTGCGCGATTTGGTCGATGTGTTGTCCGTCCGCCGTTTTCCAGTTGCGCCATTGCGCGCCGTACACGGGACCAAGTTCGCCGTTTTCGTCCGCCCATTCGTCCCAGATCGTCACACCGTGCTCCTGCAACCAGCGCACGTTGTGCCCGCCCTGTAAAAACCACAGCAATTCGTAGATGATTGATTTAAGGTGTACTTTTTTGGTTGTCAGCAGCGGAAAGCCCGCACGCAGGTCACAACGCAGTTGCGCACCAAATAATGACACGGTGCCAGTACCAGTGCGGTCTTTTTTCAGTGTGCCGGTTTCGCGCACCTGGCGCAGCAAATCGAGATAGTTTTTCATGGTCGATATTCTACCGTGTCTGCTTGACGGGAAGCGCGCAACCTCCCATCATGCCCGTTTTCTGTTAAAAAGCCGATGTGAGCGAACCCGGTCATCAATTTCATCTTCTGCGCGAACGCCGCTTCGCGCCTTATTTTTGGACGCAGTTTCTCGGTGCGGCCAACGATAACGTTTTCAAAAACGCGCTGGCGCTTTTCGTCACCTTTCACGTCGGTGGTGCGGCGGGGCTGGATACGCTGACGCTGATCAATCTGGCGGCGGCGCTTTTCATTCTGCCGTTCGTTCTTTTTTCCGCTACCGCCGGACAGATCGCCGACAAGTTTGAAAAGTCGCGTTTGATTCGGCTGCTGAAAATTCTGGAAATCATGATCATGCTACTGGCACTGGTCGGCTTCTTTCTTGAAAACCTCATCGTCCTTTTCGTCGCGCTCTTTTTGATGGGCTTGCATTCGACGCTGTTTGGCCCCGTCAAATACGCCATCCTGCCGCAGCATTTGCGCGAAGAAGAATTGGTCGGCGGCAACGGACTGGTGGAAAGCGCAACGTTCATCGCCATCCTGCTCGGCACAATTATCGGCGGCATTCTCATCGCGATTGACGGTTATGGCCCTCTCGTCGCAGGTGGCGCGTCGGTGTTAATCGCCCTGTTCGGCTACGCCGCCAGCCGCTTCGTTCCCTACACGCCGCCCGCTGCGCCCGATCTTCGCATTTCGCTGAACCCTGTCGGCGAAACGTGGCGCAATCTGTGCGCGGCAAAAAAGGTACGGGCGGTTTGGCTGTCGATGCTCGGCATTTCCTGGTTCTGGTTTTTCGGCGCGACTTTTCTCGCGCAGTTCCCCGAATACACGCGTCTTTTCCTCGGCGGCAATGAACACGTCACCACACTGCTGTTGGCGCTTTTTTCCATCGGTCTTGCGATTGGCGCGTTGCTGTGCGAACGACTTTCCGGCAAACACGTCGAGCCCGCACTGATTTTCCTCGGCGCGCTTGGTCTCTCCATTTTCGCGTTCGACCTCGGCTACACGTCGCGAACCTTGCACGCCGAAACACACGGTGATATTGCGCTCTTCTTCGAAAACACCGCGCACTGGCACATCGCCGCCGATTTGCTCTTCATGGGTGTTTTCGGCGGCTTTTACACCGTCCCGCTTTACGTGCTGCTGCAAACGCGTTCCGACGCGGCGCACCGTTCACGCATCATCGCCGCCAACAATATTTTGAATGCGCTGATGATGATCGGCGCGGCGGCATTCGCAATCACGCTCTTTTCGCTTGGCGTAACGATTGCGCAGCTTTTCATGATCGTCGCCACATTCACCGCCATCGTTGCGCTCATCGCGTTTTTTGCTACTGCCCCGTTTGTGTTGCGCCATCTCGGCAAAGTGTTGGTGCGCATTTTTTATCGACTGCGCCGCTACGACTTGGACAACCTGCCCGAAAAGGGGCCGTATGTGATCATCTGCAATCACGTCAGCTACGTCGATGTGGTTTTTTTGACCGCGTGCATGCCGCAACCGGTTCGCTTTTTGATGGATCACCAAATTTTCAAAACGCCTGTTTTCAACTGGCTTTTCCGTCTGAACCGCGCCATTCCGCTGGCGACGCGACGCGACAACCCGGCGCTCAAAGAACAGGCGTTCAACAACGCCATTGAAACGCTACGCGCGGGCGGCATCGTCGGCATTTTCCCCGAAGGACGGCTTTCGCCCGACGGGGCGATTCACAAATTTTATCCGGGCGTTGCCCACATCGCCCGCGATGCCAATGTGCCCATCGTACCCATCGCGATTGCAGGCATGTGGGGCAGCTTTTTCTCCCGCGCACACGGCGGCAAAGCACTGCGCAAGCTGCGCGGCATCTTCTCCCGTGTCAACATCATCGCCGGCAAGCCGCTGCCGCCGGATACACCGTTGAAAGAAATGCAGGCGCAAGTGCAGAAGCTTTATGATCGGATTTCGGATTTATCGGCTCCGCCTGCATCTGAATGATCGCCTTTGTAACGCATCCGTGCTTCTCCTGATATTTTTTCCTGAATCCTGTATCCTTTTGTCTTAACGTTTTTCTTCGAGGTTTGTCATGGCTAAAATCGGAAAAATCATTGCGATTGTCGTTCTGGCAATCATCGTTCTTCTGGCATTGGCGGCTTTTGCGATCAGTCGCATCATCGACCCCAACGATTACAAAGACGAAATTCAAAAATTGGCACACGACAAAGCCAATATGGTGTTGAAACTCGATGGCAACATCGGTTGGAATTTTTTCCCTTGGCTCGGCATCGAGTTGAACGATGCGTCAATCGCCAGCGCAGCGACGCCGGACAAGCCGCTCGCGCAAGTAAAAGCCATCGGGCTGGCGGTGCGCTTGTTGCCGCTGTTGAGTAAAGACGTGCAGATGAGTGAAGTCCGCATCAACGGCTTGAACGTGACGGCGATCCGTGATGCCAACGGACAAACCAACTGGGACGGTATCGGCGCAACAGGTGAAACAGACGCAGCCAAGCCCGACACATCCGAACAATCTTCCGATTCGCCGCCGATGACGATCGACATCGCTCGCATCAGTGTCTCCGACACATCGATCAGTTATCGCGATGAACAGAGCGATGCCGCTTACACAATCGATGCGCTGAACATCACCACCGGCGCGATGCGCCGCGGTAAAGACACACCGGTTTCGCTTTCCGCCAATTTTGACACGGGCAAAGTCGCATGGCGCGGCAAGGTCAAACTCGACACCACACTCAACGCCGATTGGGAAAAACAGGCTTTCGCATTATCCGATCTGGCGATCAAAGGCGAAGCGCAAAAAGCGGACGCAAAGCCTCTGCCGTTTTCCGTCACCGGTTCGATCAAAGCCGACCAAAGTGCACAAACATTGTCGCTCGCGCCTTTATCTTTCGCCATCGGCGATTTGCGGCTTGACGCGCAATTACAAGCGCAAAATTGGGAAAGTGCACTCGCGTATGAGGGCAAGCTAACCGTCAATGAAACCAATCTGCGTCAAGTGCTGCAAAAACTCGATGTGTTGCCCGCAACGGCAAACGACAAAGCGTTCGCCGTGTTTGCGCTCAATGCGGATGTGAAAGGTAATGACCAAAAATTGGCCGTCGAAAATCTTCACATCAAACTCGACCAGACTGATATCAACGGAAAAGCATCCATCGCCGATCTTTCCAAACCGACATTGGCTTTACGGCTTTCCGGAAACGCGATCAACGTCGATGATTATTTGCCTCCGGCAAGTGCTGCGCCCGAAAAAGCAAAAGCGGGCGGTGATCAAGCGTCCGTCGCGAACGCTCCCGTATGGAGCGATGATCCCATCGTGCCCGTAGACACGCTGCGCCAATTCGGTTTCGACATCGACGCGTCTTTCGATCACATCTCCGTCAAAAAAGTTGCGGTCGAAAAACCGATATTGAAAATCGCCAATCATGATGGTCTCGTCAACCTGAACACGTTGCGCGGTAATTTGCTCGGCGGCTCTTTTTCCGCAACCGGCGTGTTCGACGCGCGCAGCGTCAATCCTCATTTCACCGTGCAAAAAAATGTTCAGAATATTCAGCTTGAGCAACTTTTCGCCGGGCAAGAAAAGCCGCCGATCAAAGGCAAAGCGATCGTCAATGCCAAAGTTTCCGGCTTCGGCAACAGTTTGAAATCGTGGGTGGAAATGCTGAACGGCACCGGCACCGTCCGTATCGACAACGGCGTGCTGCCCGACGCCAATCTGGAAATGAAATTGTGCACAGCCATTGCACTTCTGAATCGCAAACCATTGAGCAAAGACCACGCCGTGCGCGACACCGCGTTCCAGCGCGCCAGCGCCTCCATGAACATCAAAGATGGCGTCGTGCGCAATCCCGATTTGATCATCGCGCTACCCGGCATCAGCGTGAAAGGGCAGGGAGCAGTGGACTTGCGTGCGTTGTCAGTCGATTACCGCGTCGGTGTCACGATTGAAGGCGATCAAACCACGATGCCCGATCCGGCATGCACGATCAACGAGCGTTACGTCGGCATTGCGTTCCCGTTGCGTTGTCAAGGGCCGATTACTTCCGGCGCTGGCATTTGCGGCGTTGACGAAGAGGGTGTCGCGCAGATCGCGCTGAAACTGGCGGGCGACAAAGCCGCCGATAAAGCGCTGGACAAACTCGACGACAAACTGGGCGACAAAGCGCCTGAACTGAAAGACGCAATCAAGGGTTTATTTGGTCGTTGATGATTCGTTCGTTGCATCGTCTTCGCGACGGCTGAAATCCTTGACGCGAAAACCCAAGCACCAAAGCGCGGTAAAATAAATCATGGCGGCGGCGAGCAATACCGCCGCCAGCCGCGTCACTTTTTCACCGAGTGATGCTTCCAACCAAATATTGGTTTCGCCGGGCAGAAAATACAACGCGGCCGTGAAAACAAGCAGCGCAATGAAAAGCTTGCCGCCAAATTTCATCCAGCCTTTTTCCGGCGCATAGATTTTCTTGCGCAATAACGTCATCAGCAACAACGCCGCGTTGCAACACGCGCCGATGCTGATCGCCAGCGTCAGCCCCGCGTGACCGATGAAAAACATCGTGCTGATGGCGAAAATTTGCGTGATAACGATGGCGACGATGGCAATGTGCACCGGCGTTTTCACATCCTGTCGTGCGTAAAATCCGGGCGCCAAAATCTTGACCAGAATCAGCGCGGGCAAACCAATGCTATAGCCAAGTAGCGCGAGCCGTGTCTGCATCACGTCGTGCGCAGAAAATTGTCCGTATTGAAACAACGTGGCGATCATCGGCGCCGCCAGAAAGCACAATGCCAGCGCCGCTGGTAATGCCAATAACAGCGCCAGTCGTAAACCCCAATCAAGCAATGACGAATAACGCGCCGTGTCGGTGTGATGGCGCGCCAACACCGGCAACAACACCGTGCCCAACGCCACCCCCAACAACGCGCTGGGAAATTCCATCAAGCGGTCGGCGTAGGTAATCCATGAAATACGCCCGTCGCCGAGCCACGCCGCCAGCTGCGTGTTGATCAAAATCGAAATCTGCGCTGCCGACACGCCGAGCAACGCGGGCACCATCAATTTCAAAATGCGGCGCACGCCGACATCCTTGAAATCCAGCCGCGGGCGCACCAACATGCCAATTTTGTACAGCGGATAAAGCTGCAGTGCCAACTGCGCAACACCGCCAATCGCCACGCCCCACGCCAACGCCAGCACGGGCGGATCGACATGCGGTGCGAGGAAAATCGTCGCACCGATGATCGACAGATTGAGCAAAACAGGCGTGATCGCCGGAATGGCAAAGCGTCGGTAAACGTTCAAAATCGCACCCGACAACGACACCAGCGACACGAAGAAAAGATACGGGAAAACGATGCG
Source organism: Casimicrobiaceae bacterium (assembly GCA_036825435.1). GTDB lineage: Bacteria > Pseudomonadota > Gammaproteobacteria > Burkholderiales > Casimicrobiaceae > UBA931. The sequence goes on along the minus strand of DAISYG010000043.1, from coordinate 796 downwards.
GATTAGATCAGTGGTCAGCTCCACCTTGCCCGGCGTTTTGGCGAATCCACCCGCCAACAGATACACCAACCACGGCGCGGCGAGCACGCCGATGACGGTGACAATCAACAATGCCAGCATCAGCAACGCGGCGGTTTTGCTCACCAACTCCTGCGTTGCCGCCTGCCCGCGCTGCTTCTGATATTCCGCCAGCACCGGCACGAACGCTTGGCTGAATGCGCCCTCGGCAAAAAGACGCCGCAACAGATTCGGCAGCCGAAACGCCGCTTCGAACGCGTCCACCTGTGCGCCCGCGCCAAAAATCGCCGCCTTCAAAACTTCGCGCACCAAGCCGGTGATACGTGACAACAACGTCATCACACTGACCGTGCCCATCGCTCTGAGTAAATTCATGCGTCCCCTTTCCGGCGCAAGGATAACGCAGAACACCCTTTTCATGCAGGCGAAGTCATGAAAAGCCAGAATTCAGCAGACCGATGACTCTTTCGGCATCAGAGGTCAGATGTCAGGAATCAGGAATCAGGAATCAGGAATCAGAAAAAAACCAAACCTTCGCTTAGGCGAAAAACGTTCCTTTCCCAACACAGCATCCAAGAATAAAACTGTCATTGCGAGGAGCGAAGCGACGCGGCGTTCAGGTATCAGACGGTGGAGAAGATGGCATATCCGACCCTGTAGTGGCGGTTCGCGAACCGCCCCTACGTGACAGATGGCGGAGAACAGAGGGTGTTTCCACCCCCGTGCCGTCATTCCCGCGAGTAGTAGGCGGGAATCCAGAAGCCAATATTCATCGCGC
>DAISYG010000042.1:0-17397 GCA_036825435.1 Casimicrobiaceae bacterium | reverse complement strand
CAAATTTGAGAGAAGAAAAATGCGGTAGATGCGATTTGATCAGCGGTTCCTTAGACATCCATTTCTTGGGCGCTTTGACGTGGCACAAGGTTTTGCGCCTGCGCGCCTAAGGAAAGTGCTGAGTAATGTCGCGAGCGAAGGCAAGGCAAGACGGAATTCGACGAAAAAGCGCAGTTTACTTGATGGTAAATGAGCATTTTGAGGAGGATTCCAACGCAGCATTGCGTTCGCGCAGTAATTAATCAGCGTTTTCCTAACTGATCGGCACGTTCTTCAATACCTCATCAGTAGTCGTGGTTCCTTCAATGATTTTGAGCGCACCGGCGATGCGTAGCGCACGTGTGCCGTCTTTGTATGCCTGCATTCGCAGTGTTGAATCGTCGGCGTGCTTGTAGGTAAGATCGCGCAGGTTCGGCGTCATCTCCATGATTTCGTATAAGCCGACGCGTCCCAGATAACCGGTCATGCGGCAATCAAGACAGCCGACTGCGCGGTAAACGTGTTCCGGTTTTTTGATGGTGAAGCCGCGCGTCAACGCTTGCCATGCCGATTCGTCCAGCGTGCCATCAGGCTGCTTGCATTTCGGGCACAACGTACGCACCAGACGCTGCGCCATGATGCCGAGAACGGTCGAGTTGATCAGGTAGCCGGGAACGCCGAGATCCAGTAAACGTGTCAGCGCACTCGGCGCATCGTTGGTGTGCAGCGTGGACAATACCAAGTGCCCGGTGAGCGCTGCCTGCACCGCCATATCGGCGGTTTCGCGGTCACGAATCTCGCCGACCATGATGATGTCGGGGTCCTGACGCAACAGCGTGCGCACGCCCGTCGCAAAATCAACACCGATTGCCTGATGTACTTGCATCTGGTTGATCAACGGCTCGATCATTTCGATCGGGTCTTCGATGGTGCAGACGTTGACTTCGGGTTTTGCCAAAAGACGCAAGGTTGAATAGAGCGTTGTCGTTTTTCCCGAACCCGTCGGGCCGGTGACCAAAATGATGCCGTTCGATGCGGTGATGAAACGATCCCAGTATTCGCGATCTTCGTCGGAAAAGCCGAGATCGGTAAAGCTGCGCACCAATACTTCCGGTGTGAAAATACGCATCACGATTTTTTCACCGAACGCGGTCGGCATCGTGGAAACACGCAAGTCGATTTCTTTGCCGTTGGTCGAGGTTTTGATGCGGCCATCTTGCGGGCGGCGTTTTTCGACGATTTCCATACGCGCCAACAATTTGATCCGCGACGTCGCCGCGAGCAGCACCGGAATGGGAAATTTGTAAACAGTATGGAGCACGCCGTCGATGCGGAAGCGAACAATGCCGACCTCGCGGCGTGGCTCAATATGAATATCAGACGCGCGCTGTTCGAATGCGTATTGCCATAACCAATCGACAATGGTGACGATGTGACGATCGTTGGCGTCGAGGTGACCAGTGTTGCCAAGCTCAACCAGTTGTTCAAAATTATTGGCGATTTGCGTCGCGCCTTCGTTGCGGTTTTGCGCTTGTTTCATCGAGCGCGACAGCGAATAGAATTCGCCGATGTAGCGGCGCACATCAGCCGGATTGGAAAACACGATTTCAATATCGCGCTTCAAAAAACGGCTCAGTTCATCGACCCAATCGCGGACGAATGGCTCACCGGTAGCGATCACGACTTTGTTGTCGGTCACGGCGACCGGCAAAATGTGGTAGCGCTCGGCGTAGGCATTCGACATCGTTTGCGTGACGGCGAACATGTCGATGGTCAGCGGGTCGATATGGTAATAAGGCACACCGAATTTCGTGGCAAGCCATTTCACCAACGCGTCAACAGTCAATTCTTCGTACGGGGGCTTCAGCGAGCGCCATTGTTGCATCGCGATGCGCTCCAGCGGCTCGCCGAAGCGGTGTGCTTTGACTTTGGTGAGCTTTTTGGCGGCTTCCGTTGAGATAATGCCGTCGGCGATCAGCAGTTTGAGAATATCGTTCAGTTGCAAATGGCGATCGCGCATTGCCGGTTTGACGGACGAGGTTCGGGTGGGTGTTCCCGTAAGCGTCTGATTCATGGTTTTTCTTTCCTGAAGGAATCGTCGGCGAGCGTTTCGGGCGACTGAAACACTTCGCGCAAATAATTGACATACATCGGGTCGTAGGAGGTGGTTTTTTCCGGCGAGTCGCTGAGTTTGGCGACCGGTTGCCCGTTGCAACGCGACATTTTGATGACGTTTTGCAGGGGGACATAGCCAAGATCATTGGTGAAATTGGTACCGATGCCGAACGACAAGCCGACGCGCTTGTGGAAATAACGGAACAGTTGAATCACCAATTCCGGTGTCAACGAGTCGGAAAAAATCATGGTCTTGGTCGCGGGATTGATGCGCATTTTTTCATAATGCGCGATCAGCTTGTCGCCCCACGCGAACGGGTTGCCCGAATCGTGACGCACGCCGTCGAACAGCTTGCAGAAAAACAGGTCGAAGTCGCGCAAGAACGCATCCATGCTGTAAACGTCCGACAACGCGATACCGAGGTCGCCACGGTATTCGCGCGCCCAGGTGTTGAGCGCAAACGATTGCGAGTCGCGTAGCCGTGGCCCGACCGCCTGACACGCTTGCAAGTATTCGTGCGCCATCGTGCCCAGCGGCGTGATGCCGAGGATACGGGCAAAGTGAACGTTGCTGGTGCCGACGAACCTTTCCGGCAACTCGTCGCGCAAAGTGCTCAACACTTCTTCCTGCCACGCATAAGAAAAGCGTCGTCGTGCGCCATAATCGGCGATCTTGAAGCCGGGCTCGTGCACGCTGTCGTACAGATGAATTTTGCGCGCCAACCGCTTGCGTCCTTCCTGCCAATCAGGTTCGGTGACGGTATGACGGAAATAAAGCTCGGACAGGATTTCAAGAATCGGAATTTCGAAGAGAATGGTGTGCAGCCATGGCCCTTGAATGGTGATGGATAAACCGTTGTCGATTCCCGCACCGCTTTCGATATGGATGAAGCGCTCATTGAGATGAAACAATTCCAGCAAATCAACGAAATCGTTGGTCAGAAAACGCATGTTGCGCAAATAAGCCAATTCTTCCTGCGAAAAACGCAGTGAACAAAGAGCTTTGATTTGTTCACGCAACGGCTCGGCGAGGAAAGAAAGATCGACGTTTTCGTTCCGGCATTTGAAGCGGTATTCAACGTCCGCAGCCGGAAAATGATGCAGCACCACCTGCATCATGGTGAATTTGTAAAGGTCGGTGTCAAGGAGCGAGCGAATGATCATAGCGCGTCTTTTGGGCAAACCATGTTGCATTATCGCCGATAATGCGGCGTCTGGCATATAGCGGCGTAACCGGCTATTATTATGAGAGCCCTCTGATTCATGGCTGTGCAAAGGCAGTACTGCGTTGGAATTCTCCTCAAAATGCTCATTTACATCTATGTAAACTCCGCTTTTTCGTCGAATTCCGCCTTGTCCTGCCTCTGCTCGCGACATGAATCAGAAGCTTCTATCTGATTCAGGAGGCTTAATCATGTTGTTGCGTTGCGACGCTTACGCGCAAGGAAAGTGGCAGTCTTCATTAACGCCTGAAGAGATTCCGGCGTTTCTGGCGCATTCGCAGGAGGGTTTTGTGTGGGTGTCGCTGGATCGTCCCGATGCCGAGGAGCTCGCTTTTTTCGGAAAGCAGTTTTCATTGCACAAGCTCGCGATCGAAGACGCATTGAGCGGGAAGCAGCGCCCCAAAATCGAAGAATATGGTGATACGCTGTTCACGGTGCTGCGCACGCTGGCGCCGGGACGCGACGCGGGGCAAGCCTACGAAGTCGGACAGATCAGTATTTTTACCGGCAAGCGTTATGTGGTGACGGTGCGCCATAACAGTTCCTTCGATCTGGAAACCGTGCGGCGCTATTGCGAAAAAGAGCCGGAAATGCTGATGCTGGGATCGGGCTTTATTCTCTACTCGGTGATCGACTTTGTCGTCGACAGTTTCTTTCCTATCATTGAGGAATTGGAAGATATTTTCGAAAAACTGGAAGACAAGGTTTTTTCCAACGAGCAACCTCGTCGCAGTCTGAAATCGTTTTATCGGCTCAAGAAAAAACTGCTGTCGGCGAAACATGCGATCGCGCCGCTGATGGAAGCCATATCACGGGTCAGCGGCGGACGTACGCCTGCGTTGTGTGCTCCATTGGTTGATTATTATCGCGATGTCGCCGATCACCTCGTTCGTCTCAACAGCACCATTGATACGGTGCGCGAGATGCTGCACACAACGCTGCAGATGGGGCTGACGTTGGTTGGATTGCGCGAAGATGAAATCACCAAAAAACTGGCGGCATGGGCGGCGATGTTGGCGCTGCCGACGATGATGGCGGGTTTGTACGGCATGAATTTCGACTTTTTGCCGGGTGCACATTGGCAATGGGGCGTCTTCGTGTTTGTCGTGATCGTGGGTTTGATTGACGTTGTTTTGTATTGGCGGTTCAAAAAGGCGGGGTGGCTATAAGGAACCGCTGATTAATTGCTGCGCATAAGCAATACAGCGTTGGAATCCTCCTCAAAATGCTCATTTACCTCCAAGTAAACTGCGCTTTTTCGTCGGAATTCCGCCTTGTCTTGCTTGCGCTCGCGACATGAATCAGCGATTCCATAAACCGTACGCGAGTCGCTGTTACCCTGCCTGATTGTATTGCACGGGAGATTCGGGTAATAGTGGACGCATTCCCCGCATAAAAACAACACATGGCCAAACGCTTTCTTTCCATTGTTTCGGGACGGCTCGGCAAATGGATGCCGGGCTTGCCCGAGCTTCTGAGCTACAACCGCACGCCGCTCAAACGCGATCTGATTGCCGGTTTGTCGGTGGCGGCGGTGGCGTTGCCGACCAGTATTGCCTATGCGCAGCTTGCCGGTTTTTCGCCGGTGGTCGGTTTGTACAGCACCATTCTGCCGATGATCGTGTACGCGTTTTTTGGTTCGTCACGACAACTGATTGTCGGCCCCGACGCTGCAACTTGCGCGATGATTACGGCGTCGCTAACGCCGTTAGTTGCCGCGCACAGCAATCCGGAGTATTACCATGCGCTGGCGGTTTCCCTGACGTTGTTCACCGGGCTTTTCTGCTTGTTGGCGGGCAAATTTCGTCTCGGCTTTCTCGCCGATTTTTTATCGCGCTCCATCCTGATGGGTTTGCTGAATGGCGTCGCGATCACCATCATCATCGGGCAATTGGCAAAAGTTTTCGGGGTATCGGCGCATGGTCGCAGCAGTGTTCGGCAACTCATTTCGTTTTTTGAAGCGGCGCTGCATCCGCATTGGCCGACTTTATTGCTTTCCATCTTTTTGTGTGTGATGTATTTCATCCTGCGTCGTTTCTGGAAAAAAGCACCGTGGGCGCTGATTCTTGCTGCACTGGCAACCGCGATCAGCATGATCTTCAAACTCGAAGGTTTGGGCGTTGCCGTTGTCGGCAATATTCCGTCAGCACTGCCGCAATTGCGCTGGCCGGCTTTTCCGATTGAAGCGTGGGGAACGATTCTCCCCGCGGCCGCGGCATTGGCATTGATCAGCTTCAGTAGCGCCACCCTGACAGGGCGCAGTTTCGCTGCGAAAAACGGCTATGAAATCGACAGCAATCGCGAGTTCATTGCACTCGGCGCGGCGAATATTGCGTCTGCATTTTCGCAGGGATTTGCAATCAGCGGCGCGGATTCGCGCACGGCGGTCAATGATGCGGCTGGTGGCAAAACACGCATGGTGCAGATTTTTGCGGCATTTGCGATTCTGCTGGCGCTTTTACTGTTGACGGGGCTATTGGCGTATATGCCGACCGCTTCACTCGGCATCATCCTGATTTTCAGTGCCATCGGACTGACCGATTTGCCGATGTTGCGTAGGCTTTACAGCGTCAGCCGTTCGGAATTTTTGATTGCGCTGATTACCCTGCTCGCGGTTGTGCTGATCGGCATCATGCCCGGCATTTTGCTTGCGGTGTCGATTGCCATCTTGCTTTTCCTGACGCGTACGGCGCGACCGGTTGATCATCGCTTGGGCTTGATTGATGGGCAAAACGACTTTTTTGAAATTGATCATTATGAAGACGCCAAAGAGGTTCCGGGATTGTTGTTTTATCGCTTCGAAGCCTCGTTGATTTTTTTCAACGCCAACTATTTCCGTCAGCGCGTGATGTATTTGATCCGCAAGGCGAAAACGCCGGTGCGCTGGGTGGTGATCGATGGGCGCTCATTGAACAACATCGACTTGACCGGTGCCATGATGCTTGAGGATCTCAATCGTTTGCTCGCCGAACGCGGCATCGTGCTCGCGCTTTCCAGTCGCTCCGAACAGATCGGCAAATGGATGCGGATGAATCAGCGTGCCGATGACATGAGCAGAAAAATCCGCCTGTTCGACAATCGGCGCTCGGCGCTGGATGCGTTTTATCAGGAAACAGAAGTCAAAAAACCTGCGGAGTAATTTTTCGCAAGAGGCAATGGATATCGGACTGCGCTACAATTCGATATGCCTTTTCTAAAAAAGCGGCGACGTTCCCCAAAAAGTCCTAATGCGCTGGATAAAACGCTGGCGGTTCCGGTGTTTTGCTATCACTCGGTCAACATCACGGGGACAACGTACGCACGCAACGATCATGTCGCGCTGATGGAGGATCTGACGATATTATCGCGGCAGGGATTTCGCTTGCTATCGCCGTTGTCTTTGGTGAAGGCGTTGCGCGGTGAAGGCGTGCTGCCGCAAGGAAAATATGCGTGCATCACCTTTGATGATGGCGCCGATCTTGACTACTATGATTATGACCATCCCGATGCCGGGCTCGTGAAAAGTTTCCAAGGTATTCTCGAGCAAAGTTCGCTGGGTCGCGAAGCCAACCCCGATGCGGCGCTCACGGCGAGTTTTGTGATCGTTTCGCCGCAAGCGCGCGAGGAACTGACGACATCGTGCTTTTTTGGGCAGGAATTGATTCGCGACAGTTGGTGGCGCGAGTGTGCGCAAAAAGGCATGATCGGTATTGCCAATCACAGTTGGGATCATACGCATGAAACATTGACACAGGTTCAGCAAAGAGAAAACCAGAAAGGTTCGTTCTATAACATCGACACATATCAAGATGCCGATGCGCAGATCCGTGTTGCGCAGGATTATCTTGATCGGGTTGTCGGTGATATTGCGATGCCTCTTTTTGCTTATCCTTACGGACACGCGTCGCCGTATCTTGTCGAAGAATATTTTCCCAATTTTGGCAGCGAGCATCGACAACTGGCGGCATTTGGGCTGGCGCCTTCACCCGTGACGCGAAACGCCAATATTTGGAATCTGCCTCGCTACGTGTGTGGAAAGCACTGGCAGAGCCCGGAAGGTTTCAGAAAAATTCTCGAAGATTGTTTGTTATGATCAAATCCTTTTTCAAAAAACAATTTCTTGCCAAGGCGGCGAATCAAGAGGAAAACCGTGAGCACACAATGCCGGAAGGCCATGACAATATTGTGCTTGAAGATGTCCTTTCAATTGTTGAGGTCGATCACGCACAACCATTCGTAGGCGAGTTATTTTGTCGACGCTTTAACACCAATGAGTTTCCGAACATTCCACGACATTTTGTTGCTTTTTATCGAGCGGATGAACATTGCTTTGTTCCTGCTGGTTATGTCCATCATACGCCATGGGAAGGTTGCACCCTGTGCGGCGGGCTGGTGATTGATGAGCGGCTTTATCGCAAAATTCCCGCACATCATCGTCGCGTGATCCGCTCGGCGGGAGGGATTGCGGAACAATTGCAGCGACAGAGTTTTGACGCGGTTCGCGCTGAGGCCAAGGTGATATGGGGATACGTTGGCGATGCGCTGGCGCGACAGGTTGATCTTCGTGTTGGCTTCGAACCGACCGATGATCCTTATATCATGGCTGTTTGGCTCAAGCCTCTTTCAGAGGAAGAAAAGAAAGCGCTGTTTGAAAAGGTTAAGGCGCTAGGTCCTTTCTGAACAAATCTTAATCAATGCCCCTCAAGGAGCATCAAATACCCGCCGGATCAACATCAATGGCCCATCGTGTTTTCCCCGCGCGCTGTTCGTTGAGTATTTTTTTCCATGCGGCCAGAAAGGGCTGTAATGCGCGGCGATTTTCACTGCGCACCATCATGTGCATACGAAAATAGCCAGCACGGCGTGCCAACGTGGCGGCGACGGGCGAGAAGATTTGCACGTCTTGATATTGCTTTGTGAGTGTTGTTGCTTGTTGATGCGCCCAGCGCAGAAAGGATTCGGTATTTTCTGCGGAATGCCCCTCGGCGGTTAATATCGCCAATGACGACCACGGCGGCAGACCGATACTTTTCCGCTCGTCGAGCAAAAAACGGGCAAAACCATCGAAATCATGACAGCGCAAAGCCTCATAAAGAGGATGTTGCGGGAAATCGGTTTGAATGATGACTTCGCCTTTTTTATCAGCGCGCCCTGCACGCCCCGCAACTTGGTGCAGCAATGCTGATAAGCGTTCCGTGGCGCGAAAGTCGGCGCTGTACAAAGCGTTGTCGGCGCCGAGCACACCCACCAACGTAATACGTGGGAAGTCATGACCTTTCGCCAACATTTGGGTGCCGATGAGGATGTCGATTTCCTGTGCCGTAATTTGCTCACGCAACGCACCAAATGCTCCACGTCGCTGCGTACTGTCGCGGTCGATACGCGCGACGCGCGCGTGCGGAAAGGCTTCTCCAAACGCGGCTTCCAATCGCTGCGTGCCAAACCCCTGGGGCGCGAGATCAAGGTTGCCGCACTCCGGACATTCTTTGGGGACGCGCGCGACATGGTTGCACTGATGACAGCGCAAGCTTAACGGTACTTTATGCAGCACCATGCGCACCGAACAATGTGGACATTGTGCTTCCCAGCCGCATTGGTGACATTTCAACGAAGGAGAAAAACCTCGACGATTGACGAAAACCAATATTTGTTCTTTGCGTGACAAACGTTCTTCAATCGCTTTCCAAAGCTCTGGAGCAACACCCTCGTGTGCTTCCTTGCTGCGGTTGGCGACCAGACGGATTGTCGGCAATTGTGATTGGACATTGGCGCGGCGATTGATGCGCAAATGCTGATAATGGTTTTTCTGCGCATGACGATAGGTTTCCAACGATGGTGTTGCACTGCCCAGCACGATTGGAATGCCGTGTTGCTGTGCACGCCACACGGCCAGATCGCGAGCATGGTAACGAACACCGTCTTGTTGTTTGAATGAAGCATCATGCTCTTCATCGACGACGATCAAACCCGGGCTGGGCAATGGCGTAAAAACGGACAAACGTGTGCCCAGAATGAGTTGCGCTTCACCTTGCGCAGCGCGCTGCCAATGACTGAGGCGCTCACCATCAGCGAGACCGCTGTGCAGCACGGCGATTTTGTACGCGGGCAGAATGGTTTCGACACGCTGCAAAAATTGCGGCGTCAGATGAATTTCCGGAAGCAAGACCAGAACTTGTTTGCCTTCTTGAATCAGCACGCGCGCCAATGCCAGATAGACTTCGGTTTTGCCGCTGCCCGTGATGCCTTGCAGCAAAAAAGGTTGAAAACGATCACGTGCGACGAGTACGGCGTTTACGGCGTCGGTTTGTTCATCGAATAATTGGGTTCCTATTTCCGGCATCGTTTCGGACGCAGTCAGCCAACCGTTTTCCAGCCAGGAGCGCACATATTTTTTTTGCGTGGCGCTCCAAAGGTTTTGCTGCGCAATGGAAGCGGCGCCTTGAAAAAAATCCTGAAGCAGTGCTCGCAAAGCAGTGGCGGGACGATTTCCCAATTGTTCTTGAATGCTGGTCAGCGCATCGATGCCCGAAGGCGTCATCACCAGCGGGGAAAGTTGGCGTGTGGGCTGTGTTGTCAAGGGAGGCAAAGCCAAAGCGGCCGCCATTCCAATGTCAGCGTGGTAGTAATCGCTGACGAAGCGAATCATTTTCAGAATCTCGGCGGAAAGCGGCGGGATATCGAAAACTTTTTCAACGGGCAAAATCTTTTCGGCGGCAAGTTCGCTTTGTTTTGCTGTTTCCAACACCACGCCGCGGCAAACCCGTCGTGCAAGCCGCACCTGCACGATGGCGCCGACATTGACTTTTTGTTCTTCGACGATGCGATAGTCAAAAAGACGGTTAACTGCGACCGGCAACGCGACGCGAGCGATTTTCATATGCGCTTTCTACTCCCTTTTCCTGTGGCGGCATCATGGAAAAGCGCAACCTGTGGATAATTTTGTGGAAGAAGAAACAAAACGACAATTCCTATGTCATTTTTTCTGATTCTTTTTGGCGACAAATCAGGAGAAAAATGAAAAATTGTTTTAATTCAAATAATTACATCTTGAAGTTAAACTCGTTTTACCATTGTCTCGCGTAAGTGACCTTGACAAACAAAATGTGAATAAGTTTTGCGCGCCTTCTGGTTTTGTGCGTGACGAAGTCCTCACTTTGCCGGAAAGCGCATTCAACACATGGTCGCGAATCAAGCGTTTCGCATTTCTTTGGAAACGCGGTGAACCGTTTCCACCAGAACGGCAACATTCTCCGGCGGCGTTTGCGGCACAATGCCGTGCCCCAGATTGAAAATATGCCCGGGCGCATTTCCGGCGGCGCGCACGATGGTCTCGCTTTCGCGCGCGACGGTTTGCGGATCCGTCAACAAAATCAACGGATCAAGATTGCCCTGTAGCGCGACCTTGTCGCCTACCCGCTGCCGCGCTTTCGCGATATCCACGGTCCAGTCGAGCCCTAATGCATCGGCGCTGCTTTCTGCCATATCGTCCAGCCATTGTCCGCCACCTTTGGTGAAGATGACCGTTGGTACTTTTTCGCCTGCGGCGTTGGGGTTCAGCCGACTGAGCACGTTTTTCATTGCGTCCAGCGAAAATCGACGGTATGTGGCACTGGATAATAAGCCGCCCCATGTGTCGAAAATCATGATCACATCCGCACCAGCGGCGATTTGTTCATTCAGATACGCGACAACGGCGTCAGTATTGACTGCGATCAATTGTGCCATCAGATCCGGGCGCGCATACGCCAGACGGCGCACATTGGGGAAGCCATCGCTGCTGCCGCCTTCGATCATGTAACACGCCAACGTGAATGGACTGCCGGAAAAGCCGATCAACGGGACGCGTTGGTTCAGCGTTTTTTTGATGCTGGCGACGGCGTCAAAGACATAGCGTAACTTGTTCATATCTGGCACGGCGAGCGCGCGAATGGACGCCTCATCATCAGTGCGTTGCGCGAAACGCGGCCCTTCGCCCGGCGCGAACGACAGCCCGAGCCCCATGGCGTCGGGGATTGTCAGAATATCGGAAAACAAAATGGCGGCGTCCAGCGGAAAACGTTCCAGCGGCTGGAGCGTGACTTCTGTCGCCAACTCGGGAGACATCGCCAACTGCATGAAGCTGCCCGCTGTTGCACGGGTTTTGTTGTATTCGGGCAGATAACGCCCCGCCTGACGCATCAGCCAGACGGGCGTATGGTCGGTCTTTTCACGGCGCAAAGCGCGTAAGAACGTGTCGTTGTGGATCATTGAGGTTCCTCTTGGCAAAAACCGCATATGCCGAGATCCCAGCATAAGCGAAAAACTAACATTGTCGCTCAAGCGGCAAAAGTCGGCAAATCGAGACGAGGCGAAGAGGACAAAAATCCAACAGAACGAAATCTAACGGCCGGAAATGAGAAAAAAGCTTGCCACATACAAGCAAGTTGAGGTTTAATCGCAAGAGTATCCTCTATCTGTCTGTTCTGATATGGACTTTTACTTACAGACAGTGATTGATTCGTGTTTTTATTCATTGGAAGGTAACCATGTCTCATTCAAGTTTGACATCCCGATTCGCTCTGTGGCTGATGATCATCGCCGCAGCATTGTTAACGGCCTGTGGTGGCGGCAGTAGCGGCAATCCGAGCCGGCCTCCTTTTCAACTTTCTTTGGTGCATAGTGGCGTCGCGTTTGCTGGCGATACTTATGAAATCAGAGTCAGTAGTGGACAAGCACCTTATTCATTTCAATCCAGTAATGAGTATGTTATCTCTGATACAAACATCGATACTCAGTCGGATGATCGCATTTATATTGCCATACCAAATACAGTAAGTGCAGAAACGCAGGTTTCACTCATTATTACTGACAAAAATGGGACGTCTGGTCAAGCATTGATTACGGTTCGCCCGTCCTATCTTTATCCGGGCAATATTTGGGTAACGCCTTTCCCGGGAGCACCAGAAGAGTGCTCGTTCGAAGGCACTTCGGTCGGAGTTGAAACAGAAGGCTATGCTTCCATCTGTGCCGGTACGCAAGGAACAGTTCAAGTTGTGCTGAACGCAAGCGGCGTCGCCGTGTCCGGACAACAAATTCGTTTTGAATGGGTGCAGGGCGATTACTTTTTCCCTGAGTCCACCGCCTTTGACCAAAAAACCATTACGACAATCACCGACGGTAGCGGGAAAGCAACGGCGACCATCAAGGCACGGGAAGGAGCAAAAACGCATATCGCCTATATCCGGGCGGTCGTTGTATCGAATAATGAACAAAGTGTTCTCCACCCGTTCATGATTGCCACGCGGGAGTTATCGGTTTATCCGGATAACTTTACTTGGACGGATACGAACTGCACCACTACCACCACCATCGTTTCGGTATTCGGCGGCACGCCACCCTATAGATTTGTTTTCCCGACATCGCAATTTTCAGCAAGCCCCAACCCGATTACAGAAAGTGGCGGTTCTACTGTCATCACGGTGCGGGGTTGCACAACAAGCAGTGGCATCGATGTTTTGATTTATGATGCAAATGGGGTCGAGGCAACAATAAATATTACTGTTGAAGAAAAAGAAGAAGAGCCTGTGACAGAACCAGAAACCCCCGCTCTTTCTGCTATTTCAGCATGGAATGGGGGAAATATTAGTTGTGGTATAGGAGACTCCTACAGTTTTATTGCGACAGGCGGAACATCCCCACTGCGGTTTGTGTTATCTGGACCAGCTGTTGCTATGACTCCAGCGCTATATTCCTATACCACGTTCTCTGGAACAGGAACGTTTACATTTAATGCAAACGCTACTGCAGGGGATAGTTATACAGTGACAGTCTTTGATTCGAGCTCTCCTATGGAAGAGAAAAGATTGACATTTACTTGTAATTAAAAACGAAAGGACTAGGCAAAAAACGGCGCTTTCGGGCGCCGTTTTTGTTCCGCCAAAACGCAATTAGTTTTCAATTCTCAGAACGCTTGCACCTTCTGCCCCGGCGTTTGAAACACCGCCCGATCTTCTAATCGCACCGCGGTCAACATACCGCCCCACAGACAGCTGGAGTCGGTCATCAGCACCTTGGGCATCATCATCAGTCCCAGCGTTGACCAGTGTCCGCACACCAGCGTAACACTGGTAGTTTTTCGTTCGGGGTACGCGAACCACGGGCGCATGCCAGGCGGCGTGAACGACAAGCCGCGTTTCTCGGCAAAATCAAGGTTGCCGCGTGCATCGCAGAAACGAATACGCGTCATGATGTTGACGATGGTGCGCAAACGATCGTAGCCGCGCAAATCATCGCGCCAGCGCGCTGGCGTGTTGCCGTATAAATGCTGGAAAAAAGCGAATACTTTTTTGTTGTCTGAGCTGCGCAGTACACGCTCGACTTCACGCGCATACCGTAGCGTATCTTGCGCATTCCACGCAGGTGTAACACCCGCATGGACAATGAGATGATCGCCAACGCGCGTCGCCAGCGGGCGATGACGCAGCCAGTCCAGCAAAGCGTCGCGATCTGGTGCGCGCAAAATGGTTTCAAGATGATCGGTTCTTTTTGTTTTTTGCAATCCGGCGGCCGCGACCAGCAGATGAAAATCATGATTACCCAGCACCGAGTTGGCAACATCGCCTAACGCGATGACTTCGCGCAAAACTGCCGCTGATTCCGGCCCTCGGTTGACGAGATCGCCGACAAACCAAAGGCGATCATGCTGCCGGGAAAATGGCAGCAATTCAAGAAGGCGGCATAGTTCGCGATGGCAACCCTGCACATCGCCGATGACATAAGTAGCCATGGTTTCAATAAAAATTCTGCAAAGGAGAACGATACAGTAAAATGCGCAATTCTTGTAGCGGCGAAGCCGCCTGAATTTTTCGCCGATACAATGAGTTTCTCTCTTAATCCCGAACAACGCGAAGCCGTCGCGTATCTTGCTGGTCCGCTGCTGGTTTTGGCGGGCGCGGGAAGTGGGAAAACGCGCGTGATCACCGCAAAAATCGCACACCTTATTGTGCACGGCGTGGCGCCGGAAAAAATTCTCGCAATCACGTTTACCAATAAAGCCGCGCAGGAAATGCGCGAGCGCGTTCGCGGCTTGCTCAAAGAAGATGATGCGCTGAACAAAATCACGGTGTGTACGTTCCACGCGCTCGGGTTGAATATTTTGCGGCAGGAAGCAAAACAGCTTTCTCTCAAACCACGTTTTTCGATTTTTGCGCCGCAGGATTTGGAAACGGTCGTCGCTGACTTGGCGGGCAGTGTTGGCAACGCGAAAGCACTGCAATGGCAAATCAGTCAGTGGAAAAACGCGATGGTTGCGCCGGAAGCAGCGCTTGCCGCTGCCGAAAACGATGAAACATTGCTGGCGGCGCGCGCTTATGTGCAATACGGTGATGTTTTGCAGGCGTACCAAGCTGTTGATCTCGATGATTTGATCGTGCGCCCTGTGCGCCTGTTTGCCGAAAATGAAGCGGCGCGCGTGCGTTGGCGCAATCGCTACGAACATATTTTGATCGACGAATATCAGGATACCAATCCAGCGCAATACGCACTGTTGAAAACATTAGTTGGCGAACAACCATTCACAGCTGTTGGCGATGATGATCAAGCGATTTACGGTTGGCGTGGCGCGACGATCGATAATCTGGCAAAGTTGCCCGAAGATTATCCGGCGTTGAAAGTGATCAAGCTGGAGCAAAATTACCGCTCGACGGTACGCGTCCTACGCTCCGCCAACGCATTGATTGCGCACAACCCCAAACTGTTTGAAAAAAAATTGTGGAGCCAACATGGCTTGGGCGATCCGTTGCGCGTGACGCCTGCTGCGGACGACGAAGCCGAAGCCGAAATGATCACGCATCGGTTGCTCGCACATAAATTTGAACACCGCACTTGCTTTTCCGACTATGCGATTCTTTATCGCGGTAATTTTCAATCGCGCGTTTTTGAAAACGCATTGCGTGCCAATCAAATTCCTTATGTGTTGTCTGGCGGGCAATCATTTTTTGAGCGCGCCGAGATCAAAGATATTCTCGCTTATCTGCGGCTGATTGCGAATGAAGATGACGACCCTTCATTTATTCGCGCCATCGTCACGCCCAAGCGCGGTGTTGGTGCGACAACACTGGCGCGCCTTGGTGAAATCGGCGCACAAAAACATGAGAGTCTTTTTGCCGCAGCTTTCTCGGCGGAATTCAAGGCGATCACCACGCCGCGCATTTACGACACGACACTCTTTTTCTGTCAGCGTATCAATGATTTTCGTTACCGCGTCGAGCGTGAACCGGCTGCGCGTTTATTGGGTGAATTGCTGCGCGACATCAACTACGAAGATTGGTTGCTTGTATCGTTCGAAAAACGCGAAGCGCAAAAACGACTTGAACATGTCCATGATTTTGTACAGTGGCTGGGCAAAAAAGGTGATGAAGAAAACAAAACACTGCTTGATCTGACCCAGATGTTGGCGCTGATGACCATGCTTGATGGAAAGGATGAAACCATCGACGCGGTGCGCTTATCGACGTTGCACGCTGCCAAAGGGTTGGAGTTTCCGCACGTCTTTCTCGCAGGTGTTGAAGAAGGCATTTTGCCGCATCGCGAAGCAATTGAACGGCAAACGATTGAGGAAGAGCGTCGCCTGATGTATGTTGGAATCACGCGGGCGCAGAAAAGCCTGTCGTTGTATTACTGCAAGCAACGCCGACGGAGCAAGGGAAAGGTTACCTGTACGCCATCTCGTTTTATCGGCGAACTGGCGCAAGACGATGTTCGCTATAGCGGGCAACCACTCAGCACCGAAGATGCAGCGGCAGAGAAAAAAGCAGGAAATGCTCGCCTGCAGGGGCTGCGCGCCATGTTGGCGGGAGGCGCCTCTATGGACGCCAAAGAGGAATATCGCTAGAATCGACTTTCCGTCGATACACGCGCCCGTAGCTCAGTTGGATAGAGTGTTGGTTTCCGAAGCCAAAGGTCACAGGTTCGAATCCTGTCGGGCGCGCCATTTGAACGATCGCGCGCAGAAAAGAAATAATAGCTTTTGCGCGTGTTTTTTGAATGTTTGATCGGCAATCCATCAATCTGAATATTGTATGAACATTGATTTTTTGAATAATGCGCTGGGCGACGAAATGAAAGCCGTCGATCAAGTGCTGCGCGACAGTCTCGACTCAGATGTCGTGTTGATCCGCAGCGTTGCCGAACATATCATCGGCGGTGGCGGCAAACGCTTGCGTCCGGCATTGTTGCTGCTTGCTGCGCGCGCTTGTGGCTACCAGGGAACGCAACACCACACATTGGCGGCAACCGTGGAAATGATTCATACATCGACGCTGTTGCACGATGATGTTGTCGATGACTCTGCGCAACGACGCGGCAAGCCGACGGCGAATGAAACATTCGGCAATGCCGCGCCGGTATTGGTCGGCGATTTTCTTTATTCGCGCGCGTTTCAGCTGATGGTGTCGGTGGATTCGATGCGTGTGTTGCAAATACTTGCCGACGCCACCAACGTCATCGCTGCTGGCGAAGTGATGCAATTGATGAACGCGGGCGATACCACGTTAACAGAAGACGGTTACATCGAAGTGATCCGCCGCAAAACCGCCAAACTTTTTGAAGCGTCCGCACAAATCGGCGCGTTACTGGCGGGCGTGGATGCAGAGCGCGAAGATGCTTATGCGCGCTACGGCAGACATGTGGGTACGGCGTTTCAGATCATGGATGACCAGCTCGATTACACCGGTGATGCGGCAGTCATCGGTAAAAATCTCGGCGATGACCTTGCCGAAGGGAAGATGACGTTGCCGTTGATTCGCGCATTGGCAATGGGTACGGAGGCGGATAATCGCTTGATTCACCATGCGATCGAAGGCGGCGGGCTGGACGATTTTGCGCCGCTGATCGAAATCCTGACGCGCACCGGCGCACTGCGTTATACCGAGCAGCGCGCGCGCGAAGAAGCAGCGTTGGCAGCGGCGTGCTTGGAGCACGAACCCGCTTCGCGACAGCGCGAAAGCCTGCTACAATTGTGCGCCTTCGCCGTGGAGCGGTCGTATTGACGCGACGCGCGAATCCAATCGGGGTGTAGCTTAGCCTGGTAGAGCGCTACGTTCGGGACGTAGAGGCCGGAGGT
>DAISYG010000041.1:0-17469 GCA_036825435.1 Casimicrobiaceae bacterium | reverse complement strand
TGAGGTTTTTATGAGACCATTTAACCGCGTTGCGCTTCGTACTTGAATCTAGGAGTTATTCAAAAATTTGGCATTATTGAAAATAAGGTTCTGAAGAACGTCGCGAGCGAAGGCAAGACAAGGCGAAATTCGACGGAAAAGCGGAGTTTACTTGAGCGTAAATGAGCATTTTGAGTCGAATTCCAACGCCGCATTGCCTTCGCGCAGCAATTATTCAGAACTTATTTCATGGGGCGTTTTTTCTTCGCTTCTATCCGTAATCTCAACGCATTCAGTTTGATGAACCCTTCGCCGTCTTTCTGATTGAATGCACCGTGATCGTCTTCAAACGTCACCACGCTTTCATCAAACAGGGAATCGCTCTTCGAACTGCGGCCTACGCATTGCACCGAGCCTTTGTACAACTTGAGCCGCACCGTGCCGTTCACAAACTCCTGCGATTCGTCGATAAGGTTTTGCAACAACCTGCGCTCGGGGCTGAACCAGTAGCCGTTATAAATCAGGCGCGCATAACGCGGCATCAGATCGTCTTTCAACGCAGCAACTTCGCGATCCAGCGTCAGCGATTCCATGGCACGGTGACCTTTGAGCATGATGGTACCGCCCGGTGTTTCGTAGCAGCCACGCGATTTCATGCCGACGTAGCGGTTTTCAACGATATCCAGACGGCCAATACCATGCTTGCCCGCCACTTCATTCAACTTCATCAATATTTTAGCGGGTGACATTTTTTTGCCGTCGATCGCCACGATATCGCCCTTCTTGTATTCGAGCTCAATCACTTGCGGTTTATTCGGCGCTTTTTCCGGCGACACCGTGGTACGCCACATAGATTCATCCGGCGTGTAATCAGGATCTTCAAGCACACCGCCTTCGTAGCTGATGTGCAGCATGTTGGCGTCCATCGAGTATGGCGCGGTGCCTTTGCGCTTTTTGAAATCCACAGGGATGTGATGCTTGTCGGCATAAGCCAATAATTTTTCGCGCGACAGCAGATCCCACTCGCGCCACGGCGTGATGATTTTGACGTCTGGCATCAAGGCATAAGCACCCAGCTCGAAACGCACTTGATCGTTACCCTTGCCCGTTGCGCCGTGCGAAATTGCATCGGCTTTGGTTTTCTTCGCGATTTCCACCATGCGCTTGGCGATCAGCGGACGCGCGATTGATGTGCCAAGCAAATATTCGCCTTCATACACCGCGTTGGCGCGAAACATCGGAAAGACAAAATCGCGCACAAATTCTTCGCGCAAATCGTCAATGAAAATATTTTCTTTTTTGATACCCAGTTGCAAAGCTTTTTTGCGCGCGGGTGCCAGCTCTTCGCCTTGTCCGATGTCAGCGGTAAACGTGACCACCTCGCAATCATAAACATCTTGCAACCACTTCAGTATCACCGAAGTATCAAGCCCGCCCGAATAGGCCAGCACCACACGTTTGACTTTACTCATGAATTTTCCTTGACTGACATTGACACATGATCTGCTGTAAACAGCCGACCGTTTATTTTCGCCGATGCGTGTGTTGCGTGAACAACGCTTTCGCAACCGGAGTTATCTTGGTTTCTTTAATACCAACCACCAAATTTTGCGAGAAGTATCTGAAAAACGCAACGAACGTGAACGAGCCCAGAATTCCCAAACGGACTATTCTAATCCGTTTCCAGCCGTCCCCGCAGTAAAAATTCCAGCAATGCTTTTTGTGCGTGCATCCGGTTTTCCGCCTCCACCCAAGTCAGGCTCTGCGGGCCGTCGATCACCTCTTCGGTAACCTCCTCGCCACGATGAGCCGGCAGACAATGCATGAATACGGCGTCGGGCGTACCCGATGCCATCATGGCGTTGTCCACGCACCAGCCCTTGAAATCGCGTCTGCGCTGCTCATTTTCAGACTCCATGCCCATGCTCGCCCACACGTCCGTGGTGATCAACGACGCACCGCGCGCCGCATCGCGCGGATCGGCAAAAACCTCCAAATGCGCGCGCTCCTTGTCCGTCAGTCGCGCGTCATCAATGGCATAAGCGGGCGGCGTTGAAACATGCATTTTGAAATCCAGCAGAGCCGCCGCATGCAGCCACGAATAGAGCATGTTGTTGGCGTCACCGATCCAGGTCACGATTTTCCCGGTGATCGCGCCGCGATGTTCTTGGTAGGTAAAGACATCCGTAAGCACTTGGCATGGATGGTGTTCATCGGTCAATCCGTTGATAATCGGCACGCGCGAATAACTGGCGAACTCCTCCACCATCGACTGCGCATAGGTGCGAATCATGATGATATCGACCATGCTCGAAATCACCCGCGACGTATCCTTGACCGGCTCGCCACGCGCAATCTGCGTGTCCCCCGAACTCAACATCAACGCGTTGCCGCCCAGTTGCAACATGCCGGTTTCAAACGAAACGCGCGTGCGCGTTGACGACTTTTCAAAAATCATCGCCAGCGTTTTATCGGTCAGCGTATGGCAAGGCTCGCCGCGCTTCAAGCGCGCCTTGATCCACGCTGCACGCTTGAACAGATAATGAAGCTCGTCAACCGAGCAGTCGTTGAGGGTCAGGAAATGTCGGGGTTGCGTCATTTTTCGATTCTCCGGAAACAAATGAGTCAGATGCGTTCTGAAAAGTGAGTTTGCATTATACAATCATATACCGAGCACGCTTATTCGTTTTGTAAACTTGGACTGTCATCACGTGATTGAATCTTCGCCGCCGTCGTTCTCCCTGCGCCGTATCCCAATATCACATGCGGCTTTTTTATTGATTATCGCAGGCATTTACGTCTGGGCTGCGTATCACTCGAACGGTATGTATCCAGACACGCCGCGTGATTTTTATTTTGCGCAAAAAATTGCGCTCGGTCATGAGTTTCCGTTGAATGGTCCTGCCGCAAACAATACTTTTCACTTGGGGCCTCTCTGGTTTTATATTCTGGCGCTGCCGCTCTGGTTAACCGCATTGCCGGGAAGCGTTGTTTTCACAACGGGACTGTTGGGGGCAAGCAAATTTTTTCTCTATTACCGATTGGGTTGGCTGTTCGATGGTCCGCGCGCGGCGATGATTTTTGTCCTCGCCAGTTTGTATCCGGGGTGGTCGTCTTTCACGCTCGTTTCGCTCACCCATACCATGGTCGTTGAAGCAACGACAATCCTCGGTATTTTCGCCGCACTTCATGTCCGCAAACGACAAACACCTCTTTCATTTTGTTTGTTGGGGCTGACGATCTCGTTGATGCTCCACGCGCATCCGACAACTTTTGTCGCTGCGCTGCTCATCGGTGCTTTCGCGTTTTGGGTATTGCCGTCATGGAAAAAGCGAAGCTCTTTCGTTTTTTGGAGTGCCGTGTTTGCCCTCCTGCCGTTTTTGCCCATGATCGTGGGGCAAATTCTGAATGGATGCCCCGATATTACGAGTTTGGCAGCCTATTCAAACAAGGAACCACTGACGCTTTCGCTCGAACGTTTCACTGAGTTGTGCGCCGCTCTTTTTTTATATGGCGCTCATTACGTTGCCCGATTCTGGCTTGAGTTGACCGAACTTTCAAGCTGGCTTTTGATTGCTTTCTTGTCTGTCTCTCTGCTGCTGGTTGCCGCAGGTGTTTACCGATATGCCAAAACTTCAACCCGAAAATTGAAAATAGTTATTGCCTTGTTTTTCTTTATCGTATTACAAACATTGGCGATCATGCTGATGAGGAGCGTCACTCCTTATTGGTTCAGTTTTTCTTATATCCCTGCCATGACCATACTATGCGCCATTGGTCTTAATGAGTTTTTCAAGCGTCAGTCTCATGTTCTTCCAGCCGCGACTCTTGTGTTGTGGTTTATCTGGTCCATGGCTGGTTTCATCTATATCGGAAAAGAACCACATCGACTTTTTGTTGAAACGCCTCCACCTCGTTCACACACTCTCATGAATATCAGCGATCTGCGTTTCATCAATGACGGAAAATATGTTACCGCCGCACGGTTTCCGGTTTCCGACCTTTTCGCTGTCACTGCTGATTTATGTCAACCTGCGCAGATTTATGGGCACTACCCGCTTTTCATTGATGCGACCTTTGGCGCCGGGCTCGAAAAATGTCAAACACCGGAATTATTAAAATTGGGCGGACACTTCGATAAAGATGATCATTTGTTGCTCATCGGTTTGCGTGATTACGCATGGGAAGAGTCGGATATGGAGGCTCTGTCAAGAATCGGCTCTTTCGGCACGGTGGTGCCCAGGAAATCTTATAATGAAACGAGCCTACCCATGGCTTTGGCCGACCCCAATATTTTTCCGCCGACAAATCGCCAACCGGGTGTGATTGAGCAGCGGCACTATGAAATCTCCGTTCCTGGCAAAGAATCGCTCCTTATTGCATGTCGTTCGCCCGCCTTTTCCATTGAAAACATCATGGTCAACGGCAAACCCATCTCGCCAGCGTACTCCGACAACTCGAACACGATCGTGCTTTCTTCTCCGCAAACCTTGTCTGCGGAAAACAATATCTGGACATTCGATATCAAGGCCGATCAAAAGTTTGTCGATATCGTTTCATTTTAAAAATGAGCGTACAATGATCCGCAAGAAACACGAATCATTGATGCCACGCTCGGTTTCAGCCACTTATGGCACGGCACGGCAAATGTGTTCAGAAGCTCCAAAGCGCATCTGTTAAAATCTTCGGAGTTTTCGATATTGCTTTGCTTAACATCTATTGTTTCCACGGATAACATGCCAGAAAAAAATATTATCGTTTGTTCAGTCATTATTCCGGTACATAACGAGGAAAAAATGCTGCCGGAAACGGTGAACGAGCTTGATCGCGTCATGAAGAAAGAGGGCGTGCCGTATGAGCTTATTCTTGTCGATGACGGTTCAACCGATCATTCATGGCACGTTATCCAAACGCTGCGAAAAACATTCCCTTTCATTTCCGCAACCCGTTTTACCCGACGTTTTGGAAAAGAGGCAGCGATACGTGCCGGATGCGAAATCGCGCGCGGAGATTGTGCTGTTATCATGGATGCCGATTTGCAGCATCCACCTTCGTTGATTCCGCAAATGCTTCATATTTGGAAATCCGAACATGCGGACGTGGTCGAAGCCGTCAAAAATGACGACCTTCAACAAGGCGGAAAAAGGTGGTACCGAAATATTTACTTCAGGATAAGCAAACCACTTACCGGTCTGGATCTTCGCGGCTCGTGTGATTTCAAATTACTGGACAAAAAAGTACTCGATTCTTATCTTCGCCTGTCCGAACGCAGTCTTTTTTTTCGGGGGCTCGTTTCCTGGTTCGGATATAAAACGGTCTCCATTCCGTTTACTCCGGGTGAGCGCTCTTCCGGAAAAAGCAAATGGCCTTTTTGGAAGCTCGCTCGATTGGCATTGACATCCATCACCTCATTCAGTTCAGCGCTGCTTCACATTGTAACGCTGCTGGGTTTCATTTTCGTTCTGCTTTCGGCGCTCCTCGGCATTCAGACCATTTACAACAAGATAGCGGGTAATGCCGTCAGTGGTTTTACCACCGTCATCCTTCTCCTCTTGATCATCGGCAGCGCCATCATGCTGGCGTTGGGCGTTATCGGCGAATATCTGGCTTTGATTTACAACGAAGTCAAACGACGACCACTTTACTGTATCGACGAAAAAATCCTGGCCGATTCCGAAGCATGTCCTCAGACTCAAGACGCTACAGACGATTCCTTTGAAAATTCGGCTCTTGGCTCAGACCGAACCCGCGCCAGCGCCGATTGAAAATCATCAACAACATTGTATTCGCCGAGCGTATCGCGAATGAACCCGGTGCGTTCCATGCTCTCGCGCACACTTGGATCAAGGTCGAACAGCACCAGATAACCGCCGCGTTTTTGCAGCGATTTGTTCAACGAAGAAAGTGCATCCAGACCGGTATCATCGATATCCAGCATGTAATGCATGTTGAGCAAAACAATCTTCGCCGAATTGAAACGCGCATCCATCAACGGTTCGATTTTGCCTACGGCGCCGAAAAAGAGCGAACCGCGCAAACGATAACAGGCAACATCGGCGGGGAGTTCATCACTTGTGACACGTTCAATACGCGTCAGGTTGGAAACGCGGAAAATGAAGAACAAGCTTGCCAGCACCAGACCGATTTCTACTGCCAGTGTCAGATCGAAAATGACGGTGATGAAAAATGTCGAAAGCAAAATGATGCGATAACGCAACGGAAAACGCTGCATCTTGTAGAATGCGTGCCAGTCGCCCATGTTGTAGGCGACGACGATCAAAATCGCGCACAGCGCCGCCAACGGGATATGGCTCGCCAAAGGCGCGGCAATCAGCACGATCAACAGCAAAACCAGTGCATGAACCATTCCCGAAATCGGCGTAATCGCACCCGCGCGAATATTAGTTGCGGTACGGGCAATCGCGCCAGTCGCCGGAATGCCGCCGAAAAACGGAACAACCATATTGGCGATTCCTTGCGCTATCAATTCCTGATTGGGATCGTGACGGTCATCGGTTTGCGCGTCTGCAACACGCGCTGAAAGCAGCGACTCGATCGCGCCAAGTAGCGCGATCGTGATGGTCGGCGCCGCCAGTTTGCGCAAACTTTCCCAAGAAAAGTCGGGAACACTGAACGCTGGCAGCGCCTGTGGAATACCTCCATCGAAACGCGTGCCGATGGTTTCTACCGAAAAGCCGAAGGGGCGTAATGCGGCAACGACGATCGCAGCCAGAATCATCACGGCGATCGGCGCTGGAATACGCATCATCCAGCCCCATACCTTTGCCGTGCGCGAAACCGTTTGCGTGAACAAAAAGCGCGTCGCTTTCCAAGTGCTGTCCCACAAGTTCCTTCGGTTCAGCGGCTGATCTTCCTGCGCTTTCAACGCCGCGCCTGTCGTCAAGATACCGCGCGCCGTCGGCCAGAACCAGATCGCCAATACGCACACCGTGCTAAGCAATACCGAATGCCAATTCGTCGAACCGATGTTGGCTGCAATCGCACCGATCTTGGCAAAGAACTCTTCAGGTAAGATGATATCCAAACCGAGGAAGTCTTTAACTTGCGAAAGCATGATCAGTACTGCGATACCGTTGGTGAAACCAATCACGATCGCCACCGGAATGAAGCGAATCAACGCGCCCAGGCGCATCACGCCCATCAGCAGCAGCAACACACCCGATGCCATCGTGCACACCAATAAATTGGCAAAGCCGTATTCCGCGACAATCCCGTACACGATCACGATATAAGCGCCCGTCGGTCCCGCGATTTGGTAGCGCGAACCGCCCAATGCCGACACCAGAAAACCAGCGATGATCGCGGTGAAAATACCCGCCTGCGGTGGCGCACCTGACGCAATCGCAAACGCCATCGCCAGCGGCAATGCCACAACGCCGACCGTCACACCCGCCGCGCAATCCGCCTTGAATTTTTCACGGTTATAACCGCTGATGTGGTTAAGCAGCGCAGGACGAAAGAGTTGCCGGATCATGACATCAATAAGCTATTATTTTATTTTCATCCCAGGCATCGCGCCCGGATCCGGTTGCAGAAGATAAATACCCGCATCGCTGCCGGACGCCGCGAGAATCATGCCTTCTGAAACGCCGAATTTCATTTTGCGCGGCGCAAGATTGGCAACGACCGGCGTCAAGCGTCCAATCAATTGCTCCGGATCGTAAACGCTCTTGATTCCGGCAAAAATCGTGCGTGGTTTTTCCTCGCCGAGGTCAACCGTGATTTTCAACAGTTTATCCGCACCCTTGACCTCTTCGGCATGCATGATTTTACCGATGCGCAAATCAACCTTGACGAAATCATCAATGCTGATCGTCGCCGGTTTTTCTTCGTTCTTGTCCTGCGGCTGTTTCGCCGCATTGGCTTTCTCTGCCGCCTGTTCTACCGCAGCATGTTGCACATCAAGCAACAGATCAATTTCTTTCACATCGATGCGTTTCATCAGATGTTGGTAATCATGAATGACGTGCCCGGCGGCGAGCGACGTCTGCGCATCGCACCAGTTCATCGGCTCAATATCCAGAAACTGTTCAACATCGGCAACCAGCTTGGGCAATATCGGTTTCAAATATAGACTCAGCAGACGAAATACTTCCAGCGCCACCGAACAGGTGTTGTGCAATGACGCTCGCTCTTCCTCGGTTAATGCATCAAAACGCTTTGCCAGCGTCCACGGCGCTTGCTGATCCCAGAATTCGTTCATGCGATCCGCCAGTTCCATGATGCGGCGCACCGCCTGTGAAAACTGCCGTTGATTCATCAACTCGGCAAGCGTTTCCGCTTCGGCGCGAATCGTCTGCGCGATCGGCAGATCGGCGAAATCATCTCCGAGTTGATTGGCGAAATGTTTTTTCAGAAATGTCGCCGTGCGGCTGGCGATATTGACGTATTTTCCGACCAGATCACTGTTGACGCGAGCGATGAAATCATCGGGATTGAAGTCGAGGTCTTCGACGCGGTCATTGAGTTTCGCCGCCATGTAATAGCGCAGCCACTCGGGATTCAGCCCCAGATCAAGATAGAGCTCGGGACTGATGCCCGTGCCACGCGACTTGGACATTTTCTCGCCGGAAAAAGTGATGAAGCCATGAACAAAAACATTGTCGGGCACATGGTACGGCGTTCCGGCGAATTTCATGATCGCTGGCCAGAACAGTGTATGAAAGTAAATAATATCTTTGCCGATAAAATGGTACTGTTCAATACCCGGATCAGTCAGGTAATCTTCCAGCGCCATGCCATCCTGCGCCAGCCGCGCTTTCAGACTCGCCAAATAACCGATCGGTGCGTCCAGCCACACGTAGAAGTACTTGCCGGAGGCATCGGGAATTTCAATGCCGAAATACGGCGCATCGCGGGAAATATCCCAATCGACGATTTTACTTTCTTCGCCATCCTTGCCCAACCACTCTCGAATTTTGTTCTCCACCTCGCTCTGCAAACGTCCGCCCTTGATCCAACTACGCAGGAATTCAAGACAGCGCGGATCAGAAAGTCGGAAAAAATAATGTTCGGATTTTTTCAATACCGGGGTTGCATCGGAAAGTATCGAGCGCGGATGCAGCAATTCAGTTGCGTTGTACACGGCGCTACATTGCTCGCAAGCATCACCGTATTGATCCGGCGCATGGCAACGCGGGCACTCGCCCTTGATGTAGCGGTCGGGCAGAAACATGTTTTTGACCGAATCAAAAAACTGCTCGATTGTTTTGCAGTCAATCAAACCGCACGCCTTGAGCCGCAGATAAATATCACGCGACAATTCAACGTTTTCCGGCGAATCGGTGCTGTGCCAATGATCAAACGAAATATGAAAACCGTTCAAACATCTGGGACGCGTCGCCGCGATGCGCGCGACCAGCGCCTGCGGAGTAACGCCTTCGGCTTCGGCCTTGAGCATGATCGGTGCGCCATGCACATCATCGGCGCAAACAAAATATAAGCGATCGTCTTCGTTGAGCTGCATACGCTGATGGCGCACCCAAATGTCAGCCTGGATGTACTCCATGATGTGGCCGATGTGGAAGACGCCGTTGGCGTACGGCAATGCCGTGGTAATAAAAAGTTTACGCGGTGTATTTTTGGACATGATTTCGTGCGCGACGAAGAATAAAAAGTTTGATTTTAGCAAAGAGCGCACGGGTTTTCGGATAAAAGCGATCTTTTCCATGGCTTCCGCGATAAAATACTGCGCTTTACGGCGTAAACCACAACAGACTGATATCCCAAAACGCCGCAATCCGTAAAACAATGGAGCATACCAACCATGGCCATTACCGAAAATGAAATCCGTGACGTACTGAAAACACTGATCGACCCGAATACCGGCGTCGATTACGTCACCGGAAAGAGCATCAAAAATATCAATATCGACAACAATACTATTTCCGTTGGCGTCACGCTCGGCTATCCGGCAAAAAGCCAGCTTGAGCCGGTGAAGAAGCAAATCGAAGACACGCTCGCGCAATATGTGTCGGGTTACACATGCACGGCGCAGGTTTCCAGCCACATCATCGCGCATGCCGTACAGCAAGGCATCAAGCCACTGCCCGGCGTCAAAAACATCATCGCAGTCGCTTCCGGCAAAGGCGGCGTCGGCAAATCAACCACCGCAGTCAATCTCGCGCTGGCGCTGGTAGCGGAAGGTGCGGCAGTCGGCATGCTCGATGCCGACGTCTATGGGCCATCACTGCCCACCATGCTCGGCGTTTCCGGCCGCCCCGAATCGAAAGACGGCGAAACCATCGAACCGCTGGAACAATACGGCATGCAGATCATGTCGATCGGTTTCATGATCGACGTGGACACGCCGATGGTGTGGCGCGGCCCGCTCGCCACGCAGGCGCTCGACCAACTTCTGCACCAAACGCATTGGCGCGATCTTGATTATCTCGTCGTCGATATGCCGCCCGGCACCGGCGACATTCAGCTTACGCTGGCGCAGAAAGTCCCCGTCACCGGCGCGGTCATTGTCACCACGCCGCAGGACATCGCACTGATCGACGCGCGCAAAGGCTACAAGATGTTCGAAAAAGTTGGCATACCCGTCGTCGGCATCGTCGAAAACATGAGCGTGCATGTTTGTTCGAACTGCGGTCACGCCGAACGAATTTTCGGTGAAGGCGGCGCGGAAAAAATGGGCAAGGATTTCGGCGCTCCGGTGTTGGGCGCGTTGCCGTTGGCGATGACGATCCGCGAAGAAGCCGATTCCGGCAAGCCGACCGTGATCGCCGAGCCGGACAGCGCCATCGCCGACATCTACAAAACCATCGCGCGCAAAACGGCTGTAGCGATTTCCCAAAAAGCGATCGATTTTTCGTCGAAGTTTCCGAATATTGTGGTGCAGAATACTTAAATCGTGTCGGTCATTCTCGAATTTCGCAATGTCTGCAAAAGCTATCGCGTTGAAAAACGCGAGATCCCCGCGTTAAGAGATATTGATCTGTCGGTGAACGCCGGAGAGGTTTTCGGCATCATCGGTCAATCCGGTGCGGGCAAATCAACGCTGATTCGCCTCATCAATCTTCTCGAACGTCCGACGGCGGGCAACATTTTTCTCGATGGGCAGGACATCACCCGTTTTGACGAACCGAAGTTGCGCGCGATGCGGCAAAAAATTGGCATGATCTTTCAGCATTTCAATCTACTATCGTCGAAAACCGTTGCACAAAATATTGCTTTTCCGTTGAGGGTCGCCAAACAACTCGGCGACGACGAAATCAAAAAACGTGTTGCCGAGCTGATCGACCGCGTTGACCTCAACGAACATACCAACAAATATCCGGCACAACTATCCGGAGGGCAAAAACAACGCGTTGGTATCGCCCGTGCGCTGGCGACACAACCGCGCATGTTGCTGTGTGACGAAGCCACCTCGGCGCTCGATCCGCAGACCACCCAATCGGTGCTGACTCTGCTCAATGAAATCAATATTGATCTCAAGCTCACCATCGTGCTGATCACGCACGAAATGAATGTGATTCGTACCTTGTGTGACCGCGTTGCCGTCCTCGATCATGGCAGAATCGTTGAGTTCGGCGAAGTCGCCGATGTTTTTTTGCATCCACAACATCCAACTTCGCGGCGCTTTGTTTTCGAATCCGAAGATATGGATGAAGGCGCACTCAATCTTGCGTTCACACAAGTTCAAGGCCGTTTGATCAGACTCACCTTTCGCGGCGACAAAACATATGATCCCGTACTCGGCAGCACCATGCGCGATTACAACATTGATTTTTCCATTCTGTCGGGGCGCATCGACCGCATTAAAAACATTCCTTACGGCCAACTGATATTGAGTTTGAGCGGCGATAACGTTAACGATGCACTGGCACATTTTCGCAGCAAAGGGTTAACCATCGAGGAACTACGCACATGATGGAGATTCTGCACAACCTGCCTTGGTCTGATATTCTTCAAGCCACACTCGATACCCTGATCATGCTCGGCGTATCGAGCGCATTCACATTGGTTTTCGGCCTGCCGCTCGGCGTGCTGCTCTTCCTGACGGGACCACGGCAAATGCTTGAACAGCCGCGCTTTTACAGCGTACTATCGTTCATCGTCAATGTACTGCGTTCGGTGCCATTCATCATCCTTCTGATCGTGATGATGCCGTTCACCGAAATCATCGTTGGGTCATCGCTGGGCGTTGTCGGCGCCATTCCTCCGCTGGTCGTCGGCGCCACACCATTTTTCGCCCGCCTTGTGGAAACCGCGTTGCGCGAAGTCGATCGCGGCATCATTGAAGCCACGCAGGCCATGGGCGCAACCACGCGCCAGATTGTTACCGGCGCGCTGATCCCCGAAGCCCTGCCCGGCATCATTGCGGGCATGACCGTCACCACCATTGCACTGGTGTCGTACACCGCGATGTCCGGCGTCATCGGTGGCGGCGGTCTGGGCGACCTCGCCGTGCGCTACGGCTACCAGCGTTTCCAGGATGATGTGATGGTGATCACCGTCGTGTTGCTGGTTGTTCTCGTTCAGTTATTGCAAATGTTCGGTGATCGGCTAGTATTGCGTTTTTCCCACCGTTAATTCTTCAACACAATCATGAACATTCATAAATTCTTCACGGCGTTCATCGCCGTCGCCACCATCGCGCTGGCTGCGGGCAGCGTTTCCGCTCAGGACAAAATCTCCGTCGGCGCCACCGCCGTACCGCACGCGGAAATTCTCGATTTCGTCAAACCCATACTCGCCAAGGAAGGCGTCACGCTCGAAATCAAGGTCTTCACCGACTACGTACAACCCAACCAGCAAGTTTCACAGAAAAAACTGGACGCCAATTATTTCCAGCACAAACCTTACCTTGATGAATTCAATAAAAGCCGCAACACCGATTTGGTTACTGTTGCAGGTGTACACATCGAGCCTTTTGGCGCCTACTCGAAAAAAATCAAAAAGCTGGATGAACTGAAAGAAGGCGATACCGTCGCCATTCCCAACGACGCCACCAACGGTGGCCGGGCCTTGCTGTTGCTGGCTGCACATAAGGTAATCACGCTCAAAGACGGTGCAGGCATCACCGCACTGCCCCGCGATATTGCCAGCAATCCGAAAAAGTTGAAATTCCGCGAACTTGAAGCCGCCACCTTGCCGCGCGTTCTCGGACAGGTTGAACTGGCACTGATCAACACCAATTATGCGCTCGAAGCCAAACTCAATCCGCTGAAAGACGCACTGATCATCGAAGGTAGTGATTCGCCGTATGTGAACGTGCTCGTCGCCCGCCCCGACAACGCGAAATCGGATGCCATGCAGAAACTCGCCAAGGCGATCAACTCCGAAGAAACACGCAAATTCATTCAGGAAAAATACCAGGGCGCGGTGGTTCCGGCATTCTGATTTTCCATGAGCGACAAGCCTGCTTCCCAACATCCGCCACTATCGCTGCCGCACGGCTGTGATCGTGTGCTGATGCACTCCTGCTGCGCGTCATGTTCGTGCGCCATGATGGAGGCGATGCTGGAAGCAGGTATTGATTACACCGTTTTCTATTACAACCCCAACATTCACCCGCGTCAGGAATACGAGCGACGCAAAAGCGAAAACATCCGCTTTGCCGAAAAGCTGGGGGTTCCGTTCATCGACGCCGATTATGATTGCGACCGTTGGTTCGAACGCACCCAAGGCATGGAACATGAACCCGAGCGCGGCGCGCGCTGTACCGTGTGCTTTGACCTGCGCTTTGAACGCACGGCACTTTACGCGCATGAAAACAACTTTCCCGCTTTCACCACCTCCCTGGGGATTTCGCGCTGGAAGAACATGCAACAAGTCAACGACAGCGCGCACCGTGCCGCAGCACGCTACCCCGGGCTGATCTATTGGGATCATAACTGGCGCAAAAATGGCGGCTCCGCCCGCGCCATCGAAATCGGCAAGCGTGAAAACTTTTACAAGCAACAATATTGCGGCTGCGTCTATTCACTGCGCGACAGCAACAAACACCGCGAAGCAACGGGACGAGAGCGAATTGAAGTAGCCGATCGTCCTTTGATTACCATTTCTTGAATTGAGCCCGCAATATCTTCGCCGCCGCAACCATATTGGTCAGCGCCGGAATCACTTCGCTCCACTGCCGTGTTTTCAACCCACAATCGGGGTTCACCCATAAACGTTCAGGCGGAATTCGTTCTGCCGCTTTTTTCATCAGCGCCACGATATGTTCCTGCGTCGGAATATTCGGCGAATGAATATCGTATACACCGGGGCCAATTTCGTTGGGGTAGTTGAAATGTTCAAAGACGTCGAGCAACTCCATATCCGAGCGCGAGGTTTCAATGGTAATCACGTCGGCGTCCATCGCGGCAATGGCAGCAATGATGTCGTTGAATTCCGAATAACACATGTGCGTGTGGATCTGTGTTTCATCGCGCACGCCATTGGCAGTGATACGGAACGATTCAATCGCCCAATCAAGGTATTCCTTCCATTGTGACCGGCGCAGCGGCAAACCTTCGCGCAGTGCCGCTTCGTCAATCTGAATCACACGAATACCGGCCTGTTCCAAATCCAGCACTTCCTCGCGTATCGCCAGCGCCAATTGTTTGCAGGAAACCGAGCGCGGTTGATCATCGCGCACAAACGACCAGTTCAAAATAGTCACCGGGCCGGTCAGCATGCCTTTCATCGGTTTATCGGTCAGCGATTGCGCGTAGGTAATCCACGCAACCGTCATCGCCCGAGGGCGGCTGATATCACCAAACAGTATCGGCGGCTTCACGCACCGCGAACCGTAAGATTGAACCCAGCCCAACTGTGTGAAGGCATAACCTTCGAGCTGTTCTCCAAAGTATTCAACCATATCGTTGCGCTCGGCTTCGCCGTGAACGAGTACATCCAGGCCGAGTTTTTCCTGTTCACGAACACAGTGCGCAATCTCGGCACGCATCGCGTCAAGGTATTCCGTCTCGGCAAGTTTGCCCGCTTTGAACGCGGCGTGCGCCTGTCGAATTTCCACGGTTTGCGGGAACGAGCCAATGGTGGTGGTCGGGTAAACGGGGTGCTTCAGCAACGCCGCCTGTTTGGGTGCCCGTTGTGCGTAGGCGCTCTTGCGTTGTCCGAGTCTGGAATCCAATGTTGCGATGGCTTCTTTCACCGCCGGATTATGCACGCGCGACGAACGGCGGCGCGTTTCGATGGCGGCACGATTGGCTGCCAATTCGCTCTTGACCGCCGTCCGCCCCTCGCGCAACGCAGTTGCCAATATTTTCAGTTCATCCAGTTTCTGCAACGCAAAAGCCAGCCATGACTGAATTTCGGCGTCCAGTTTCTGCTCACTGGTCAAATCCACCGGTACATGCAGCAGAGAACATGATGGCGCAATCCACAAACGATCACCAAGTTGTTTCGCCAGAGGCTCCAGCCAGTCCAGCAAGGTATTGAGATCCGTTTTCCAGATGTTGCGCCCGTTGATAACGCCCAGAGACAATACCTTGTCTTGCGGCAAAATTTTGAGCAACGGCTCAATATCGTCACGCCCGTTGATGGTGTCGATATGTACGCCATCCACCGGCAGATCAGCAACAAGTTTGCGATTTCCCTGCAATTGTCCAAAGTACGTCGCCAGCAACAGTTTCACGCGACGGTTCTGCAATTGTTGATACGCCATCTTGAATGCGTTCTGCCAATCGCCATCCAGTTCCGTTGCCAGAATGGGTTCATCCATCTGTACCCATGCGACACCGTTTGTGGCCAGGGTTTCCAGCAATTCCACATAAACGGACAGCAAACGCGGCAACAACGACAGCTTATCCGTGCCATCTTTTGCTTTGCTTTTTGTTTTGCCCAGTGCCAGATACGTCATCGGCCCGATGAGAACAGGTTTGGCTTTCACACCCTGGGACTGAGCCTCTTTCAATTGATCCAGCAAAATGGAAGCATCAAGTTTGAATGTGGTATGGGCGCTGAACTCGGGAACAATGTAGTGGTAATTGGTATCAAACCATTTGGTCATTTCACCGGCGGCAATATCCTGACAACAACCACATCCTTCCTCTTGCGCGCGCGTCGAACGCCCGCGTGCAACACGAAAATAATTATCCAGCGTATCGCCATGAAAATTTTTTGCACGCTCCGGCAAGTTGCCCAGCATGAAGCTCATGTCGAGCACCTGATCGTAAAAAGAAAAGTCACCGACAGGCGCCCAGTCAAGCCCGGCCTGATCCTGCCAATGCCGCTGCCGCAATGATGCGCCGACCTGCGCCAACGCGTCGTGCGATGATTCGCCTTTCCAGTACGATTCCAGCGCAAACTTCAACTCCCGCTGCGCGCCGATGCGGGGAAAGCCCAGATTGTGTGTCGTGACCATGAAAAGCTCCTTGCCCGATAACCAAAAGCCGAAAGTCTAATGCCGGTTAATTATGATGTAAAATGGTTTTATTTCAATAAACAATGAATAGAATTCATACATTATGATCGAACGAATCCATCTGGCGATTGTTCATGAAGTAGAGAAACAGGGCTCACTCACTGCCGCCGCCGACGTTTTGTGCCTGACGCAATCGGCACTCAGCCACAGCATCAAAAAACTGGAGCAACAACTGGGCACGGCCATCTGGTTACGCGAAGGTCGGCATCTGCGGTTAACGCAAGCCGGACAACATTTGCTGGCGGTCGCCGATCGCGTACTGCCACAACTGGCGATGGCAGAAGAGCGCTTGCAACAATTCGCCCAAGGCAAACGTGGTACGTTGCGCATCGGCATGGAGTGCCACCCCTGCTATCAGTGGCTGCTGAAAGTGGTGTCGCCTTATCTTGCAGTCTGGCCTGATGTTGATGTCGACGTCAAACAGAAATTCCAGTTCGGCGGCATCGGCGCGCTGTTCGCCTATGAAATCGACCTTCTGGTAACGCCCGATCCGCTCTTCAAGCCAGGGTTGCATTTCGAACCGGTGTTCGATTATGAACAGGTGCTCGCCGTCAGCCGCGCACATCCGCTGGCGCACGTCAAATTCGTCAAGCCGCAACAACTGACTCAGGAAGTGCTGATCACCTACCCGGTAGAAATAGAACGTTTAGACATTTACCGCCAATTTCTGTTGCCCGCAGGTGTTGCGCCCAAACGCCATCAAATCATCGAAACCACCGACATCATGCTGCAAATGGTCGCCAGTGGGCGTGGTGTATCCGCACTGCCGCGCTGGCTGGTCAGGGAGTACGCGGACAAGATGGATATTGTTCCGCTGCGTCTCGGCGCACGCGGTATCAAAAAGCAGATTTACCTCGGCGCGCGGCAGACCGATATCGGTATTGATTATCTGAATGGATTTATCGAACAGGCACGGCAACTACCGCGCCCGGATTACAGAAACTGATCCCTGAGCTACCAGCGCAACAACGTCGCGCCCCATGCAAAACCCGCACCAACGGCAGTCAAAGCCAATAATTGGTTCTGCTTGAACATATGGTTTTTCGCACCGAAGTCGATGGCAAGCGGAATTGACGCGGCCGAGGTGTTGG
>DAISYG010000040.1:0-17852 GCA_036825435.1 Casimicrobiaceae bacterium | reverse complement strand
GCGAAGGCGGCAGAACGGTTGGCGCCGGTGTTGTCGCGAAAATTATTGAGTAATTTTTTTGAGGGCAAAGCTGCCTGACGATTTACCCGTCAGGCTTTTTTGCCTTAATGGAACAGGTACGTAAAGAATCAGGAAACGTAGGCCAGTAGCTCAATTGGCAGAGCGACGGTCTCCAAAACCGTAGGTTGGGGGTTCGATTCCCTCCTGGCCTGCCAGCGGTTCCTGACGGGAAAATTGTCATGGTAGACAAAATTAAAATCACGTTGGCGATATTGTGCGTTGTGGGTGGGCTGTGGCTCTACTATCACTTCGTCGATGTTGCGCTCGGATTGCGGGCATTGATGATTCTGGGCGGTCTGGTTGCAGGCGTTCTGGTCATGTGGACATCCAATCCGGGCAAGACATTCATCAGCTTCGCGCAGGATGCGTGGCGCGAGGGCGCGCGCGTCGCTTGGCCGTCGCGTCAGGAAACACAACGCATGACGCTGGTGGTTTTCATTTTTGTCGTGATCATGTCACTGTTTCTTTTCCTGATCGATAACATCATCGCGTGGCTGATCAAGCTCTTTCTCGGGTGATCGCGATGAGTGAGAAAAGATGGTATGTCGTGCACGCGTATTCGGGGTTTGAAAAAGCCGTACAACGCGCATTGACGGAACGCATTGAGCGTTCCGGCATGGCGGACAAGTTCGGCCAGATTCTGGTGCCGGTGGAAGAAGTGGTTGAAATGCGCGGCGGTCAGAAAGCGATCAGCGAGCGCAAGTTTTTTCCGGGCTATGTGCTGGTTGAAATGGAAATGACCGACGAAACGTGGCATCTGGTTAAAAGCACGCCGAAGATCACCGGTTTTGTCGGCGGTACGGCGAACAAACCGGCGCCGATTTCGCCGAAAGAAGTTGAAGACATCATGCTGCAGATGCAGGAAGGCGTTGAGAAACCGAGGCCGAAAGTGCTGTTTGAAGTGGGCGAGTTGGTGCGCGTCAAAGACGGACCGTTTGCCGATTTCAACGGGACGGTGGAAGACGTCAATTACGAAAAGAGCAAGCTGCGTGTTTCGGTCGCCATTTTTGGTCGGGCAACACCGGTTGATCTCGATTTTGCGCAGGTCGAAAAAGCATAAATTTTTATGCTGCGCTGCCGATACGGCTCGGGCAACGCGGCATTGAAGAGAAAAGAGCCGTTGGAATAATGGGGAGAACGTCGCTGTGTTTGCACAGTTTCGTTCGTTAGCACCCGAGGAGTAAAACATGGCAAAGAAAATAGTCGGCTATATCAAGCTGCAAGTACCGGCGGGCAAGGCCAATCCCAGCCCGCCGATTGGTCCGGCGCTCGGTCAGCGCGGATTGAACATCATGGAATTCTGTAAAGCGTTTAACGCGGCAACGCAAAAAGTGGAGCCGGGTTTGCCGATTCCGGTTGTGATCACCGCGTTCGCAGACAAGAGCTTTACGTTCATCATGAAAACGCCGCCGGCGACGGTGCTGATCAAGAAAGCGGCGAAAGTGGACAAAGGCAGTGCGCGCCCGCACACCGACAAGGTTGGCAAATTGACCCGCGCTCAAGCGGAAGAAATCGCAAAAACCAAAGAACCCGATTTGACCGCGGCGGATTTGGACGCGGCAGTGCGCACCATTGCCGGTAGCGCGCGCAGCATGGGCATTACCGTTGAAGGAGTGAAATAATCATGACCGAAAAAAACATGAAGAAAGCCTCCAAATACGGCAAGCGCATCACGGCGTTACGTGCGAGTGTTGACAAAAACAAGCTTTATCCGGTGGATGAAGCGCTGACATTGACGAAGAAAAATGCCGTGGCGAAATTCGACGAGTCGATTGACGTTGCCGTGAATCTTGGCGTTGATGTTCGCAAATCAGATCAGACCGTGCGCGGCTCGGTCGTCTTGCCAGCAGGAACGGGCAAAACCGTGCGTGTTGCTGTTTTTGCACAGGGCGATAAAGCGAAAGAGGCAGAAGACGCAGGCGCGGATATTGTCGGTTTCGACGAATTGGCGGCAAAAGTGAAAGGAGGGTTTCTCGACTTTGACGTCGTGATTGCGACGCCGGACGCGATGAAAGTCGTCGGTCAATTAGGGCAAGTGCTCGGCCCGCGCGGCTTGATGCCAAACCCGAAAGTGGGCACGGTTTCCGCTGACGTGACGACAGCCGTTAAAAACGCGAAAGCCGGACAGGTGCAGTATCGTACCGACAAGGTCGGTATCATTCATTGCACGATTGGTCGCGCATCATTTGCCGAAGATGCATTGAAGCAAAACTTGCTGGCGTTGATTGAAGCGCTGAACAAAGCCAAGCCGGCGAGCTCCAAAGGCGTTTACCTGCGTCGCGTGAGTGTTTCCAGCACGATGGGCACGGGTGTTCGCGTTGAGTTGAGCGGCTTGGTTAGCGCGACAGCTGCAAATTAATAAAGATTTTGAGGGGCACACCGGTTTTATATCGGCGTGGACCGTCAAAGACCGCAGGAGCGAAAGCTTAAATAGAGCGGATTCGGACAACCGAAGAAGTTTTTCCTGCGTAGATGGTGCCCTGAAGGACAGGAATTCCTGGACGATTGGACACCGAGAAGCGAGAGCGTCAAGCTACAAGACGCTTGTGTTGAAAACGAGGTTTGTCAATAACGATTGGCTAAACCTATTATTGAGAAGAGGTGGGCCTTGAGTCTTAATCTCGAACAAAAACAAGCCGTAGTCGCAGAAGTGGCGGCGCAGGTTGCGGATGCGCAATCGATCATCATCGCGGAAAATCGCGGGGTATCGGTGGCGGACATGACGCAATTACGCGCCAAAGCGCGGGAAGCGGGCGTGTATTTCAAAGTGGTGAAAAACACGCTGGTGCGCCGTGCGGTTGCTGACACGCCGTTTGCAGCGTTGGCCGACAAAATGAGCGGTCCGTTGACATATGGCATCAGCAGCGACCCCGTGGCGGCTGCCAAGGTGCTGAGCGATTTTGCCAAAGGCAACGAGAAATTCGTGGTCGTTGGCGGCGCGATGTCCGGGCAGTTGATGTCGGTCGAAGAAGTCAAAGCGTTGGCGTCACTGCCATCGCGTGATGAATTGATCGCCAAGCTGATGGGCACGATGCAGGCGCCGGTTACCAAGTTTGTGCAAACACTCAACGAAGTGCCGAGCAAATTTGTGCGCACGGTGGCAGCGGTTCGCGATGCCAAGGCGGCATAAGCGCGTATTACGGTTTTATTAAATTCATTTTTTCAATTTACTGTTTCAGGAGTTATTCATGTCTGTTCAAAACGAAATTCTCGACAAAATCGCCGGTATGACCGTGCTGGAACTTTCCGAGCTGATCAAAGCGATGGAAGAAAAGTTCGGCGTTTCCGCGGCGGCGGCGGTTGCGGTTGCGGCGCCTGCAGCTGGCGGCGGCGGTGCGGCTGCGGCTGAAGAGCAAACCGAGTTCACGGTGGTGTTGGCCGCGATTGGCGACAACAAAGTCAACGTGATCAAAGCGGTTCGCGAAATCACCGGTCTGGGCTTGAAAGAAGCCAAAGATTTGGTGGATGGCGCGCCGAAGCCGGTCAAAGAAGGTGTCGCCAAAGCCGATGCCGAAGAAGCGAAGAAAAAGCTCGAAGACGCCGGCGCCAAAGTCGAACTCAAATAAGTTGGTCTTTGTTCAAAGGCCGATGGTTTTCGCCATCGGCCTTTGGCGACTTTGGCGATATTTGTTTTTTGTCGCCGGAGGCCGAAAAAAAGATCGTTATCGTTTTTTGAATAATCATCTTTCTTTCGTCTTCTGAAACGACTGCAGAGGGCAGGCCTGGTCGGACGGACACGCAAAGTGTCTGTTGTCAGCCAGTGGTTGGTAGCGGCCAACCGCCAAGCCGGTACGTTATGCACGCAACAACAAAAGCTATTTTGCCTGCGTGCACAGCGTACACAGTCGCTGATTTTAAGCGTCCGTCGCGACGCCATTCATTGGAGCGTTTATGGCCAGAAATTATTCCTTCGCGGAAAAGAAACGTATTCGTAAAAGCTTTGCCAAACGAGGCAACGTGTTGGAAGCCCCTTTCCTTCTGGAAACCCAGATTGATTCGTATCGAGGTTTTTTGCAACAGGAAATTTCTGTTGAAGATCGCAAAAAGCATGGGCTTGAGTTGGCGTTTCAAACTGTCTTTCCGATCAGCAGCCATTCGGGAAATGCTCGTCTTGAATACGTTTCGTATTCGTTGCAGCCGCCGATGTTCGATGTAACCGAGTGCCAGCAGCGCGGTTTGACTTTCTGTTCGGCGTTGCGTGCACGCGTGCGTCTGGTCTTGATGGACAAGGATTCTTCAACGCCCAAAATTCGCGAAGTCAAAGAGCAAGAGGTTTACATGGGTGAAATTCCGTTGATGACGGAATACGGTTCATTCGTGATTAACGGTACCGAACGCGTGATCGTTTCACAGTTGCACCGTTCGCCGGGTGTGTTTTTCGAGCATGACCGCGGTAAATCGCATAGCTCCGGAAAGCTATTATTTTCGGCGCGTGTGATTCCGTATCGTGGTTCCTGGCTCGATTTCGAATTCGACCCGAAAGATTTTCTGTTCTTCCGCGTTGATCGCCGTCGCAAAATGCCGGTGACCGTTCTCCTCAAAGCGATTGGAATGGATGCAGAGACAATCCTCAGCACGTTCTTTGCCTTCGATACGTTCCATCTGTCGAGCAAGGGACAGCAGATGACGCTGGTGCCGGATCGCCTGAAAGGCGAAGTCGCGGCGTTCGATATCATCGGCAAAGGTAATCAGGTTTTCGTCGAAAAAGACAAACGCGTGACAGCACGCTCCGTGCGTCTGCTGGAAGAAGCGGGCATCAAGAAAATAGCCGTGCCGGATGAGTACATCATTGGTCGTGCGCTGGCGAAACATATTATTGATAAAGAAACCGGTGAGGTGCTGGCGAAAGCCAATGATGAAATCACACCTGAGCTTCTGGAGAGCCTGACCGCTGCGGGCATCAAGGAAGTTCAAACCATTTACACGAACGAGTTGGACTGCGGTGCTTATATTTCGCAGACGCTGCGCGCTGACGATACACCGGACCAATACGCGGCGCGGGTGGCGATTTATCGCATGATGCGTCCCGGCGAACCACCGACCGAAGACGCGGTGGAAGCGCTGTTCAAAGGACTCTTTTTCTCGGATGAGCGCTACGATTTATCGCCGGTGGGCAGGATGAAATTCAACCGTCGCGTCGGTCGTTCGGAAATCGACGGGCCGGGTACCTTGACGCACGAAGATATCGTGGATGTGATCAAGATTCTCGTGGAATTGCGCAACGGGCGTGGTGAAGTTGATGATATTGATCACTTGGGCAACCGTCGCGTTCGTTCCGTCGGTGAATTGGCGGAAAACCAATTCCGCTCCGGGCTGGTGCGCGTCGAGCGTGCCGTCAAAGAGCGGCTCGGTCAAGCGGAAAGCGAAAACTTGGTACCGCATGACTTGATTAATGCCAAGCCGATTTCGGCGGCGATCAAAGAATTTTTTGGCTCGTCGCAGTTATCGCAATTCATGGATCAAACCAACCCGCTGTCGGAAATCACGCACAAGCGGCGCGTTTCGGCGCTCGGTCCGGGCGGCTTGACGCGCGAGCGTGCCGGTTTCGAAGTGCGCGACGTGCATCCGACGCACTACGGACGGGTGTGTCCGATCGAAACGCCGGAAGGTCCTAATATTGGTTTGATCAACTCGCTGGCACTTTATGCACGCACCAACGAATACGGTTTTCTGGAAACGCCGTATCGCAAGGTGATTGACCGCGTGGCGACCGAGCAGATCGATTATTTGTCGGCCATTGATGAAGGGCAGTTCGTGATCGCGCAGGCGAGCGCGGCGATGGATGACAAGAATCGCTTGACCGATGATTTGGTGTCGTGTCGTTTCGCCAACGAGTTCATGCTGTTTCCGCCGGACAAAGTGCAATACATGGATGTTGCGCCTTCGCAGATTGTATCGGTGGCAACATCGCTGATTCCGTTTTTGGAACACGATGATGCGAACCGCGCGCTGATGGGTTCCAACATGCAACGTCAAGCGGTTCCCTGTTTGCGCCCGGAAAAACCGTTGGTGGGTACCGGTATCGAACGCAAGGCGGCGATGGACTCGGGCACGATGGTGGCGGCGAAGCGCGGCGGACGTGTTGATTATGTTGACGCGACCCGTATTGTCATTCGTGCCAATGATGACGAAACGGCAGCCGGTGACGTCGGCGTCGATATTTATAATCTGGTGAAGTATCGTCGCTCCAACCAGAGCACCAATATCAATCAGCGCTCGTTGGTTCATGTCGGCGATGAGATCAAATGCGGTGACGTGATCGCCGACGGAGCATCCACCGATATGGGCGAGTTGGCGCTCGGTCAGAACATGTTGGTCGCGTTCATGCCGTGGAACGGCTATAACTACGAAGACTCGATTCTGATCAGTGAAAAAGTCGTTGCGGAAGATCGCTATACGTCCGTTCATATCGAAGAGTTGACGGTTGTCGCACGCGATACCAAGCTCGGTCCTGAAGAGTTAACGCGTGACGTACCGTCGCTCGGCGAAGGACAATTATCGCGACTCGACGAAGCCGGTATTGTTTATATTGGCGCGGAAGTCGAAGCGGGTGACGTATTGGTCGGCAAAGTGACGCCGAAGGGTGAAACGCAATTAACGCCTGAAGAAAAATTGCTGCGCGCCATTTTCGGCGAAAAAGCGTCCGACGTGAAGGATACCAGCCTGCGTGTTCCATCGGGGATGTCAGGCACCGTGATTGATGTTCAGGTGTTCACACGCGAAGGATTGGCGCGCGACACACGTGCGCAGCAGATCATTGATTATGAGTTGAAAAACTATCGTCTTGATCTAAACGATCAATTGCGTATTGTCGAGAACGATGCGTTTGCTCGTCTTGAGCGCCTGTTGATAGGTAAAACGGTAAACGGCGGTCCGAAAGGTATTACCAAGGGCAGCAAGATCACGGCGGATTATCTGAAAGAGGTGGCGCATCACGATTGGTTCGACATTCGCCTCGCCGATGAAAAAACGGCACAGCAGCTCGAAGCGATCAAGGAATCGCTGTCGCAGATGCGGATTCGTTTCGATCAGGAATATGAAACCAAAAAACGCAAGCTGACGCAGGGCGACGAATTGCCGCCGGGTGTACAGAAGATGGCGAAAGTGTATGTGGCGGTGAAGCGCCGCTTGCAGGCCGGCGACAAGATGGCAGGGCGGCACGGCAACAAAGGTGTTGTTTCCAAGATCGTGCCGGTGGAGGACATGCCTTATACCGCTGATGGTCGTCCGGTGGATCTGGTGCTGAACCCGTTGGGCGTTCCTTCGCGGATGAATATCGGCCAGATTCTCGAAGTGCATTTGGGCTGGGCGGCGAAGACGCTGGGCGAACGACTTGATCGGATGCTCAACGCGCAGAAAAATGCGCAGGAAGTACGTCAATATCTGGAACAGGTTTATAACGAGATCGGCATGAAGGAAGATTTCAATAGCTTTGACGATCACGAGATC
Organism: Casimicrobiaceae bacterium; assembly: GCA_036825435.1. Lineage (GTDB taxonomy): Bacteria > Pseudomonadota > Gammaproteobacteria > Burkholderiales > Casimicrobiaceae > UBA931. The sequence continues at coordinate 10,343 of DAISYG010000040.1, read as the reverse complement.
GTAAACATGGCGGGACATCTTCGTTCAGGTATTCCATTTGCGACGCCGGTATTCGATGGCGCCGAGGAAGAAGAAATCAAGCACATGTTGAAGCTTGCTGATCTGCCGCTCTCCGGTCAGATTACGTTATACGATGGACGAACCGGCGACGCATTTGATCGCCAAGTCACGATCGGCTATATGCACATGCTGAAACTGCATCACCTTGTCGATGACAAGATGCACGCGCGCTCGACTGGGCCTTATAGCTTGGTAACGCAGCAACCGTTGGGCGGTAAAGCGCAGTTCGGCGGCCAGCGTTTCGGTGAGATGGAGGTGTGGGCGCTGGAAGCGTATGGCGCATCGCATACCCTGCAGGAAATGCTGACGGTGAAATCCGACGACGTGACTGGGCGCACCAAGGTTTACGAGAGCATTGTCAAAGGCGATCACAAGATCGAGGCGGGCATGCCCGAATCGTTCAACGTATTGGTGAAAGAAATTCGCTCGTTGGCGATCGACGTGGACATGGAAAGAAAACCGTAAAAACAAATATTGAAATAACGAGGTTTGTTTTTGCGAATAATGCGTGGTCATTGAAACAGATACACGCTTAATGAATTGAGATGGGGTAAGCATGAAAGCATTACTTGACTTTTATAAACAGATTGCACCGGGCGAAGAGTTTGATTCGATCAAGGTCGGGCTGGCGTCGCCGGAAAAAATACGTTCATGGTCGTTCGGGGAAGTGAAAAAACCGGAAACGATCAACTATCGGACATTCAAGCCGGAGCGCGATGGTTTGTTCTGTGCCAAAATCTTCGGGCCGATCAAAGACTACGAATGTCTGTGCGGCAAATACAAGCGCTTGAAACATCGCGGTGTTATCTGCGAAAAGTGCGGCGTCGAAGTGACGCTGACCAAGGTGCGCCGCGAGCGCATGGGGCATATTGAGTTGGCAAGCCCCGTAGCGCATATCTGGTTTCTGAAAAGTCTGCCATCGCGATTGGGAATGGTTTTGGATATGGCGTTGCGCGATATCGAGCGCGTTCTGTACTTCGAAGCATACGTGGTAACCGATCCCGGTTTGACGCCGCTTAATCGCGGCCAGCTATTGACTGAAGAAGATTATCAAGCCAAGTTCGAACAATACAGCGGCGACTTTCAGGCGAGCATGGGCGCAGAAGGCGTTCGCGATCTTTTGAAAAGCTTGAACATCACGAATGAAGCCGAGCAACTGCGCAAAGAGTTGAGCGCAACCAGTTCGGAAGCCAAAATCAAAAAAATCGCCAAACGCTTGAAAGTGTTGGAAGCGTTTTTGAAATCGGGCATCAAACCGGAATGGATGGTGCTCGAAGTCCTTCCCGTGTTGCCGCCGGAGTTGCGTCCGTTGGTACCATTGGATGGTGGTCGTTTCGCGACCTCCGATCTGAACGATCTTTATCGCCGCGTGATTAACCGTAATAATCGTTTGCGCCGACTGCTTGAATTGAAAGCACCGGATATTATCGTGCGCAACGAAAAGCGGATGCTGCAAGAGGCAGTTGATTCATTGTTGGATAATGGACGCCGCGGCAAAGCGATGACGGGTGCGAACAAGCGCCCGCTGAAATCGTTGGCGGACATGATCAAAGGTAAAGGTGGTCGTTTCCGTCAGAACCTGCTCGGTAAGCGCGTGGACTATTCGGGACGTTCGGTGATCGTGGTTGGCCCACAGCTCAAGCTGCATCAATGCGGCTTGCCGAAGCTGATGGCGCTGGAGCTATTCAAACCATTCATCTTCAACCGTCTGGAAATGATGGGGCGCGCGACGACGATCAAGGCGGCCAAGAAGATGGTGGAAAATCTGGAGCCAATTGTTTGGGACATCCTCGAAGAAGTGATTCGCGAGCATCCCGTTCTGTTGAACCGTGCACCGACATTGCATCGCCTCGGCATTCAGGCGTTCGAGCCGGTGCTGATTGAGGGCAAGGCGATTCAATTGCATCCGTTGGTGTGTACGGCGTTCAACGCCGACTTCGACGGTGACCAAATGGCGGTGCACGTACCGTTGTCGATTGAAGCGCAAATGGAAGCACGGACTTTGATGCTGGCGTCGAACAACGTGTTGCTGCCATCAAACGGCGAGCCATGTATTGTACCGTCGCAGGATATCGTGCTCGGTTTGTATTACGCGACACGTGAAAGAATCGGCGCCAAAGGCGAAGGCAGTATTTTTGCCGATGTCGCCGAAGTATCGCGCGCCTATGAAACCAAGCAGGCCGAGTTGCATGCCAAGGTGACGGTTCGTATTCGCGAAGCGTACAAAGATGCTGATGATCAGGTGCATGAAAAAATCGTGCGTTATGAAACAACGGTTGGTCGCGCACTGCTTTCAGAGATTCTGCCGGTAGGCATGCCGTTTTCGGTGTTGAATAAGCCGCTCAAGAAAAAAGAAATATCGAAACTCATCAATATGAGCTTTCACCGTTGCGGCTTGCGCGAAACGGTCATCTTTGCCGACAAGCTGATGCAATCCGGCTATGCGCTGGCAACACGCTGTGGTATTTCCTTTGCCTCGGACGACATGATGATTCCGCCCGAGAAGAAAATGATTATTGACGCCGCGGAAAAAGAAGTCAAAGAAATCCAATCGCAATACACGTCTGGTTTGGTGACGCAAGGCGAACGTTATAACAAGGTGGTTGATATCTGGGGACGCGCCGGTGACGATATTGCCAAGGCGATGATGGCGCAGTTGAGCAAAATGGAGACGACCGACAAAGATGGCAAGAAGATCACGCAGGATTCATTCAACGCGATTTACATGATGGCGGACTCGGGTGCGCGGGGTTCTGCCGCGCAGATTCGTCAGCTTGCTGGTATGCGCGGCTTGATGGCGCGACCGGACGGATCAATTATCGAAACGCCGATTACCGCCAACTTTCGCGAAGGGTTGACGGTGTTGCAATACTTCATTTCGACACACGGCGCACGTAAAGGTTTGGCCGATACCGCGTTGAAAACGGCGAACTCGGGTTATCTGACGCGTCGTCTTGTTGACGTGACCCAGGACTTGGTCGTTACCGAAGACGATTGCGGGACGACGAACGGCGTTGTCTTGCGCTCATTGGCAGAAGGCGGCGAGGTGATCGAGCCGTTGCGTGATCGTGCGCTTGGCCGTGTTGCCGCACGTGACATCATTCATCCGGAAACACACGTGACCTTGTATCCTGCCGGAACGCTGCTTGGCGAAGAAGAAGTCAATCAAATCGAAATATTAGGCGTTGACGAAGTCAAGGTACGCGCACCGCTGACATGTGATACGCGCTATGGTTTGTGCGCCAAATGTTATGGCCGTGATCTTGGTCGCGGACAGTTGGTGAACGTCGGTGAAGCGGTCGGTGTGATCGCCGCGCAGTCCATCGGCGAACCGGGTACGCAGTTGACCATGCGCACGTTCCACATCGGGGGTGCGGCATCACGTGCCGCCGCCGTGTCTCAGGTGGAATCCAAGACGGCGGGAACCGTGCGTTTCTCGTCGCAGATGCGTTATGTGACCAATGCCAAAGGTGCGTTGATTGTCATCGCGCGTTCAGGCGAAATATCCATTGTTGATGATCATGGTCGTGAGCGCGAACGCCACAAGATTCCTTATGGCGCAACCTTGATGGTGCAGGATGGCGAAGTACAAAAAGGCGGTAAGCAATTGGCGCAGTGGGATGCGACAGCACGACCGATCATCACCGAGTATTCGGGACGCGTCAAATTCGAAAACGTCGAAGAGGGCGGAACCGTTGCCAAACAGGTTGATGACGTCACCGGACTTTCGACATTGGTCGTGATTGATCCCAAACGTCGTGCCGGCGGCAGCACGTCAAAAGGTGTTCGCCCGCAGGTAAAACTGCTTGATGAGCAGGGCAAGGAGATCTGCATCACCGGAACCGATCAGCCGGTTAATATTACGTTTCAACTTGGCTCCATTATTACCGTGAAAGACGGTCAAGAGGTCAAGGTTGGCGAAGTGTTGGCGCGTATTCCGCAGGAAACATCGAAGACCCGCGACATTACCGGCGGCCTGCCGCGTGTTGCGGAGCTCTTTGAAGCGCGCTCTCCGAAAGATGCGGGGATGCTCGCCGAAATAACCGGTACGGTTTCATTCGGCAAAGATACCAAAGGGAAACAGCGCTTGGTCATCACCGATATGGAAGGTGTGCCGCACGAATATTTGATTCCGAAAGACAAGCATGTGATGGCGCACGATGGTCAAGTCGTCAACAAAGGCGAGGAGATCGTGGACGGTCCGGCAGATCCGCACGATATTCTGCGCTTGCTTGGTGTCGAAGCGTTGGCGCGTTATATTACCGATGAGGTGCAGGACGTTTATCGTCTGCAAGGCGTGAAGATCAACGATAAACATATCGAAGTGATCGTGCGGCAGATGTTGCGACGCGTTCAAGTAACCGACGCGGGTGATACGCGCTTCATTACCGGTGAACAGGCGGATCGTTCCGATTTGCTCGACGAAAACGATCGCGTGATCAAAGAAGGTAAAAACCCGGCGACGTACGAGCACATGTTGTTGGGTATTACCAAAGCTTCCCTGTCCACGGATTCGTTCATTTCGGCAGCGTCGTTCCAGGAAACCACGCGCGTGTTGACCGAAGCGGCGATCATGGGCAAACGCGATGATCTGCGTGGCCTGAAAGAAAACGTGATCGTCGGTCGTCTAATTCCCGCAGGAACGGGATTGGCGCATCATGCTTTGCGTCGCGTTCATCAAAAGCACGATCCGGAAGCGGCGTTGGCTGCGGCAGTTCAGGCAGAAGCCAGCACCGCGACCGCACATCCGGAAGGCGAAAGCGATTCGGCAACAGCGTCCTGATAGTGCATTGCAAAGCACAAAAAAACGGGCTTCTTCGGAAGCCCGTTTTTTAATATTTCAATAGCGACTATTTTTTGTGGGAATAAAATCCCTCACCATTGGAAAGGCCGAGTTTGCCTTTGTCAATATAGTTGGCTTTTAGCCATACCGCCAAGCGTTGAGATAATTTATCGTCGGCATTTTTCAGAATATTGTAGGGGGTGACCATGCCGATCATATCGAGGATTTCAAACGGTCCCAGTTTCGAACCGGTTGCGATGTGCCATACTTTATCAACATCGGCAGGATCGGCGTAGCCGTCGGCAACCAATTCCATCGCGGAATTCAAGAATGGAACCAACACGGAATTGAGAAGATAGCCCGATTTTTCTTTACGTATTTTGATGGGTACCATCCCGATCTCCTCTGCAAATGCCACGATCGTATCAAACACGGAAGGGTCGGTATCGTTTGTTTTCATGATCTCGGCAGTATTGAATTTCCAGACTTGGTTAGCAAAATGCATGGCCAGGAATTTTTTTGGACGGCCCGTATAATCCTTCAGTTCGCTAGGCAGAAGTGTGGAGGAGTTGGTCGTGAAAATGGTTTTTTCCGGGGCTACTTTCCCAAGCTGAGTGTAGACATTCCGTTTCAGTTCCAGGGTTTCGGGAACGGCTTCAATAGCCAGATCGGCGTCAGCAACCGCTGCACCCATATCAGTAAAATATTGGAGTTTGCTCAAGGCTTCGTCCGCTTTCCCGTCTTTGGCGCCTTTCACTTCTTTTTTGTACGTTTCGGCAAGATCGGCAAAACGTTTTTTCGCTTTCTCGATCACTTCGTCGTTGATATCGTAAACAGAGACATGAAAGCCGCTATAGGCAGTCTGATACGCAATCTGAGAACCCAAAACACCCGAGCCCAATACCGTGACGTTTTTGATGTTAATCATGATTATTTTTCTCCTATTCTTTTTAGTGAGGCTTCACTAGTATAGGATTTGGCAATATTCGAAACAAGTAAATTTTTGTATTCCTTTCCCTGTGCTGTTGGTCTGCGTTAGACGTTTCGTTTTGGTGTAAATATTTTTATTTCGTCAAGGCGGGTCTTTCAAGGTATCTGCAGCAGAGTGTCTTAGGTCAGGAAAAGGACGCGGCAACGGATGGGATAGCGGGATACGATAGTATTGATTTCATCAATACGATTCGGTTCGTCAATGAGCGTTCAGAGCAGAGTCGCTGCAAAAGAATATACAAGATGATAGAGACGGTGGAGCTTTTTTACAATTATCAAAGTGTGTAGGGCTATTGCGTTCGGCAAGCATTTCGGAAGGAGAACGCTTTTGAAAATGGCAAGATGATGTGGTGTTAATTAAAATATTGCAGCACGGCGTCCAATCCACAACGATCAATAGCATGTGTCGCCTGTTCGCGCACCTTGGGTTTGGCGTGATAAGCAAAAGAAATATCGGAAACCATGAACATGGCCAAGTCGTTGGCGCCGTCACCGATGGCTGCGGTCAACGGACGTTTTTCGTTTACATATTGCTGTTTCATGGCACTCAATGCGCGCGCTTTGGCGGCGGCATCGACGATGTCACCAACAATACGCCCGGTCAATTTACCATCCGAAACCTCTAATTCGTTGGCAACCGCATGAGTCAATTTGAGTTTCTTCTTGAGCCTTTCGGTGAAGAAGGTAAAGCCGCCGGAGACCAGTAAGGTTTTGACGCCTGCGCGGCGCATTTTGCGCAACATGGCTTCTGCGCCCGGCGATAAATTCACGCGGGTATCGTAAACAGCGTCGAGTGCGGTAACGGGAATGCCCTTCAATAGTGCCACGCGCGCGGTTAGGCTTTCTTTGAAATCAATCGCACCCTGCATGGCCTTTTCGGTAATCTCGGCAACCTGATCTTTGATACCAATCATGTCGGCGATTTCGTCGATGCATTCGATGGTGATCAAAGTTGAATCCATATCCATCGCCAGCACGGCAAGATGATGTAGGCGTCGTGCTCTGGGAATCAGCCCAACATCGAAACCGGCCTCATAAATATCAGCCGCGATATCCTGAGGGTTAGCGGGACGAATCAGACGATAAATAGGAGGGACAGCACGAATTTCCGAAACAGAAGCCGCTTCCGAATCTTGACGCCACGTTTCGAGATCAGCCGTCAGCGCGCGCGGCGCTTGCAACAGCAGGTCGAAGGGCGGGCGACGGCTTGCAGTCATGGTATGTTCCTTTAATGGCGCTTCTTTGGGAAACACTGATTAATTACTGCGCACGCGCAATACGGCGTTGGAATTTTCCTCAAAATGCTCATTTACGCCAGGTAAACTCCGCTTTTTCGTCGAATTCCGCCTTATCTTGCATTATCAGCGCTTCCTTTGTTTTTTACGATCCGCTATTTTAACGCTTTTTGTGGAGGATGATTCTTTTCTCGATGCTCGGGCAGTTTTTTGGGGCGGTTTTGTATGGTCTTTCAACATTTTTTCATCACCCAAAACGAAATCGATTTTACCGCTGTCAGGGTCGGATCGAACAACCTGAACAACGATACGTTCTGCCAGCCGGTATATCTGTCCGCTGCGCTGCCCAATCAATGCATGACGCGCTTCGTCGAAATGGAAATAATCCGTACCCAGCTCTGAAATATGAATCAACCCGTCAATCGCCAGTCCGTCAAGCGTGACGAACAAACCAAAATGCGTGACTCCCGAAATCGTGCCGCGCATGACTTTACCGATATGCTGTTGCATGTAAATACACTTGAGCCATGTTTCCACTTCGCGTGACGCGTCATCTGCGCGGCGCTCAGTCATCGAACAATGAACACCCATCTCGCTCCACGAGCCATGCGTTGGCTGATATTGGTTTTTGTTCAGGATGGATTTGATAACGCGGTGCACCAGCAGGTCGGGGTAACGCCGAATTGGCGAGGTGAAATGGGTGTAATGCTCATACGATAATCCAAAATGCTCTTTTTCTTCGTTGCTGTATTCGGCGCGTTGTAGCGAGCGCAACAACACCATCTGCAATAAATCTTTATCATCCCGCTTTTCGATCTTCTTCAAAAGTTGCGCGTAATCTTTGGCGCTGGGATGCTCGCCGCCATCAAGCTGCAAGCCGCACAATGATAAAAATGAATGCAAAGCGTTGAGTTTTTCCGAGGTTGGTCCTTCGTGAATGCGATAAAGTGCTTGACGTTTGTTGGTGCGAATAAAATCAGCGGCGCAAACGTTTGCCGCAAGCATGCACTCTTCAATCAGACGATGCGCATCGTTGCGCACCAGCGGTGTAATACTTTCGATCTTGCCGTGTTCGTCAAAATGGATTTGTATTTCATTGCTGTCAAAGTCGATGGCACCGCGTTTGTGGCGTGCGTCGAAGAAGCGCTGGAAAAGCGCATACAGGCAATCGAGCGAAGCGCATATTGACACATCGCGAAGAGTCTTCTTTGCACCTGATAAATAATCCCAAACTTGGTGATAAGTCAGTCGTGCTTGCGAGCGAATGACTGCCGGATAAAACTGATAGCGTTGCACGATACCTTTGGCAGAGACATGCATGTCGCACACCATTACCAGACGATCAACATCAGGATTGAGCGAACACAAACCGTTCGATAGCGTTTCCGGCAGCATCGGGATGACGCGACGCGGGAAATACACCGATGTTCCCCGCTCGTATGCTTCTTTATCGAGCGTGCTGCCATCGTGGACGTAGTGCGAAACATCGGCGATCGCAACCAGTAGACGATAACTGTGGCCATTTTTTTCGGCGAATACGGCATCGTCAAAATCGCGCGCATCTTCGCCGTCGATAGTGACAAAAGGAATCACGCGCAAATCCTGACGTTTTTGTTTATCCGTTTCTTTGACCTGTGTGCCATATTGCTTTGCTTCGCGTTCAGCCAGACGGCTGAATCGAAATGGAAGATCATATTTGCGCAACGCAATTTCGATTTCAATTCCATCATCGTCGGGTGCGCCGAGAATTTCTTTTACGCGCACAATCGCTTCGCGCGTTGCCGAGGGCGGCTCAACCAACTCCACAACGACAATATCACCGTCTTGCGCTTTGCCGCGTCCACGCGGCGCGAGAAGAAAGTCCTGATTGAGGCGCTTGTCTTCGGCAACCACAAACCAGACGCCGTGACGCTGATGCAGACGACCAACAATTTCCTGCTGCGCGCGTGTCAGAACATCAAGAATTTCGGCAGTTGCTTTGCCGTGTTCTTTGCGCAGAGTACGCCGCGCCGTGACGCGATCACCGTGCAATGCTTTGAACATCTCACTGGCGGGCAGATAAAGATCATGATCTTTGTCGGTGCAACCATCGGGGCGAAGAAAACCATAGCCATCGGGATGCCCGATGACGGTACCAACGATGAGATCTATCGCCTCCGGCAGCAGCAAAGCGCCTTTCCGATTTTTGAATAAAATACCGTGACCGACTAGAGCCTCAATTTTCTGCAAAAAGTCGCCGCGTTTATTGGCGCTGATTTTGAGACGCTTGGCCAAAGCATCCGGCGACAGCGGAGTGCGTGCATGACGGATTTCGCCAACGATTTGCTGCTCATCCCATGTTTTTTTGTTGTTCATAACGTTCCAGTTTGTGTTTTGCCAAGGGTATCTCTTCGTGATAAAAATGTCGAGAAAAATAAAAAACGCCGCTGAGAAAGCAGCGGCGTTTTAAGAAGAAGCTTGACTATTGTGTGCTAAGCGGCAGGTTGGCAATCCACTGCTTATCATCTTCACTCAAAGCGATACCACGATCAGTTAAATTCCATACTATATTGGAAAGGCGCTCATATTGCTCATAATAAACAGAATCGTAAAAAGGTGTTTCGTCTTGAGCATGTTCTTCGACATTAATTTTTTTATCAACAAGACGTTTCGTTAAATCTTCGATTAACGGGGAATTAATAATGACGCCGATTTCGTACAAAGAAGATGGGCTTGATCCCATGCGTGATAAGTTCCCACAATACATTACTAGGGTGACCGTATATTCAGAGCCGGCAGGAATTACTGTGGAGGCCTTCTTTAAAAGAAGGCCGTTTTGATCGAGAGTGGATCTGGCTTTCATAACCAAACGCGCAGGAAAAACAACTTCTGTTGGCGTTGGGTTACTGTTAATTAATGGAATGCTTACTATAACAGGGTGGCCACTACCGAGGATTGCATCACCTCTTAAAAAGTAGAACATATCCTTTTGATAGAAATCTTTTGGTAAAGGTTCTCCTTTTACTAGTGTACTTCGACGGCTATAGTCATAACTATCTCCCGTAATCGATCCATTCAAATAAACGCCTTCCGGCAACGTGAAGGGGTCGCCTTGGATTTCGCCAGGGTATTCTCCCAAGCCAGGAATTTGCCCAGGCTCTTGCGTTTGGCTGGTCGGTGATCGGTCTCTATTATCTTCATCGCCACCGCAGCCTACCAGAAAAGCGGTGAACAACCCCGCCAAGAATAAGTACCAGATTTTTTTCATAAAAGCCCCTCAATCAAAATAAATAAAA
>DAISYG010000039.1:0-17955 GCA_036825435.1 Casimicrobiaceae bacterium | reverse complement strand
GAAAACCCTCTCCCCTAACCCCTCTCCCGCAAGCGGGCGAGGGGAACTTCTGGTCGCGCGATGAAAGATTTACTGCTTCCTAATACCTGTTCTCTGATACCTGAAAGCCGCGTCGCTTCACTCCTCGCAATGACATCCGTTTCTCGAATAATTCGGAGAAAATATACTATTTCTTTCATTTCCGGAAGTTTTGAATACGTCGGTTCTTAAAAGTTTGGTGATGAACACACTACAACAACGGACTCAGTAACCGCGCTGCCGCTTCACCCCAATACGCCATTTTGGAAACATCGCGTTTTTTCAGCACCGGTTCGGACGCCAACATATCCTCTTCAAACTGCTTTTCCAGCGCGGCTGCCAATGGTTCTCCATAGACACCCGCGCACACTTCGAAATTAAGATAGAAACTGCGGCGATCGAAATTTGCTGTGCCAATGACCGACAGGTTATCGTCAACCAGCATCGTTTTTGAATGCAGCATCCGTTCGCAAAACTCATACACCGTCACCCCGGCTTGCGTCAGTTCGTCGAAGTAGGAACGTGCCGCCAGCGTTACCAGCCATGAGTCGCTTTTTTTCGGCACCATGATGCGCACGTCAATGCCGTGCAATGCCGCATTGGTGAGCGCCATCAGCGCTGATTCATCGGGAACAAAATACGGTGTTGTCAGCCATATCCGATCTTGCGCCGCCGAAATCGCTGCCAAGTACGCGCGATGAATCGGCGCCCATTCGGAATCAGGACCCGAACCAAGGATCTGCACGAAATGTGTTCCGGTTGGCGGCGCATCAGCATACTGAGGTTCGGCATCCTGCGTCGGCTCTTCACCAGTCGCGTACAACCAATCCTCCCAAAATATTTGTTGGAGGCTGACGACGGCGTCGCCGTACAAGCGCAAATGAACGTCGTGGTAAGCATTGGCATCAACGCGCTCATCTTCGGTATCTGTAATATTGACGCCGCCGGTGAACCCAACCCAATCATCGCAAACGACAATTTTACGGTGGGTACGCATATTGATAACCGGTCGGATATGCGCCAACGACGCGCGGTGAAAAAAACCGATACGCGCACCCGCTTCCACAAGCGGTGCAAGAAAAGCTTTACCCAATCGCTTCGAGCCAAGCGCATCCACCAGCAAGCGTACGTCGACACCGGCGCGCGCTTTTTCGACCAGCAGATCGCGCAACGCCGTACCGATGTTGTCCGGTTCAAAAATATAATATTCGAGATGAACGTGTCGCCGCGCTGCACGAATCGCCGCAAAGATGGCTTCGAATGTCTGCTCGCCATCGACGAGCATGTCAACATTCACGCAGGTACCAGGCAAATATTCAGTCGTCGCCATACCAATGCGGACAATGCGGGTGATATTTTCCGGCGGCAGTGCCGGAACCCGCGTCGTCATCCTTTTTTCCCACGACAGGACTTCGCGCACACGCTGTCGCTCAATGCGCTTGCGCTTGATCTTCTGTGGCCCCACAAAATAAAAGACCAGAAAACCAATATAAGGTAACGCCGATAGTGCCAATATCCATCCCAGTGCTGCAACCGGCGAACGTTTCGAGGCAATGATCCACCCGATCAAAACAATGATGTATAACGACCATAATATTGAAATTGTGACCGCAATCATCGTTGTCTCACTTGTGTTGGCGACGGTGGTAGTTGAACGTGTCTTGCATGGTTGGCGCGGGTTTCAGTCGATCCCAAAGATAATACCACGCCAATCGGATATTTTTTCGCCACAAGCGTATTTCGCCATAGCGAATAACCTCATCGACCCGATCACGATAGTTGCGTCGATAACATTGAATGCGACACTTGGTGCATATCCCCTTGCCTTCTTCAAACACGCAACGCGTATAGCGCCGACGTACATATGCTTCGAGCGATTGGCATTCAGAACACAGCATCGACTCATGTTGATGATGATCGCGACAATAAATTTCGATCATCGCCTTGATCGCGAGATATTCGCGCAAACGGCGCCTCCCAAGGCTGTCCAATGAATCGCTGAATTTGTATTTTTTGTTACTCATGGCACGATATCGCTATCGCGCGAGTTCGATTTCAAGCGCGTCTAATACGATGCGTTGTGTCAACAATTCCGGCAACAAAAGTGGCTCGCGCTCCGGCTGATAAAAAGCATAAACTGGCACACCGCTGCGCCCGAACGATGCCAGCGCGTCCGTAATCACCGGCTCGCGGCGCGTCCAATCGGCACGCATCAAGGTGATATTGTGCTTTGCAAATGCTTGCAGAACTGGCGCCGTTTCCAAAACCGCTTTTTTGTTGGCTTGACAGGTGACACACCACGCGGCGGTGAAATCGACAAAAACCGTTTTACCCTCAGCATTCAATCGTGCTATTTCTGCTGCATCGTAGTTGTGCCAAACACCGTCGCTCGTTGCACCCGAACGCGGCGATGGCGTCGCACTGTGTGTGAATACCGGCGCCGCCATCCAGACCATCAGCGCCAGCGACAGCAAACATAATATTGACCACAAGCGAACACCATGCAATCGCGTGTTACGCCACGCCCACAGCGCCAGTGCCAGCGCGGTCAGTGCCAACAACGTACGCAACACCATGTCGCCATCGGTCAACGCGCCCAACACCCAGAGCAACCAAGCAACGGTTGCATACAGTGGAAACGCCAGAAACTGGCGCAAGTGCGTCATCCACACGCCCGGTTTCGGTAAAAATCGTTGCCACGCCGGAAACAACGCCAACAGCATATAAGGCAGCGCCATGCCGAACCCGAGACAAGTAAAAATAATGATTGTCGTCAACAGGTTTTGTGTCAACGCAAAACCAAGCGCCGCGCCCATGAACGGCGCGGTACACGGCGACGCCACAATCACTGCCAACACACCCGATGCGCACGCGTTCAACACACGGTTTTTTGATGTCCATCCCGCTAGCGTTTGCGGCGCCATCAAACCGAATTCAAACAACCCGGAAAGATTCAATGCCATCACGGCAAAAAGAAAAATCAACGATGCAATAACCCACGGCGATTGCAGTTGGAAACCCCAGCCTAAATGTTCGCCCGTTGCACGCAGCGCCAAAAGCAACAATGCCAATAAAACAAATGACGTAATGACCCCACCCGCAAAGGCGAACGCCTCCTGTCGCATCATCGTTCGTGAATCGTGATGCTGAACAAACCCCAATACCTTGATGGAAATAATCGGGAAAACGCACGGCATCAAATTGAGGATCAGACCGCCGATCAAAGCAAATATCGCTGCCAGCCACAATGAAAGAGATTTATTGTCGCCTGTGTGATCAGTCACAGAAACCGTATCACCCGGCACGCGCGCCTGCGGCGGCGCGGTAAACGTCGGCACAGCGCCCGCATGCACCTCGCCAACAAGCGGCACGTCGATGAACGCTGCCTGCTGTCCATCCGGCCATGGCTGCGCTGCCTTCAATACGCCGCTGACGCGCGTCATTGTACCTTCGAGTTGATGCGACACCGGCAACGTCAATAGCCATGCATCACCATCGCGTTTCAACGGCTGTGCAAACGATGGTTCAACGGTGCGTTCGATATCGGAAAACAAATATAGTTCGTCAGGATCGGTCACTTCGCTCTGCGGCGTTAAACGCAGTGTAATCGTATCGTCAACACCATCGGCTTCGACCGACCAACCGGTCAACGGTTTGGGCACCTCGTATAATGCTTTTTCAATCGCGGGAAACCAGCGCACATCGCGCACGGCTTCCGTGCCAATATCCAGCGTCAACGCAACATCAGCACCATCGGGAATGCAAATATCGCGGCACATCAGCCATTCCACTCGCGCGGTAAACGTGATGTTCCCTGGCGCTGGCAACGAGTCGGCCGTAAATGCTGTCGTTAATAACACCTCGTCTTCGTAGCCATAATTGATGTACGGACCGAAGACCTGTACCTGCGGTGCAGGCCATTGCAGATCGCTCGTCTGCCGCACACCATCGGGTAATTGCCATTGAATAGTCGTCGGCAAGCCCGTGTCACCGGGGTTTTTCCAATAGGTGTGCCAACCTTTCGCCATGGTCAACCGCAGGGCGACATGAAATGGCTGACCGATGGTGATTTGCTGATAATCGCTGACCAGCTCGGCCTGAACGTGTTGTGCGATACTTGGCGACGCAAAAAGCAATAATAGCCATGTCCACGTCAATAACAATGGAACACGGAAATCGCAAAACCCGTGCGGTTTCCGTGTCATTATGGTTTTTCCGACCACAGGCACGCGCCGTTTCGACGAAGTTCGGCAAGATACGTTTCGTGCTCTGCGCATTCGTCGTCTGACGCTTTGAGCACCTTCACATGTTGCGGTGCGTCGGTGTTGCGCCGTGCCGCGCGCGTTTCGACCGGCGCGATCGTCAGCGATTCCTGACCGCGTGTCAGTGCCAGATAAACCTCCGCCAACAACTGCGCGTCGAGACAAGCGCCGTGCAATGTTCGGTGCTCGTTGGAAATGCCGAAGCGTTCGCACAGCGCGTCCAGTGAATTGCGTTTGCCCGGAAATTGTTTGCGTGCCTCCGCCAACGTGTCGATCACGTTGCCGTACACCGTTTGACACGGCGGTTTTTGCGCGCGCGCCAGTTCGGCATCCAGAAACGCTAGATCAAAGCTGGCGTTGTGAATGATCCATTCAGCGCCGCGACAGAAACCCAGGAACTCATCGGCTTTTTCGGCGAACAATGGCTCGTCGCGCAAGTCTTCCCAGCGCATACCGTGTACATCCGCCGCGTCATCGTCGATTTCACGTTCGGGGTTAAAATACCAATGGCGCAATTCGCCGGTGATGCGACGCGACACCATTTCAATCGCGGCGAGTTCAATCACGCGATGTCCCTGAGCTGGGTCAAGTCCGGTCGTTTCGGTGTCGATGATGATTTGACGCATAAACTCTTTAACGGCGGAACTTGCGGATGGTCTCTTGAATCTCGGCAATCGCCCGCTCAATTTCATTGTCGGAAAGCGCGCTCATGTCTTTTTCCGTTTCATTGAGCACGACGGTTTCGTCCAATTGTGTTGAAAACTCGCCCGGACTCAGCGAACTGGTTTCGGTGGTTTCCGTATCCTCAACACGGCTGGTGTCCCAACGCATGATGATCGTTGACAGGTTGTCACCATCGGCACCGCCGCGTTTCTGCGCTTCGCGCATCATGTTCGGCGCAGCCTGCAAAAGCGGCGCCGATGCGAGGTTGTCGATGATGTCCTGCGTCGGCATCACGCCCCAAAATCCATCGGAACACATCAGAATCACGTCGTTATTATTCAATGTCGTGCGCCGCGACAAATCAATCACCGGCTCAATCACGCCGCCGAGACAACTGTAAATACGGTTGCGCTCGGGATGCACCGCCGCTTCTTCTTCGGTGATCAATCCGCGATCCATCAAATATTGCACTTTGGAATGATCCTTGGTGTTCGCAAACAATTCGCCATGACGAAAAAGATACAACCGCGAATCGCCAGCGTGTGCCCAATACGCGTAGCCGGATTGCACAATGGCGGCAACGCAAGTGGTACGCGGCGTTTCCACCAATGAAAATTGACGCGCGTACGAACCGAGCGCCGCGTGAATGCGGCGCATGGTGTCGTGAAGAAATTCAAAAGGGTTCGGTAAAATCGGCTGCGCTTCCTGCTGAAAACGTTCGGCAAACAAACGTACGGCGATTTGCGCGGCAATTTCGCCGCCGTTGTGTCCACCCATCCCATCGGCAAGCACCATCAGCAAACTGTCGCGGCTGTAAATGTACGCGATCCGATCCTGGTTGACCTTTCGCGCACCCTTGCGGGAATCCTGAAAAATGGTGAAGCGCATCCCTGACATCTGGCGATTATCCCCGTTTGTTAAATAAAGAACTGCGAATATTGCTTAAAAATCCCGCCTTCGGTTTTTCTTCCGCTGTGGACAACAATACTTTTTGCAAGGTGAGCAAACTTTGCGGACGGCGCATCGGGTCGAGCTCCAGACAGCGGTCGATCACGTGCAGCAGCGTATTCGAATATCGTCCGGACCAGAGTTTGCGCGCCGTGATCAGATGATCCTCCTTCATTCGTGCGTCCGCCGCCTGCGGCGCAAAGCCAGCAAGACAGGCGAACATCGACGCGCCCACGCCGTAAATGTCCGTCCACGGACCCAGCTTGGTAACGTCGCGCTGATATTGTTCCGGCGCGGCGAAACCCGGCGTGTACATCGGCGCAAATTGACCGTTGGTGCTCGACAAGGTCTGTTGCGCGGCGCCGAAGTCGAGCAACACCGGCGTGCCGTTGGTGCGCAAATAAATATTGGCAGGCTTCAGATCGAGATGCAGCAGGCGATGCGTATGCACTTCGCGCAGACCGTTAAGCAGGCGAATGAACACGCCGCGAATGAAACGCTCCGACAATTTATCCTGCTTGATCTGAATGTGCTGTTGCAGCGTGCGCCCGTTCTCATAGCGCATCACCATGTAAACCGTTTCGTTGGCACGGAAAAAATTCAATACCCGCACCACATTCGGATGATCAATGCGCGCCAGCGCTTTGCCTTCTTCGAAAAAACATTTCATCCCGTAGCGGAACGTGGTCAGATTCTCCACGCAACTGGCGCGGATAATATCGCCCTCCATGCGCAGACCAAGCGTCGCCGGCATGTACTCCTTGATCGCCACGACTTCGCCGTATTGATCAGTCGCGCGGTACACGATCGAAAACCCGCCTCGGCTGATCTGCTGCTCGATGCGGTAGTTCAATAATCGGTATCCCGGAGGAAGCGCTTGGTTTTTGGCTACAGCCATGATAGAAACATGAGGTTAATAAATGTTTTTTGGCGGCAAATTTGTGATTTTCCTTGTCTATCCGAATAAAGTAAAGTAAGAATCAACTTTCAAACGCAGACATTAAGTAAAAAAATGGACATCTACAGTATGACAGGCTTCGGTTCCGCCGAATGCAACACCGAAAAATGGACGCTGATGGTTGACTTACGCGCCGTCAATCACCGTTTTTTCGACGCTTTATTCAAGTTACCGGAAGAACTGCGTCAATTGGAGCCGATGTTACGCGAACGCATTGCCCGAGGCATGAAGCGCGGAAAAATCGATTGCCGCATTCAATTCACGCAACGCGCCGCAGCCAACGCAATCACGCCCGATCCGACGCAAATTCAGACGCTGCTGGCGGCAGAATGTGCCGTTCTGACACTCAAGGCAAATGCACGCCCGCTGTCCGTCGCTGATATTCTGCGCTGGCCGGGTGTGTTGACCGCACCGCGGGAAAAACCCGAAGAATTGATCGCCGCCGCGCTTGCCGCTTTCGATGACGCTTGGCGGGAATTCGCCGCCAGCCGCGTTCGTGAAGGCGAAAAGCTCGGTGCGATTTTGCTGGAAAGCTGTGCGGCGATCGAAAATCTGGTGCGTGGCGTCATGCCACGTATTCCAGTGATCCACGACGCCTACAAAGCGCGGTTGGCGCAGCGCTTGTGCGACGCGCACCTCGATCCTGACGAAGAGCGGCTGCGTCAGGAACTGGCACTTTTTGCCGCGCGCATCGAAATCAGCGAAGAAGTGGACAGACTCACTGCACATGTCACCGAAATTCGTCGCGTTCTCGGTGCGAATGCCGATAAATTGACGAAAATTCCCGGACAAACCGTGAACGGCTCACGCGGCAAACGGCTCGATTTCCTTGTTCAGGAGTTACTCCGCGAAGCGAATACCCTCGGTGCCAAGTCGGTTGACCCTGAATTGTCGCAAATCGCACTCGAAATCAAGGTTTTGATTGAACAAATGCGTGAACAAATCCAGAATATCGAATAACCTATCATTCATGACCATGACGAACACATCTTCTTCCGTTTCTTTTGGCTGTCTTTTCGTGCTTGCCGCGCCCACCGGCTCGGGCAAAACCAGCTTGGTGCATGCGCTGCTGGCGCGCGAGCCGGACATTCGTTTATCCGTTTCATACACCACGCGCCCGCCGCGTCCGAATGAACAGAATGGCATCCATTATCATTTTGTCGATGAAAAGCGTTTTGAAGAATTGCGCGAAGCCGGTGAGTTTCTCGAAGAAGCCTGTGTTTATGGGAACTGGTACGCCACATCGGCAAGCTGGCTGCAGCAACAACTCGAAACGGGACAGGATATTTTGTTGGAAATCGACTGGCAGGGCGCGGCACAGATTCGCCACGCATTTCCGGACAGCATCCAGATTTTCATCCTGCCGCCGTCGCTTGAGGTGCTGCGCGAGCGGTTGGAAAAACGCGGGCAGGATTCTGCTGATGTCATTGCGCGCCGTTTGGCTGCCGTTCGTCACGAATTCAGACATTATGTCGATTTTGATTATGTTATTATCAATCAAGACTTTTCCGCCGCCAGCGACGATCTGGCGGCGATTGTGCGCAGTGCGCGGCTGTTGTCGACGCGACAGCGTATCCGCCACGCTCCGTTGTTGCGTGAATTGATTTCACCCGATTTTGAACATTAAGAGAAACCTATGGCACGTATCACGATTGAAGATTGTTTGCAGAAAATTCCGAATCGTTTTGAACTGACGCTGGCTGCCGCCAACCGCGCGCGCTTGCTTTCGACCGGCGCGCAACCGCTGATCGATCCCGATCGCGACAAGCCGACAGTCATCGCGTTGCGCGAAATCGCGACGGGAAAAATCGGCCGCGAAATGCTCGACAAGCAGGTCGGCAACCGCATCATGTTGAGTGAGGAAAATCTGTTCATACCCCCTCGTCAGGATCACACTGCCGACGCGACGGAAACCGAAGAAGCTGAATCTGACGAGAAAGTCGCTCCACCGACATTCACGTTTGCGCCAATCAGCGAACCCGCGCCGCTGACGGTGGAAGATTTGCCTTTCCTGACCACGACTGAAGGCATTCTGCCGCCCAAAGACGAGCAACCGTAATGGGAAGGCGCGTCTGCGGTTTTGTTGTTGACCGTAGTCCGCCGTGGACAACGCGTTATCGTTGGCGATCATCCGCAACACCGTGAGATCGCTATGACCGCCGTCGCCAACCCCGTTGATGTTTCTGCTTCGCTTCTGTTTGGACGGCTGCGTCAATACCTGTCTGACGACGATGTCGCGCTGGTCGAGCGCGCGTATCAGTTTGCCGCGCGCGCGCATGAAGGACAGAAGCGCATCTCCGGCGAACCGTATATCACGCATCCCCTAGCCGTCACCATGACGCTCGCCGGTTGGCAGCTCGACGTGACGGCGTTGGCGTCGGCATTGCTGCACGACGTGCTTGAAGATACCGGCATCAGCAAAGACGATTTGTTCAATGAATTCGGTCCTGTCGTCGCTGATCTGGTGTCGGCGGTATCCAAGCTTGATAAGCTCGAATTTTCATCGTACAAGGAAGCGCAAGCGGAAAACTTCCGCAAAATGCTGCTGGCGATGGCGCGCGACGTGCGCGTGATTCTGATCAAACTCGCCGACCGTTTTCACAATATGCAAACGCTGGGGCCGATCCGTCTCGACAAACGTCAGCGCATCGCCCGCGAAACCTACGACATTTATGTGCCGCTCGCGTACCGCCTCGGCTTGTATACTCTGCGGCAGGGATTGCTCGATCTGTGTTTTCAAAATCTGCGCCCGTTCCGTCATCGCACGATTGAACATGCGATTGAAAACGTGCGTCGTGGGCGACGGGAAGTCGTCGATGGCGTCATCGCGCTGTTTCGGGAGAAACTGCAACAACGTGGTTTGAAGGCAGAAGTCACCAGCCGCGAACGCACTTCGTACTCCGCGTACAACAAGATGCGCGAAAAACACATTCGCTTCCAGCAGGTGATGGAATCGTACGGTATCCGCATCATCGCCGAAAAGCGTGAAGAATGTTATGCCGTGCTCGGCGTACTCCATGAAATATTCAAACCACTGCCGGGACGTTTCAAGGATTACATCGCACTACCCAAAGCCAATGGTTATCAATCGCTGCACACGACGCTGTTCGGCCCCAACAGCATGCCTATCGATGTGCAGATTCGCACGCACGACATGAATCTGGTCGCGGAAACTGGCGTCGCCTCATACTGGATGTATCACTCGGCAACGGATTTCACCAATCTGATCGAGACACAACAAAATACGCGACGCTGGCTCAAAGGTTTGTTGGAAATGCCCGCAGAAAGCGATTCGATCGAATTCGTCGATAACATCAAACGCGATCTTTTTCCCGACGAGATTTATGTGTTCTCGCCCAAGGGACAGATTTTCACGCTGCCGCACGGTGCGACGGTGCTTGATTTCGCATATGCGGTGCACACCGACATCGGTCATCATTGCGCCGGTGCGCGCGTCGATCACGAAGCGATGCCGGTGCGCACGGTGCTGCGCAACGGCAGTCAGGTGGAAATCATCACCGATCCCGATACGCATCCGAGCCCAACCTGGCTTTCGTTTGTCGTCAGCGGCCGCGCGCGTTCCGCGATCCGTCATTTCCTCAACAATCAGCAAGAGGGTGAAGCCGAAACGCTGGGCAAGCGTCTGCTGCAACATGCGTTGGCGGCATTGAAGATTCGCCCCGAGCGCGTGACGGACGATCTCTGGCAATCGCTGTTGGAATCGTTTTCACTGAAAACATTGAAGGATCTGCATATCGAAATCGGGCGCGGACGTATGCTGCCCTACGTCATCGCGCAAGCGCTGTTCGAACGCCTCGGCGAACAACCCTTCAAAAAAAGTACGCGCAAAAAGAATCTGCGCTTGTCTGGCGACAGCAGCACCTTGCTTCGCTATGCGGAATGTTGTCGTCCGCTACCGCATGAAGCCATTATTGGCTGGATGCGCCCCGAGTTGGGTTTGGAAGTACACGCTCGCGATTGTGTTGTGCTGAAACAACAAACACCTCCCTACAATGCGCTGATCGATGTCACCTGGCCGCCCGATGATGATGCGCGTTATGCTTCTGAAATTGTTCTGTGGGCAAAAGAACGTCAGGGGTTGCTCGCCGATCTGGCAACCGCGATTACCGAGACCGATACCAATATCACGCAGCTTTGGCTTGATCGCACGACTCCGCAAGAACCGGTCACGTTTCGTTTTCTGTTGGATGTCCGCAATCGGCAACACTTGGCCGAGGTTTTGCGTGCACTGCGTCGCGTTTCCGGCGTACGCAAAGTTCAACGTGCGCGGAAAACATTCTGACACGTTATAATTGACGCCGACTTTTTTGCTTTGGTCGATTGACGAGCGACGTTCAGGAGAACTTTTGTGTGGGATATCATTCAAGCAGCAGGGTGGCCGATCTGGTTTTTGATCATCGCATCGGTCATCGCCGTACCTATTATCATCGAACGCTTCTGGGCGTTGCGCCGTTCTGCGATCATTCCCAAGGGGCTGGTCGATGAAGTGCTTGCCGAATTCCGCCAAAAGGGTTTGAGCACCGAGCTGCTCACCAAAACTGCGCAGCGCGGTCCACTGGGACAAATCATCGCCGCCGGTCTTGCCAATGCGCAATCGCCGCGCGTGGTGATGAAAGAAGCGATCGAAGAAGTCGGGCGCGTCGTCACCCACCGCCTTGATCGTTTTTTGACCACACTCGGCACCATTGCCGCGATGGCGCCGTTGCTCGGCTTGTTCGGCACCGTCGTCGGCATGATCGAAATTTTCGCGTCAACCACAGCAACCGGTACTAACCCGGCACAATTGGCACACGGTATTTCCGTCGCGCTGTACAACACCGCGTTCGGTTTGATGATCGCCGTGCCGTGCATGATTTTCTATCGGCACTTTCGCGCGCTGGTGGAATCGTACATCGTGGAAATGGAGCGCGAAGCGATTCGTCTGGTTGATGCCGTCCAGAACACACGCTAACGAGAAAGATCATGAACCTGCGCGGCTACCGAATGCGTGATGAACCCGAGATCAACTTCATTCCGTTGATCGATGTACTGCTCGTGATTTTGATTTTTCTGATGGTCACCACCACTTATCAGCGTATTCGCGAATTGCAGATCACGCTGCCCGAAGCAAGCGCGGAACAAATGGACAATCGTCCGCAGGAAATCAACGTCGGTGTTGACTCGGAAGGCAACTACGCCATCAACGGACAGGTGTTTCGTTTTTCGTCCGTCGATGACTTTGCCGCGACGCTGCGCGACGCCGCCGGCGATGTCGAAGAGCCGATCGTCATCATCAACGCCGACGCCAACGCCACCCACCAATCCGTGATTCGCGTGATGGAAGCAGCGCGTGTTGCCAACATCACCCACTTGACTTTCGCCACCAACGAACCGATTCCCGAATGAGCTGGCTTGCGCGTTTGCTTGTCGAACACTGGTATCGTCCGCGCCCGACTTGGCTGGCTTATGTGCTACTGCCGTTTTCCATTCTGTACAGCGTTGTTGTTGAAATCCGTGCCTCGTTGTATCGCCACGGTTTTCTGCGCAGCGAAACACTCGCCGTCCCCGTTATCGTTGTCGGTAACGTGACGGTCGGCGGCACCGGCAAAACACCTTTTGTAATCGCGCTTGTGAAAGCGTTGCGCGCGCGCGGCTTCACGCCCGGCGTTATCAGCCGCGGTTATGGTGGTAGCGTCAGCGCCCGCCATGAAATTGCGTGTGTAACCGCCGAGAGCAATCCCAACGAAGTTGGCGACGAGGCCATGCAAATCGCGCGCACCGATACACCAATGGCCATCGGCCGCAACCGTGTTGCGGCAGGCGAGCTTTTGCTGAAAACATACCCTGAAGTGAACGTCATCATTTCCGACGATGGCATGCAGCACTACCGCTTGGCGCGCACAATGGAAATTGCCATGCTTGATGGCATGCGTCGCTTGGGTAATGGTTTGACATTGCCGTCCGGGCCACTACGCGAGCGACCTTCACGTCTGGCACAGGTTTCTGCCGTGGTATTGACGGACATCGACAGCACAACTCCATTGCCGCAATATCAGCCGCCGGTGTTCCGGCAAACTTTGCGCGCCGACACGCTGCATCAGATCAACCAGCCGGAAAACACCATGCCATTGACCGCGTTGATCGACGAAAATCATATCCACGCCATCGCGGGCATTGGTAATCCCGAACGTTTTTTTCAAATGTTTTACTGCGCAGGCATTCACATCGAACCACACGCGTTTGCCGACCATTTTCCATTTACCGCCAACGATCTTGCACTACCGGATGCGCGTTGGGTTATCATGACGGAAAAGGACGCGGTGAAATGTCGCGCGTTTGCCGATGATCGTTGTTGGTATTTGCCGGTCACCAGCGAGATCGCGCCACCGCTACTCCATCTTATCGATGTGAAATTGCGCCATGCCAAAAAAAATAAATCCAAAACTGCTTGAGCTTCTGGTGTGCCCGGTCACCCGCGGTCCACTGGCGTTCGATCGTGAACGCAATGAACTGATTTCGGTCGCCGCCAAGCTCGCCTATCCCGTGCGCGACGGTGTGCCGGTGATGCTCGAAGATGAAGCGCGTGCGCTCAGTGATGACGAAGCAGCGGATTACCGTCATCGCTACAAACCCGATGATTTGAGGTGATCTGTGTCCTTTGTCACCATCATCCCCGCCCGCTACGCCTCTGAACGTTTACCAGGAAAACCATTGCTTGATGTTGCCGGTACGCCGATGATCGTGCGCGTTGCCGAACAGGCGCGACTGAGCCAATCATCGCGCGTTGTGATCGCTACTGACGATGAACGCATTGCCAAAGTCGCGCGTGCTGCAGATATTGAAACCGTGATGACGCGTGCCGACCACCTTTCAGGCACCGACCGCATTGCCGAAGCAATCGACCAACTCGGCTTGCCGGACAACTACGTGATCGTCAACGTTCAAGGTGATGAACCGTTCATCCCGCCAACGCTGATCGACCAAGTGGCGGAAGAATTGATGATGCACGAAGACGCCGCAATGGCGACCGTCTGCCACCCAATTCGTGAACGCAAAGATTTCGAAAACCCGAACATCGTCAAAGTCGTGCTTGATCGCTGGAACTACGCATCGTATTTCAGCCGTGCGCCAATCCCGTTCGCCCGCAATGCCAACGCCGACGATTGGCTTTCTGCCTACCCCAACGAACATTTGCCGTACTGCCACTGCGGCATTTACGCCTATCGCTCTTCGTTTCTGCGTCTGTTTCCCACACTGGAACCCGCGCCCACCGAGCGCATCGAAAGGCTGGAACAACTGCGCGCACTGTGGCACGGCTACCGCATCAGCGTGCTGGTCACTCAAGAAGCGCTGGCGCCCGGCATTGATACCGAGGAAGATTTGCAGAAGGCTAACGACATGCTTTTGCGGCAGATGTATCAAGAAGATTAAAGCTTCACTCGCAGCTTTTAAAAACTCGGCAAGCGCAAACCTGATAAGAAGAGATTCGACGAAAACTGCCGTTAGCTTGAAGGTCAGCGAGCATTTTGAAGAAAATCCAACGCAACATGAATTATGTTTGCACCGTTTTAAGCCTGATGGCTTGACCACACGCCTACCAACATAGAGAATCAGGGGAAGCGCTGTTTCATGTCACGAGTGCGGACAAGCTTTAGGAAAGGAATCAGGCAATGCGTCTTATTTTGTTGGGCCCGCCCGGCGCGGGTAAAGGAACTCAGGCAGGTTTTATCAAGGAAGCGTTCGGCATCCCGCAGATTTCCACGGGTGATATGCTGCGCGCTGCGGTCAAAGCACAAACGCCGCTCGGCATCGCGGCCAAAAAAGTGATGGACAGCGGCGGTTTGGTTTCGGACGACATCATTATCGGTATCGTTCGCGAACGACTGAAAGAAAAAGACTGTGAAAAAGGTTATCTGTTCGATGGTTTTCCGCGCACCATCGCGCAGGCGGATGCGCTTCAGGAAGCTAATATTTCTCTGGATTACGTGCTGGAAATCGCCGTGCCAAACGAGGCGATTATCGAACGTATGAGCGGTCGTCGTGTGCACCCGGCATCGGGGCGCACTTATCACATCAAATTCAACCCGTCCAAACAGGAAGACATCGACGACGTTAGCGGCGAGCCACTGGTGCAGCGTGATGATGATCGGGAAGAAACAGTGCGCAAACGTCTCGCCGTCTATCACGAACAAACCGCACCACTGATTGATTATTATCAAAAGCTCGCGGCGACAACCGGTCTTCCGAAATACCGTAAAGTTGAAGGCGTTGGTTCGGTGGATGCCATTCGTGAAGCCTGCCTCGCCGCATTACGATCATAAGGAGCGACCATGACCGCACCACGCGTTTCCATCATCATCCGCAGCATGGCGCGTCCGGGGCTGGATACCGCGTTGGCGTCGCTCGCCGCGCAAACATATCCGGACATTGAAGTGCTGGTGGTTGCCGCCAGTGGTGCGGAACATCCGCCGCAACCGGAAACAGTCGGCGCTTTTCCGTTGCGTTTCATCGCATCGGACAAACCGTTGTCGCGACCCGAAGCCGCCAACCTCGGTGTGCAAGCGGCAAGCGGCGCGTGGTTCACGTTTCTCGATGACGACGACGAATTCCTGCCCGAACACATCGCCGGTTTGATTGATGCCACCGCACGCGCCGATGGTGCACACGTTGTGCATTCGCTGGCGCAGGCTGTTTTTGCCGATGGTCGTCGCGAATCGTATGGACAACCCGCAGCGTTGGCAGAGCTTTACCTGCGCAACTTCATTCATTTATCAAGCGCGTTGATTTCTCGCCAACTCATTACGGCAGGCTGTTCATTCGACGCTGCGCTGGAAATTCACGAAGACTGGGATTTTCTACTGCAATGCGCGCAACACACGCGCTTTCATTTCGAACCGCTGCAAACCTTCCTTTGGTATGTCGATAGCGGTTCATCGGGAACGGCGGGCGGGCGCAACCATGATCCCAATCGTTTCGTCCGTTTTCGCGATATTGTGTACGACAAATGGCGTGCTGCGAGTGAAGCGCTAACCGCACGCACCGAACCCTTGCTGCAGGAAGCTGCAAATGCGGCGCAGCAACAACATGTCGCACAAGCGCTGGAGAAAATCGACGAAGTGTTGGCAATCAGTTTCAATGACCCTTGGGCACTCAACATGCGCGCGATGATCGAACGCATGCGCGGTGACATTGATGCGGCGTTGGCAACGCAAACGCTGGCAACACAAATCCGCCCTTACGATCCTGCATTTTGCTGCAACCTCGGACAATTATTATTGGAAAAAGGCGAACGCGAACAAGCGAGAACGATGGTCGAACACGCATTGGCTGCGCAACCCGATTATCCACCGGCGCGGCGACTGCTTGGACAGATCAATCGCGCATCATTGCACGATACGGCAGTTTGAACAGGTACCCCCCTCGCCCGCTTGCGGGAGAGGGATTGGGGGAGAGGGCTTTTAAGAAACCAGTAAAACACTGCCTCGTATTTTCTGGATTCCCGCCTGCGCGGGAATGACGCCACAAAAGTAGAGAGGCTTCGATTCTGTCCAATTATTTAAGAATTTGATTATATTTAATTTACCATGGAAAAACGCAACGCTTTTTATGCACAATCAGGCGGCGTCACTGCCGTCATCAATGCCAGTGCCGCAGGCGTCATCGAAACTGCGCGCCAACATAAAAATAGAATCGGCAAAGTCCTTGCCGGACGCAATGGCATCATCGGCGCTTTAACTGAAGATTTGATCGACACCTCGCGTGAAAGCGCGGCATCAATTGCGGCGTTGAAGCACACACCGTCAGGCGCATTCGGCTCGTGCCGATACAAACTGAAAAGCCTTGAGGAATCGCGTGCGCAATACGAACGTTTGATCGACGTGTTCCGCGCCCATGATATCGGTTATTTTTTCTATAACGGCGGTAATGATTCAGCGGACACTTGTTTGAAAGTTTCGCAAATTGCTCAAAAACTGGGCTACCCTTTACAGGCAATCCACGTTCCCAAAACCGTCGATAATGATTTGGTGCTCACCGATAATTGCCCTGGCTTTGGTTCAGTCGCCAAATATGTGGCGACATCAATGCGCGAGGCGGCGTTCGATGTTGCGTCAATGGCGAAAACCTCCACCAAAATATTCGTTCTTGAAGTCATGGGGCGGCATGCGGGTTGGATCACCGCTGCCGTCGGTCTTGCCGAAGACAAAGAAACACCGATCCCGCTGGTGCTGCTCTTCCCGGAAATTGCTTTTGATGAAGCGCGCTTTCTCAATGCGGTGCGCGAAAAAACCGAGCGCTTCGGTTATTGCTGTGTCGGCGTTTCCGAGGGATTGCTCAACGTAGACGGTAAATTGATGGCAGACGCCGGTACGCGCGATGCGTTTGGTCATGCACAACTCGGTGGCGTCGGCCCACAGATTGCGCAACTGATTCGCGACAAGCTGAATTACAAATACCACTGGGCGGTTGCCGATTATCTACAACGCGCTGCGCGTCACCTTGCATCGAAAACTGATCTTGAGCAATCATACGCTGTCGGCAAAGCAGCGGTGCAATTTGCTCTTGCCGGGCACAACGCTGTAATGCCCGCTATCATTCGCTCATCGGATTCGCCATACCGTTGGAAAATCGAAGCCGCACCGTTAAGCAAAATTGCCAACAAAGAAAAAAAGCTGCCACGCTCGTACATCACCCGCGACGGTTTCGGTATCACCGAAAAAGCACGCACCTATCTGACGCCGCTGATTCGTGGCGAAGCGCCGCCTCCGTTCAAAAATGGCGTGCCTCAATATGTGCGGTTGAAGAATATTGCGATTGAGAAAAAACTCAGCGATGTATTTACGCTGTGATAGGTCCATCAGAGATAACCAGTAAGTTCGAAAATGAAGGTTTCACCTAAATATTCTAAAAAACTGTCTGAAAAACCGGGGCCACTTCTGTTTGCGCTTTTATCTGATCCCTGATTCCTGACATCTGACCTCTGCTTCCCCCACGCATCGGTGTTGCTCTGCCACCTGATCTTGCCGGTCTTGTCGATCAACCGTTGTGGCGTGCCGAGGTGGTCATTGTCGAAGTAAAGGACTTCCTTGATCGGGTTCTTCAGGCGCA
>DAISYG010000038.1:0-18503 GCA_036825435.1 Casimicrobiaceae bacterium | reverse complement strand
CCGGGACCATACGACACGGTGTCGCTGTTCGATCATTTCGTGGATTTGATGAAGGTGCAGGGTTCGCTTTCAGAACCAAAGATGTTATGAAAATCTGAGCTAGGCATGATTTAAGCGGCAAATGTGATACATTAAACCATCACGCATAAACTCAATCTTGAAGGGGCAAAGCCGTACATGGGAGAACCTCTGCTTACTCCATGTCAGAGCCAGTATTTTGCGTGGCTTCTGACCAAACATGCGGATGGAGGCAGTATTGATTCGCTGGCGTCTACGCTGGTGGACGCCCAAGTTGACCTCAATCCGCACCAAGTCGATGCCGCGCTTTTTGTTTGCCGAAGTCCATTATCGCGGGGCGCATTGCTGGCTGATGAGGTGGGGCTGGGCAAAACGATTGAGGCGGGGCTGATTCTGGCGCAACGCTGGGCGGAGCGTAAACGGCACATTCTGATCATCGTCCCGGCCAACCTGCGCAAGCAGTGGCATCAGGAATTGCAGGAAAAATTCGGTTTGCAATGCCGGATTCTGGAAGCAAAAAACTACAACGCATTACGCAAATCGGGCGATGCCAATCCCTTTCTGTACGATGGCGGCCCCATCATTTGCTCCTACCAGTTTGCCAAATCAAAAGCAGACAACCTGAAGCAGATTGGCCATTGGGATCTGGTGATTTATGACGAAGCGCACCGACTGCGCAACGTCTACAAACCCACCAATGTCATCGGCAGGGTGCTGAAAGAAGCATTACAGAACGCGCAATCCAGAGTGCTGTTGACCGCAACGCCGCTCCAAAATTCCATTCTTGAACTTTTTGGTCTGGTCAGCATGATTGATGACCGTGTTTTCGGTGACATCGACAGCTTTCGAGTGCAGTTCGGCGCAACGAACAGGGATATCAACTTCCATCGTTTGCGCGAACGCCTGCAACCCATCTGCAAACGAACGTTGCGGCGGCAGGTTCAGCCTTATGTGGCCTATACCAAAAGACACGCCATTGTTCAGGAGTTCACACCAACTCAGGACGAAAGAGAACTTTCCGAATTGGTCTCGCAGTATTTGCGTCGCCCCAATCTCAAAGCATTGCCCGATAGCCAGCGGCAACTTATTTCATTGGTGCTGTGGAAATTGCTTGCCTCATCAACCCATGCGATTGCCGGCGCATTGAAAACGATGGCGGATCGCCTCGCAGCTTCGCTCGAAAAAAAGAGCGAAGCATCAGGCATTGATGAAACGCTGGGCGATGATTTTGAAGCGCTGGAATCGATCCAGGACGAGTGGAACGGAGAAAAGAATAACGACGAAAACACAAACAGCAAGGAACGACAGGCCATCCTTGATGAAATTGATGAGCTTCGTCGATACCGCGAACTGGCAGTCAATATCCGCAACAATGCCAAGGGCGAAGCGCTGCTTGTCGCACTTGAACGTGCCTTTGTCGAACTGGAGAAGCTGGGCGCGGCGCGCAAAGCCATCATTTTTACCGAATCCCGGCGCACACAGGATTACCTGCTGTCTTTGCTCGAAAATACGCCGTATGGCGAAGGTATCGTGCTGTTCAATGGCAGCAACAATGATGCGCGTGCGCAGAAAATCTACAAAGATTGGCTGCAACGGCATCAGGGCACCGACCACATTACCGGCTCAAAAACGGCAGATACCCGCGCTGCGCTGGTCGAGCATTTCAGGGAACGTGGCACCATCATGATTGCCACGGAAGCGGGTGCTGAAGGCATCAACCTGCAATTTTGCTCGCTGGTGATCAATTACGATTTGCCGTGGAATCCGCAGCGCATCGAACAACGCATAGGCCGTTGTCACCGCTATGGGCAGAAACACGATGTGGTGGTGGTCAATTTTGTTGATCTTTCCAATGAAGCCGACCGGCGCGTTTACGAATTGCTCTCGGAAAAATTCCAACTGTTCGAGGGCGTTTTTGGTGCCAGCGATGAAGTGCTTGGTGCCATTGGCTCGGGCGTCGATTTCGAAAGACGTATTGCCGAAATCTATCGCCATTGTCGGGAACCCGAACAGATACAACAGGCATTCCAGCAACTTCAGCTCGACCTTTCCGATGAAATCAACGATGCGATGGTGAAAACCCGGAAGGTCGTGCTGGAAAATTTCGACGAAGAAGTCAAAGACAAATTGCGCCATTGCGATGATGAAAGCAAAACAGCACGCAACCGCTTCGAGCGCATGCTGATGGCGGTCACATGCTTTGAACTGAACGAACACGCCGCATTCGATAGCGATGGTTTTACCCTCACCAAAGTGCCTGCGGACTTGATCACGGATTCAGAGCAGGCTATTCCTTCAGGGCGTTACGAACTCCCCCGGCGCAGTGGAGAAGCCCACCTTTACCGTATTAGCCATCCGCTCGCACAAAGCATTCTGCAACGCGCCAAAAACCGTTCGCTTGCCGCAGAGCCGTTGCGCATCGTGTTCAATTACGACGCCTATGGCCAGCAAATCAGCAGCCTGCTTCCTTACCGGGGAAAACAGGGCTGGCTGCGCCTTGAATTGCTGGAAGTGCAGGCGTTCAACAAAACAGAGCAACACCTAGTGGTTTCCGCAGTGACCGATGAGGGAAAAACTCTTGTTGAAGACGACCCGGAAAAACTGCTCAAGCTCCCGGCGCAACAGCAACCGGCAAGCGTCACCTTGTCGGGCAACACCGCCGCCAACAGCGCACTGAATAGCGATGCAGCGCAACGTAAAAATGACCTGCTCCGAAACATCAACCAACGCAACATGAGTTATTTTCAACAGGAAGTTGAAAAGCTCGACGCTTGGGCGGACGACCTCAAACTGGGCTTGGAGCAGGAAATCAAGGAAATCGACCGCGAGATCAAGGAAGTGCGGCGCACCGCAGCAACTTCGCCCACGCTGGAAGAAAAGCTGCATTGGCAAAAACAACAGCGCGAACTGGAAGGCAAACGCAGCAAACTTCGACGCGAACTTTTCGAGCGTCAGGATGACATTGAGGCGCAGCGGAACGCGCTGATTGAACAATTGGAAGTGCAACTTCAGCAGAAAGTTGAAGGACGGGTGTTATTCACGATTGGATGGAACATGCTATGAAATGCAAGAATGATCCATCTTTACGATTGCGTTTCTGGGTTTTTTTAATGCTGTTTTTGAGTGCCTATTCGCCATTAATGTTTATTTTTATCGTGAAAGATGTTGATTTAAACCAACATTTTTTGCTGAGGTCGCCGATATTCAGCGGAGCTCTCTTGTTCATCGCAGTTGTCAGCACGGTCATCACGCTTTTTACCGCCAGAAATGTAAGTGCGGGGTTGCCTGTGATTGTAACCAAGGTATCGAATAGATCCGGCGATATGTTCGGCTACACAATTCCGTACATGCTGTCCTTCATTCGGGTTGACTTCTCGGAGTGGCAGATCATTGTCAGCTTGGCAGTATTTTTTGCAGTGTTATTTATCGTGGCATATCGGACACAAACAGTATTCATCAATCCAATCCTGGCCATCGCAGGCTACCTACTCATTGACTGCACGTTCAAGCGCGATAGTAAAGAATACCAAGCGATGGTTGTTACTCGAACTCCAATAGATGTTGGGGATAAGCTCAGGCTGGAGCGACTTTCCCATTACCTTTACATCAATGCACGACCTACAACTGATGAATATGAAGGGCAATCATGAACGCTAAGGCCAAGAAACAACTAAAGCAAATCAAGGCAGAAGACTTCAACAAGTGGGACGCCAGCTTTTGGTTAGTCAAAAAAAAGATAGCCGCGAAGAAAAACGCTTCTTACTCTGTATTACGCGTTGATATGGATCGCAAACTTGAAGCACGGTTCAAGCGATACTTAAAGCAACAGCTACAGGGAAAGGACTTTCATCTTACCGAATATGATTACAACAACACGGATGGTGATGATTCCTTGTTTACCATTTCAACAAACTCGACAGATTTCGTCAAAGTTGAAGCTGCAATTGCGGGTGGATTCAACAACCCGCATGCCGTCGACTACGATGAGCTGCTCAAGTCGTGGGCCTACATTATCTTATTTGAGAAGGATGGAAAAAAGTTATACGGTTGGCGAAAAATAAATACTGATACACAACCACAAAAGGTTAAATCCAAGAATGCAGTATTCTTTCAAAATCACAAATTGGTTGATCTGGATGACCAAGAGGTATTCATGATCTATCCGCGTTACGACTTTTTTGTTTATGAGGGAACAACCTTTATTGCGGACAAACGACAATTTGAGACAGCGATGAACTTCCGAGAGGGCATGAAGGCGAACGGGGAGGAGGTTCTATCGGCTTTCAAAAAATTGGCTATCTTTGATGGAGTTGAGATCATCAGAGAATTTGTTGGTTCAAATCTTCATCATCTGCGTAAGTTGTCATCTATTCGTAAATCAGGCTACTACAAGCAGCAGAATTATTTAAAGAAATTGATCGCCGTCAGCAAGAAAGAAAAATGGGAGTTGAAAATCGTTAATGGAAAAATCGTTGTTGAGAAAGAAACGGTTGAACTTTTATTGAAGTTGCTCAACAACGACCGTTTGCGTTCGCCCATCAATGACGAACTATTCGATTCAGCAGCCAAGGCGTTAGTTCCGAAAAAGGCATCAACGAAATGAGCAAACAAAAACTCGAACTCACCTGGATTGGCAAGGAGAAGCGGCCGAAGTTAGAGCCGCGCATTTTGCTGGAGGATACGGAGAGGTCGTATCACGCCAAGGCGCGGGTTAGCGAGAAGGATATTTTCGATAATCGTTTGATCTTCGGAGACAACTTGCTGGCGTTGAAGGCGCTGGAGCAGGAGTTTAGCGGCAAGGTGAAATGTGTGTTCATCGACCCGCCGTACAACACAGGCAGCGCGTTCGCGCATTACGATGACGGGTTGGAGCATTCGATCTGGCTTGGGTTGATGCGCGACCGGTTGGAGATTATCCGGCGGTTGATGGCGGAGGATGGATCGCTGTGGATCACGATTGATGACAACGAAGCGCATTATTTGAAAGTGTTGTGCGATGAGGTGTTTGGACGTTCAGGTTTTGTTGGGAACGTTGTATGGCAGAAACGCTATTCGCGGGAAAATAGGGTCATCATTGGTAGTGCCCACGATCATGTTTTGATTTACGCAAAAAATGCATCTCGTCTACGAACAGTGTTTAATAAGCTGCCTTTAGAAGAGAAGCAGCGGCAGGTTTATAAAAATCCTAATTCGGATCCCAAGGGCGCGTGGCGCGGTGTCTCCCTCGCTGCTCAAGGTTATCGCCCAAATCAGATGTATACAATTACTGCTCCTAACGGGAAACAGCATAAGCCTCCGGTGGGTTCATGTTGGAAGGTCATTGAATCCAAGTATTTAGAGTTAGTTAAGAACGATCTTATTTATTTCGGGAAGGACGGGAATGCAGTTCCTTCAAGAAAGCAATTTTTGAAGGACATTGAAGGTATTGTTCCATGGACGTGGTGGCCCCACGAAGAAGCGGGCCACACGGATGAAGCAAAAAGAGAGAGTCAAATTCTCTTCGGGGTCGATAATTCATTTGGAACCCCAAAACCAGAACGTCTTTTATTTAGAGTTATTCATATCGCCACCAACCCCGGCGACCTCGTCCTCGACTCCTTTGCCGGTTCCGGCACCACCGGCGCGGTCGCGCACAAGATGGGTCGGCGCTGGATCATGGTGGAGCTGGGCGAGCATTGTCACACGCACATCATTCCGCGACTGAAAAAAGTCATCGACGGCGAAGACCCCGGCGGGATCACGAAAGCGGTGAACTGGCAGGGCGGCGGCGGTTTTCGTTATTACCGGCTGGCGTCGTCGCTGATTGTCAATGACCGTTGGGGTAATCCGATCATCAACCCCGAATACAACGCCGCGCAATTGACCGAGGCGCTGTGCAAGCTGGAAGGGTTTACTTACGCGCCGTCGGAAACGTTCTGGTGGCAGCACGGGTTTTCGAGCGAGCGCGATTTCATTTACGTGACCACGCAAAATCTTTCTTCTGCGCAGTTGCAGGCATTGTCCGATGAAGTGGGTGGGCAGCGCAGTTTGTTGGTGTGTTGCTCAGCTTTTCATGGCGTAACAGCGGGCAAGGCGGTGGAACGTTGGCCGAATCTGACGCTGAAGAAGATCCCGAAGATGGTGCTGGCGCGTTGCGAATGGGGCCATGACGATTACAGCTTGAATGTGGCCAATTTACCGATGGCGGAGCCCTCTCCCCCGGCCCCTCTCCCGCGAGGGGGAGAGGGGAGAAAGTCCAAGGCGGATACACAAACGGCGGATTTGTTTGGCGGTGGCGATGAGGGGAAGGGGGATGCGTCATGAGCCGGAAGAAAGAAATTTCTGTTCGTTCGTCGGCGGCTGAATATCTCACCTTTGTCGCGGCTACAGGTGAACAACCGCAGTCGGTGGAAATGCGTTATGAAGACGAAAATATCTGGCTGACGCAGAAGATGATGGCAACGCTTTACGACGTGACGGTTTCCGCCATCAATCAACATCTCAAGCGTATTTTCGATGACAAGGAGTTGATGCGCGAAGCAACTGTTAAGAAATACTTAATAGTTCAACCCGAGGGTAAAAGAACCGTTCAACGTGAAGTGGAACACTACAACCTGCAAGCCATCATTGCTGTCGGTTTCAAAATTGAAAACGAGCGCGCGGTGCAGTTCCGCAAATGGGCCAATCAGATCGTCAAGGATTACACGATTCAGGGTTGGGTGATGGATGTGGAGCGCCTTAAGGCGGGCGGTAGCGTGCTGACGAAAGAGTTTTTCGAGCGACAACTGGAAAAAATCCGGGAAATCCGGCTTTCCGAACGCAAGTTCTACCAGAAAATCACGGATATCTATGCTACGGCGCTGGATTACGATCCTTCGGCTGCTGCGACGCAGCGTTTTTTTGCCGCCGTGCAAAACAAGTTGCATTACGCCATTCATGGACAAACGGCAGCCGAAGTGATTGTGGATCGTGCCGATCATCAAAAAGAGAATATGGGCTTGACCAATTGGGATGGCGCGCCGAAGGGGAAGATCCATAAATACGATGTCTCTATTGCCAAAAACTATCTGTCGGAATATGAATTGGCACAGATGGAGCGGATTGTTTCTGCGTATCTCGACATGGCGGAGTTGCAAGCCATGCGCCGCATTCCGATGACAATGACGGATTGGGAAGAACGACTCGGCGGTTTTCTGAAACTCTGGGATCGGGAAATTTTGCAGGACGCGGGTAAGGTGAGTGCCGAGCTGGCCAAAACGCACGCCGAAACCGAGTTCGAGAAATACCGCATCGTGCAGGATCGGTTGTTTGAAAGCGATTTTGACCGCATGTTGAAGCAGCTTGAAGAGGTACGCCCACGTGATGAAGGCGATCAGAAAAAGGAGGGTGGCGTATGAATCAGGTTCGCACGCAACAGCAAGTGACTAACCGTTTATCGCTACGTTCGCCACAGGCGGAATCGCTGGCGCGTCTGGTTCAGGCGCTTGATGCCGCGCCCGAAATGTTGAAACACGGCGCGGATGTCGAAGCGGTGTTGGCAACGCTGAAAGCCGAGTTCGCCACCCTGGAGGATTTCGAGCGCGAGTTTCCCTCGCTGTGTTTCGCGCTGGCCACGGGTGTGGGCAAGACGCGGCTGATGGGCGCGTTCATTGCGTATCTGCATCTGGCGCACGGCATCAATAATTTCTTCGTATTGGCACCGAATCTGACGATCTACAACAAGCTGATTGCGGACTTCACGTCGAATACGCCGAAGTATGTGTTCAGAGGGATCGGTGAATTTGCAATCAACGCGCCGAGGATTATTACCGGAGACAATTACGATCAATCCGGGCTCGATATAACCGGCGACATTTTCTCGGAAGTGCGCGTCAACATTTTCAACATCTCCAAGATCAATTCCGAAGTGCGCGGTGGCAAGGAGCCACGCATCAAGCGAATGCGTGAGGTGTTGGGCGACAGCTATTTCAACTATCTGGCCAATCTGCCCGACCTGGTGTTGTTGATGGATGAATCGCATCGTTACCGCGCACAGGCGGGAATGCGGGCAATCAATGAACTGAATCCATTATTCGGATTGGAGCTGACGGCAACGCCGTTTGTGGAGTCTGGCAAGGGGCCTGTGCCGTTCAGGAACGTGGTGATGGACTACCCGCTGGCGCGGGCGATGGAGGATGGTTTCGTCAAGGAACCTGCCGTGGTCACCCAGCGCAATTTCAAGGCCAGCGAGCACACGCCGGAGGAAGTGGAGAAAACCAAGCTGGAAGATGGCGTGCGCCTGCACGAAACCACGAAGGTGGAACTGCTGACCTACGCCCGCGAGAACGGCGTGAAGGCGGTCAAGCCCTTCATGCTGGTCATCGCGCGTGATACCACGCACGCTGCTCAGTTGTTGTCGCTGCTGGAGTCCGATGCCTTCTACGAAGGGCGTTACGCGGGCAAGGTGATTCAGGTGGATTCCAGCCGCAGCGGCGCGGAAGAAGAGGAGATGATTTCGCGCCTGCTGGCCGTGGAGAGCGTGGACGAGCCGACCGAGATCGTGATTCACGTCAACATGCTCAAGGAGGGCTGGGATGTGACCAACCTCTACACCATCGTGCCGTTGCGCGCTGCCAATGCGCGGACGCTGATCGAGCAAAGCATTGGACGCGGTTTGCGTCTGCCTTACGGCAAACGTACCGGCGTGGCGGCGGTGGATCGCCTGAACATCGTTGCCCACGACAAGTTTCAGGAAATCATTGACGAGGCCAACCGTGGCGATTCGCCGATCCGGCTGAAGCAGGTGATCCTCGACGCGCCCAGTGCCGACGACAAGAAGGTGAGCGTGCAGGTTGGCTCTGGCGCGGCGGCACGGCTGGGGTTGACGGATGCTGCACCGGCGGTTGATCCGGACTCGGCGGCTGCCTACTCAGACTCGGAGGGTGGCGCGGCAAAACCCGCGCCGACGCCGGTGTTCACCACCGAAGCGGAGAAGCAGGCCGCGCGCGTGGTGATGGATGTCATCGGCAAATACGAGGTCAGGCGCGATCTGGTGCCGACCAGTGGCGCGCTGCTCAAGCCAGAGGTGCAATCGGCGATTCTGGCGGAAGTGGCCGAGCGGCTGAAGCCGATGCAGGGAAGCTTGCTGGCGGAAGCGGACGATGCGACACCGGCAATTGATCTGTCTGCCGTGGTTGCCAAGACCACAGAGATCGTGGTGCAGCAAACCATCGATATTCCACGTATTGCTGTGGTGCCGAAGGGGGTGGTCACGACAGGTTTTCGTTCGTTCAAGCTAAACGTAAGTCAACTTCACCTGCAACCAGGTCAACGTGAAATTGTTATCCATAACCTGCGCACTAATGAGCAAGACACGCTGGCTGCTGAAATTGGTCTGAAAGAGCAGCGCCCGGAGGATTACATCGTCCACGCGCTGGTGGACTTCGACGACATCGACTACTTCACCCACGCCGATCTGCTCTACGACCTTGCGGGACAGATGGTGCAGCACCTGAATGGCTATCTCTCCGAAGCTGATGCGCTCAATGTGCTGGACGGGCAGCGCAAGACCATCGCCAGGGAAATCCACTCGCAGATGATGGCGCGCTTTTTCGAAGAGGCGACCGAGTTCGAGGTGCAGGTCAGTCGCGGCTTCACAGAACTCAAACCCTGCAATTACACGGTCACGGCGGGACAAGCACCCCGCCATTTCCGCGAAACCTTGGAGGGCATGGAGCGCATCAAGTCGATGTTGTTCGGCGGATTCACAAAGTGCCTGTACCCGTTTCAAAAATTCGATTCGGACACAGAGCGACGCTTTGCCGTTATCCTCGAACGCGATGCCAGCAAGTGGCTCAAACCCGCGAAAGGGCAGTTCCAGATGTATTACAAGGACGGAATGGATGATGACCCCGAATACGTTCCCGACTTTGTTGCCGAAATGGATAACATGATCCTGATGGTGGAAACGAAAGCCCGAAAAGACCTTGATGACAAAATCGTCAAGGCAAAAGCCGAGGTGGCAGCGCTGTGGTGCAAGCATGCTTCAGATTACGCGCAAGAAACCGGCGGAAAACCCTGGAAATATCTTCTGATTCCGCATGATGAAGTTACCGAAGAAAAGCAACTGAAATATTTTTTGCGGTTTGAGTGTGGCGTTGGTAATGGGTAAAAGGGTTGAGAGAGTTGCTTCATGTTTTTACATTTTTCCAGCTTTATGCAAGCCGTCATTCTCTTCAATAGCCTTTGTTCGGCAGCCTTGATACAATATCGCGCCCGGAATGAGCGAGTTGGAATCGTTCTGCGCGTCAAGCCATGCAGTAATGCGTCATCTTCATCTTGAGTGCCATTCAATGATTTCTCTTTTATTGCCCGCGATGTTGTGCCTATCGTTTTCGTCAAGATTATGGTGGGATATGCGCTTGGGTACGCGGGCGACATGATGAGCAGCCTGGGCATTACGGATTTTTGGACGTACCTGATCGGGGTGGTGGTCATCGTCCTGCTGCCGGGGCCGAATTCGTTGTTGGTGCTGACGACGGCGGTGCAGCACGGTGTGCGCGAAGGTTATCGCGCAGCGTGCGCGATTTTTCTCGGCGATGCGATTTTGATGTTGCTGGCGGTGGTCGGGGTGGCGTCTTTGCTGAAGGCCGAACCGATGTTGTTCATGGTGATCAAAATTCTCGGCGCGCTGTATTTGTGTTATGTGGGTTTTGGGTTACTGCGCCATGCTTGGCAGCTCTGGCGCATTCCTGAAAGCCGTTTGCGGCCGACCACGCAGGCCAAGCTGGAATTGCATTCGTTTCGTCGTGCGTTGTTGCTCAGTTTGTCGAATCCGAAAGCCATTTTGTTTTTTATTTCGTTTTTCATTCAGTTTGTTGATCCGGCGTATGCGCATCCGGGGTTGTCGTTCCTGATTCTGGGTATCGTGCTGGAGCTGATCAGCGCGCTGTATTTGAGTATTTTGATTTTTGCCGGTGTGCATCTGGCGCTCTGGTTCCAGCGTCGCCGTTTTTTGACGGCGGGAGCAACGTCTTCGGTCGGCGCATTATTTGTCGGCTTCGGCGTCAAGCTGGCGACTGCAACTTTATCGTAATTTTTATTTGGGTATTCCATGCCAAAACGTACAGACATTCACAGTATCTTAATCATTGGCGCAGGTCCGATCGTCATCGGTCAGGCGTGCGAATTTGACTATTCCGGCGTGCAGGCGGTGAAAGCGTTGCGCGAAGAAGGTTATCGCACGATTTTGCTCAACAGCAACCCGGCAACGATCATGACCGATCCGGAAATGGCGGATGTCACGTACATTGAGCCGATCACGGTGGAGGTGCTCGAACGCATCCTCGATGAGCAGCGTCCCGATGCGATTTTGCCGACGATGGGTGGGCAGACGGCGCTTAACGCCGCGTTGGATCTGCACCGCAATGGCTTGCTGGAAAAATACAACTGCGAGTTGATCGGCGCATCGCCCGATGCGATCGATAAGGCGGAAGACCGCAAGCGCTTCAAGGAAGCGATGGACAAAATCGGTTTGGAATCGGCACGTTCCGGCGTTGCGCATTCGTGGGACGAGGCGCAGGAGGTGCAGCGCCAGATCACCGAGGTGACCCAAAGCAGCGGTTATCCGGTGGTGATTCGTCCATCGTTCACGCTGGGTGGCACTGGCGGTGGCGTGGCGTACAACCCGGATGAATTCCGTGAAATCTGCCAGCGTGGACTAGAACTTTCACCGATTCATGAGTTGCTGATTGAGGAATCACTGCTCGGCTGGAAAGAAATCGAGATGGAAGTGGTGCGCGACCGCGCTGATAACTGCATCATCATTTGCTCGATTGAAAATCTTGACCCGATGGGTATCCATACCGGTGATTCGATCACCGTTGCCCCGGCGCAAACGCTGACCGACAAGGAGTATCAGTTGATTCGCGATGCGTCGTTTGCGATCTTGCGCGAAATCGGCGTGGATACCGGCGGTTCGAACGTGCAGTTTGCGGTCAACCCGGAGAACGGACGCACGATCGTGATCGAGATGAATCCGCGCGTGTCACGGTCATCGGCGCTGGCATCGAAGGCCACCGGCTTTCCAATTGCGAAGATCGCGTCCAAGCTGGCGGTGGGCTACACGCTCGACGAATTGAAAAACGACATCACCGGTGGCACGACTCCGGCGTCGTTCGAGCCGACGATTGATTATGTCGTCACCAAGGTGCCGCGTTTTGCATTTGAAAAATTCCACGGTGCCGACTCCCATCTGACGACGCAGATGAAATCGGTCGGCGAGGTGATGGCGATTGGTCGAACCTTCCAGGAATCGCTGCAAAAAGCGTTGCGCGGTCTGGAAATCGGTTCGGACGGCTTCGATGAAAAAACCACCGACCGCGATGAAATCGAAGATCAGTTGAGCGAGCCGGGTCCGGATCGTTTGTATTATGTGGCGGATGCTTTCCGCATCGGCATGACGCTGGATGAAATCGAGCGCATGACCAAGATTGATCCGTGGTTCCTCGCGCAGATTGAAGAACTGGTGGCGGTTGAAGAAAAAGTGCGTGCGAAAAGCTTGGATCAGTTGACTGCGGAAGAATGGCGTTATCTGAAACAGAAAGGTTTTTCCGATCGTCGCCTTGCGGTGCT
Source organism: Casimicrobiaceae bacterium (assembly GCA_036825435.1). Taxonomy (GTDB): domain Bacteria; phylum Pseudomonadota; class Gammaproteobacteria; order Burkholderiales; family Casimicrobiaceae; genus UBA931. Next base: position 5,894 of record DAISYG010000038.1, on the reverse strand, counting down.
GCTGAAAAGCGATGAAGAAACCGTGCGTGCGCGGCGTCGTGCATTCAAGGTGCGGCCAGTGTTCAAGCGCGTGGATACCTGCGCGGCGGAGTTTGCTACACGCACCGCGTATCAGTATTCCACATATGAAGCAGAGCACGGCGTGTGCGAGGCGCAGCCGACCAACAACCGCAAGATCATGGTGCTTGGCGGCGGCCCGAATCGGATCGGGCAGGGCATTGAGTTCGATTACTGTTGCGTGCATGCGGCGATGGCGCTGCGCGAAGACGGCTTTGAAACGATCATGGTCAACTGCAACCCGGAAACGGTTTCCACCGACTACGATACGTCGGATCGGCTTTATTTCGAGCCGTTGACGCTGGAGGATCTGCTCGAAATCATCGACGTGGAAAAACCGGAAGGCGTGATCGTGCAGTACGGCGGACAAACGCCACTGAAATTTGCATTGGCGCTCAAAAAACATGGCGTGCCGATCATCGGCACATCGCCGGACAGCATCGACATTGCCGAAGACCGCGAGCGTTTTCAGCAACTGCTGAACAAACTGCATCTCCGGCAGCCGCCCAACGCCACCGCACGCACCGAAACGGAGGCGCTGAAACATGCCGAAAAAATCGGTTTTCCGCTGGTGGTGCGCCCGTCGTATGTGCTCGGCGGACGGGCGATGGAAATTGTTCACGACGCGGTGGATCTGAAGCGCTACATGAATGAGGCGGTCAAGGTATCGCATGATTCGCCGGTGTTGCTGGATCATTTTCTCGACGACGCCATCGAGTGCGACGTGGATTGCGTTGCCGATGGTGAGCGCGTGTTGATCGGCGGAGTGATGGAGCATATCGAACAGGCGGGGGTGCATTCCGGTGATTCGGCGTGTTCGTTGCCGCCGTTTTCGCTGTCTGCTGAAGTCGTTGCTCAATTGAAAGAGCAAACCCGGGCGATGGCGAAGGCATTGAACGTGGTTGGGTTGATGAACGTCCAGTTTGCCATTCAGCATGATAAAAACGGCAAGGAAACGATTTATGTGCTCGAGGTGAACCCGCGCGCATCGCGCACCGTGCCGTTTGTTTCCAAGGCCACTGGTTTGCCGTTGGCAAAAATCGCGGCGCGGGTGATGGCAGGAACATCACTCGCGGAGCAGGGCGTGACCGAAGAAGTTGCGCCGAAGATGATCAACGTCAAGGAAGCCGTGTTTCCATTTTCCAAGTTCCTGGGGGTTGACCCGGTGCTGGGTCCGGAAATGCGCTCAACCGGCGAGGTGATGGGCATCGGCAAAACCTTCGGCGAGGCGCTGTTCAAGGCGCAACTGGCGGCGGGCGTGCGTTTGCCGTCAAGTGGTGCGGTGTTGCTGACCGTGAAGAAAAATGATCGGGAGCGTGCCGTCAAGGTGGCGCAACGGCTGCATGCGATGAATTACCGACTGATGGCTACGGAAGGTACCGCAGAAGCGATTACCGCTGCCGGTGTGCCGGTGGAGGTGGTGCATAAACTCAAGGAAGGCCGCCCGAATATCGTGGATCGCATGATCAGCGGGGACGTGGCGATGCTGTTCACCACTGTCGATGAAACGCGCACCGCGATTACCAATTCGAGCCAGATTCGCATCACGGCATTGCGGCACCGTATCCCGTATTGCACAACGATGTCGGGCGCGGAAGCCGCGGTGGATGGCATGGAATCGCCGCCGAGTAGTTGGCAACTTTATCCATTACAGCAAATCTGAGCTGCCCGGAAAAACGGCGCAAAATCCGTTGTCGCGATATTGGTTTTGAATAAACACTTTTTGACAGAATAAGCGTAAGATAAAAGAAATTATCGGTAAATTCGAAGAAATAAACAGGTTTTGACAGCATCGAAATATTTGCAAAAAGTGTCTTCCAAACCCTGAAAGAGTTTCTGGTAGAATTTGCTTTTCTTTAACCCAAGAAAGAGTCATTGCAATGAGTAATGTTGAACAACGCGTCAAGAAAATTGTCTCCGAACAATTGGATGTGAAAGAAGAGGATATCAAGAGCGAATCTTCGTTTACCGAAGACCTCGGTGCGGATTCACTCGCAGTGGTTGAGTTGGTGATGGCGCTGGAAGAAGAGTTCGAAACGGAAATCCCTGACGAGGATGCCGAGAAAATCACCACCGTCCAACAGGCGGTTGAGTACATCAGCGCAAACCTGAAGTCTTAAAAACAGATTTGAAGCAACGGCTCGATATTGAGCCGTTGTGTTGTTTTTGTTGCGTGCAAAAGCCGCGACAAAGGACGGACGTTTTTTGATAAACCGTGCAAAGCGTTCTTGAGCGCGGGCGCGGTTTTTTTTATGAGGAAACCACATGTCGCATCGTCGTGTCGTCGTGACCGGAATGGGGATTATTTCTCCGGTTGGTACCGGTCTGGAAAAAGCATGGAGCAACATTCTCGCCGGGCAATCCGGCATCAAGAACATTACGCGCTTCGACGTATCCACTTTTCCGGTGCGTTTTGCCGGGCAAGTCGATGATTTTGATATTGATCCATACATGCCGCCCAAAGAAGCGCGGCGTTATGGCACGTTTGCGCATTACGGTCTGGCGGCTGCGGTGGAAGCGGTGCGCGATGCCGGTCTCGAACATTACGACGGCGACAAAGAGCGCGTCGGTATGTCGATCGGTGCGGGAATCGGCGGTTTACCGTATATCGAAAGCACCGTCGCAACGTTCCTTAGCGGCGGGGTGCGCAAGATCACGCCGTTCTTTGTGCCGGGTTCGCTGATCAATATCATTTCCGGGCTGGTTTCGATTCAGTTCGGCTACAAGGGGCCAAACTTGGCAGCGGTCACGGCGTGTTCTTCCGCCAACCACAGCATGGGTGATGCGGCGCGCTTGATTGAATACGGTGACGCTGACATCATGGTTGCGGGCGGCGCGGAATCGACGATCAGCGAATTGGGTATCGGCGGCTTCAGCGCGATGCGTGCGTTGTCAACGCGCAACGATGACCCGCAAGGTGCAAGCCGTCCGTGGGATCAGGGGCGCGACGGTTTCGTGATGGGCGAGGGAGCCGGCATTCTGGTGCTGGAAGAGTTGGAGCACGCCAAAGCACGTGGTGCACGCATTTATTGCGAGCTTGCCGGTTATGGTATGAGTTCAGACGCGCATCACATCACGGCGCCACCGGAAGATGGCGATGGTGCACGACGCAGCATGTTGATGGCGCTTAAGAACGCGAAGATGAAGCCGGACGAAATTGATTACATCAATGCACACGGTACTTCGACGCCGTTGGGCGATCTGGCCGAATGTAACGGCATCAAAGCCGCTTTCGGCGAACAAGCGTACAAGCTGACCGTCAGTTCCACCAAGTCGATGACTGGACATTTGCTCGGCGCGGCGGGCGGCATCGAAGCAATCTTTTCGATCTTGGCGTTGCGCGATCAAATCGTGCCGCCGACGATCAATCTGAACGATCCCGACCCGGCGTGCGATTTGGACTTTGTGGCCAACGCTGCAAAGAAAACATCCGTGCGCGCGACGATGTCAAACTCGTTTGGTTTTGGCGGAACCAATGCTACACTAATCTTCCGTCCTTTAAAGTAGCAGCAACTTTTCAAACGCAAACCATATGGCACTCATTGTTCAAAAATACGGCGGTAGTTCGGTCGGCACGGTCGAGCGCATCCAGAACGTCGCCCGTCGCGTGGCGTATCACTATAAGCAAGGTAATCAGGTTATCGTCGTTGTATCGGCGATGCAGGGCGAAACCAATCGCCTGCTTTTGCTGGCACACAGCCTTTCCCAACACCCCGACCCGCGCGAACTCGATGTGATCGCGTCAACTGGCGAACAGGTCACGATCGGCTTGCTGAGCATTGCGTTGCAAGAAATGGGGTTTCAGGCGAAAAGTTATACCGGCGGGCAAGTGCGTGTGTTGACCGACAGCGCGTTCAACAAAGCGCGCATTCTCGATATCGATCGCGACAAAATCGTCAACGATCTGAATGCCGGAAAAATCATCGTCGTTGCCGGTTTTCAGGGTAACGACAAGGACGGCAACATCACCACGCTCGGGCGTGGCGGTTCGGATACTTCCGCCGTGGCGCTGGCGGCGGCATTGAAAGCCGACGAATGCCAGATTTACACCGATGTGGACGGTGTTTACACCACCGACCCGCGCATCGTTTCCGACGCGCGCCGCCTCGACACCATCACCTTTGAAGAAATGCTCGAAATGGCGAGCCTCGGTTCGAAAGTGCTGCAAATTCGCTCGGTGGAATTTGCCGGGAAATACAAAGTGAAACTGCGCGTGTTGTCATCGCTCGACAATCCCGAATCCAACGCGCCGGGAACGCTCATCACCTTTGAGGAGAAACACAACGTGGAAGACGAAATCATCTCAGGCATCGCTTTTACCCGCGATGAAGCCAAAATTTCCATCATGGGCGTCGAAGATCGCCCGGGTATCGCCTATGCCATTCTGGGGCCGGTTGCTGAAGCGAATATCGACGTTGACATGATCGTGCAAAATATCAGCGAGTCGGGGCACACCGATGTTTCCTTCACGGTCAACTCCAGCGAATACGAAAAGACGATGGACGTGATTCGTCGTGAAATCGAAAGCAAGGCCTTCGTCGCCCGTGAAGTCAAGGGCGACAAGAGCATTTGCAAGGTTTCCGTGGTCGGTATCGGCATGCGTACCCATGCGGGCGTGGCGGCAAAAATGTTCCGCGCGCTGGCGGAGGAAGGCATCAACATTCAGGTGATTTCGACTTCCGAGATCAAGATTTCCGTGATCATCGAAGAGAAATACCTTGAGCTCGCGGTGCGCGTGTTGCACAAAGCATTCGGCCTCGACAAAGCGCCTGCGGAAATTTCCTGATCAGAACAGGTGAGCGCTGGACGGAAGCGGTGCTTCCCTTTACAATCCAGCCTCCTGAAGAATCTTTGAAAAGCGCCATACGCGGTGATTAATCAAGGATTTCTTGAGGAACTGCTGATTCATGTCACGAGCGCTTGTGCGCAGTAATGAAACAGTCGTTCCTTAACGGAGATGTGGCCGAGTGGTCGAAGGCACTCCCCTGCTAAGGGAGCATGCGGCTTATAACTGCATCGAGGGTTCGAATCCCTCCATCTCCGCCAGTTTTCTCAGGTATCAGATACCGAGTCTCAGCAAAGTTTTTGCGCACTTCGCGCGATTCCTGCTTTCATATTTCTTCGTACAAATATTTGTACTCATCAATATCAGCGTGCGGCTGTAAAAAAGCATAAACAACGCAACATCCACCGGGATTTGTGGCGAATAGCCGAGCCACGATCCGATTCATCTAATCGCCCCACATTACTTTGCTCAGTCGTATATTGGTTTTTACCAATAACTTTAATATTCGCCTGACAAACGTTCATTGCCGAGTATTTTTCTTTGTTTTTTCGCCGCATCAAGCCCAACGAAAAATCGATGTCGATTGTTGAACAGACAAACAATAACTTACAAATTTTGGAGGCGCGGTAAAAAACGTGGTTGTTATGGTGGTGACGCTTCAGTCACGAATAACAACTTTGGCTGAGCCTGTATTTCGTATTTGACTCCACGATTCACGCAACAAACAACAAACTAAAGCAGCAAACCGATAAACGGTTTTTGATAGTGGTCAGCACTCCTATCCGGGCAGTTTATCGCAGTAGCCGGAACCAACCAAAAATCAAATTTCAAAAGGAGTTGCTATGTACTACTACAACAGCGGAAACTACGAAGGATTTTCCAAACCGAAAAAAACTGATGGGATTGAAAAAAAATCTGCTTATATCATCGGTTCAGGTATTGCGGCGCTGGCTTCGGCGGTGTTTTTGATCCGTGATGGTTATATGCCCGGAGATAAAAGAGGTGGCCCCGGTTCTTCGGACAGTTATTTTTGAATCTTTAGGTGGAATCT
>DAISYG010000037.1:0-18644 GCA_036825435.1 Casimicrobiaceae bacterium | reverse complement strand
GAGCATTTTGAGGAGGATTCCAACGCCGTATTGCGCGTGCGCAGTAATGAATCAGTGGTTCCTTTATTGGGCGTTGAGCGAAAGCCAATGCAATATGGGCTTCCACTGCTCCCAATCCTGCGCGCCGCGTGACGGAGGCAAATCAAAAATCGTCAAACCATCGCGTGCGCATTGCACGTACACCTGCGTATCGCGCAAATGTGTTAGCAACGGAAAATCGAAACCATAGAGAAATTCATCCAGTTCTGCCGCGCTTTTCGTCCGCGCATCAACGCGCATCGCAACAATGCCCACCGCCAGCCTCTGTTCACGCACGGCTTTGCGCTCCATGATGACGTCGAGGAATACTTGCGTGGCTTCCATGTCAAAAGCCGATGGCGCGAGCGGCACCAGCATCAAATCCGCCTGCTTGATCAACGCGCGCAAGGTGTCGCCGTGCAAGCCTGCCGCTGAATCAATAACGCGCCAGCCGATGTCTCCTTCGCGCACTTCTTTTTTGGACGTTCCTGCGGGAAACATGTCGATTTTGGGAAAAAGCGCGGGGCGCCGCGCCAGCCATTGGCTTGCCGAACCTTGCGGGTCTTCGTCTTGCAGCGCGACGGAACGGTGTCTGCTTGCAATCCATCCAGCGATATTCGTCGCCAGCGTTGTTTTTCCGCTGCCCCCTTTTGTGTTCGCCACCAGAATCGTTTTCATCGCTCGCCCCGGAATGTCATGAATTTGAAATATTACGACAATTTCCGGGGTTCGGGAACGTTATGCGAGTGTTATCCGTTTGGTATTTATTGAAAGCTCGCTTCAAATAACCGTAGTTGCTAAGGAAGCGCTGATTAATGTCACGAGCACGGGCAAGACAAGGCGGAATTCAACGAAAAGCGGAGTTTACTTGGCGTAAATGAGCATTTTGAGGCGAATTCCAACGCCGTATTGCGCGTGTGCAGTAATTAATCAGTGTTTCCCTAAAAACCCTCTCCCCCGCCCCTCTCCCGCAAGCAGGCGAGGGGAGCTATTTTGATCGCGCTACGCGCGATCAAATTTTTCTGATTCCTGTCATCTGATTACCGTCATCTGGACATCAATCCGCCTCGTCAATCCACGCCATTTGAATCGCCTCCAAAATACGTTCGTTGCTGGCCTGCGGTTCGTCTCCAAAATGGGGCAATTCACATATCCAACGATGCAGGTCGGTGAAACGGATCGTGCGCGGGTCAACATCGGGGTGCGTTTCAACCAGCGCTTCCGCGATGGTCTGCGTATCGTGCCAAGTCAGTTTATCCGTCATGTTCACTTTCCTTCTTTGGCGTGGTTGATGGTGTAGCGCGGAATTTCAACCAGCAAATCTTCGTCGCCAACGCGCGTTTGGCACGAAAGCCTTGATGTCGCGGCAACACCCCAAGCCCGGTCGAGCATGTCTTCTTCATCGTCAGACGCATCGGCCAATGAATCAAAACCGCTTTTGATGATCACGTGGCACGTCGTACACGCGCAAGCTTTTTCACACGCGTGTTCAATATTCACACCGTGATTCAACAGCGCGTCGATCAATAGTTCACCCGCGTTCGCATCAAAGCGAATGCCTTGCGGACAAATATCGGGATGAGGCAAAACTGTAATTTCAGGCATGATCACACCGTATCAATATTTTTACCCGCCAACGCCTTTTGCACGCTGCGGTTCATGCGACGACCTGCAAACTCGTTCGTCGCGCGGTTGGTTTGCATCAACGCGTTACGTAGCGCTTTTAAATCACTGCCTTCGCGACACTGACGCAGATGATTCAGCTCGTGATCAATCGCCGCACGCTCTTCCGCCGACAATAAATCACCGTCTTCATCCAGCGCGTGTTGCGTCAGCTCGAGCAACTGATCGGCTTCGATTTGCGATTCTGCGAGCGCGCGCGCTTGCATGTCGTCACGCGCGTATTCCATCGACTCGGCAAGCATGCGCGTAATGTCTTTTTCGTCGAGACCGTATGAAGGTTTGACGGTCACTGAGGTTTCAACGCCGGTGGTTTGTTCGCGCGCCGAAACCGATAGCAAACCATCGGCGTCGATCTGAAACGTGATGCGGATACGCGCCGCGCCCGCGACCATCGGCGGAATACCGCGCAGTTCAAAACGCGCCAGCGAACGACAATCTTCGACTTTCTCGCGTTCGCCCTGCACCACATGAATCGCCAGCGCGGTCTGACCGTCTTTGAACGTCGTGAAATCCTGCGCCTTCGTCAGCGGAATCGCGGCGTTACGCGGCACGATTTTTTCGACGAGCCCGCCCATTGTTTCGATGCCGAGCGATAGCGGCGTCACGTCAAGCAATAACCAATCATCGTCTTGGTCGCGATTTCCTGCCAGCGCGTTTGTTTGAATCGCCGCGCCCAGCGCAACAACTTCGTCGGGGTTCAAATTAACCAATGGTGGTTGTTCAAAATAATCGGCAACGGTGCGACGAATTTGCGGCATCCGTGTTGCACCGCCAACCATCACCACACCTTTGATGTCTTCTTTCGACAAACCCGCATCGTGCAGCGCGCGTTTGATCGGTGTCAACGTTTTCTTGACCAGTTGCTCGGTGATTTCAGTGAATATTTTTTCGGTCAGCGTCAAATCAATACGATGTCCATTGGATAGCCGTGCGGTGATCACCGCGTTGTCGCTGTCGGTCAGCGTCTCTTTGGCGCGACGCGACAATGCCAATAATAGGCGCGTATCTTCCGCAGCCAATGGCGGCAGTGATGCCGTTTCCAATATCCAGCAGAAAATACGGTGATCAAAATCGTCACCGCCGAGTGCAGAATTACCATGTGTAGCCAATACTTCAAACACGCCACGCGACAAACGTAATATTGATACGTCAAAAGTACCGCCGCCAAGATCGTACACAACGTAAATGCCTTCGGCGCCCTGATCCAGACCATAGGCAACCGCCGCCGCCGTCGGCTCGTTCAACAAACGTAATACGTCAAGCCCCGCCAACTGCGCTGCTTCTTTGGTCGCTTGCCGCTGCGCATCGTCGAAATACGCGGGAACGGTAATCACGGCGCCTTCCAACTTACCGCCCAACTGCTTTTCGGCGCGTGCTTTCAATGCGCGCAAAATTTCAGCGGAAATCTCCACCGGATTTTTTTCACCGACACACGTTTTCAAGCGCACCATGCCTGAAGTATCCACCCATTGATACGGAAACTGCCGCGCATCGCCGAGGTCGGTGAGCGCACGACCCATGAAGCGTTTGACGGAAACAATGGTATTTGTCGGGTCACGGGCTTGCGCCGCCAGCGCTTCCTGCCCGACGACAACACCGTGTTCGGTATAACGCACCACCGATGGCAACAACGAATGCCCTTTGTCGTCGAGGATAATAGTCGGCACGCCGTTATGCACCGTCGCTACCAGCGAATGCGTGGTGCCAAGATCGATACCCACGACGCGTTTGTGCGCGGGTTTAGGTGACAGACTGTCGGGTTCGGAAATTTGCAGCAACATCGACATTGTTATCGGATTCCATTTTTCACGGCGCTTATTGTAGCCAATGTTGCCATCGCGCGTCAGTCTTCTTCCGCGTATTCCCACTTTTCGTCGAGGTCAGCGCGGAAACGTTCGAGAAATTGCAATTCCGTTGCGATAGTCAGCGCTTGTTGTAGCACTTCATGCGTGACATCTTTACCGTCCAAACAATCTCCCAATTTTTGTTGGCGTTGTTTCGACGCGTCGATCAATCGCGTGCGTAATGTTTCAACAGCGTCAGCATCGCGATTGAGCAACGCATTTTCCGCCGCTTCGCGCAACGACAATTGCTCTTCGAGAAAATTTTCAGATAACGCATTCGACGAAGCATCTACGCCATATAACTGCAAAAGATGCAGAGCGCGCAATGCCGGATCTTTCAACGCGCGATACGCTTCGTTGACCAGCGCTGCGTTGGCAACCGCGCGCTGCTTGGCGGCGGCATCGTTGGCGTGGTCGGGGTGTGTTTGCTGCTGCGTGCGGTGGTATGCTTCAGTCAGTTCGTCGGAATCGAGACGATAATGGCGCGCAAGACCCAATATTGAAAAATAATCAGGAGGCTGCGCCATTACGAAAATATCGTTTATACGGTGAATGACTCACCGCAGCCACACTCGTTTTTCACGTTCGGGTTTTCGAACTTGAACCCTTCGCTCAATCCCTCGCGGGTATAGTCAAGTTGCGTGCCGTCGAGGTAGGGCAAACTTTTTTTATCGACGACGATCAGCACGCCGTTGCTTTCAAACTGTTCGTCTTCCGGTTGAATTTCATCAGCGTATTCGATTTTGTAAGCCAGACCGGAACAACCGGACGTTTTCACGCCGAGCCGCAATCCAAGACCTTTGCCGCGTTTGGCAAGGCTCGTCTGAACATGACGCGCCGCATTTTCGGTTAATTGAATGGTCATGACCTTTTCCTTTCCGATTACGCCACCGAACGTGGCGTGCACGCAGGTGCTTCGGCGGTATTTTCATCGTTGCTGCCGTCGCCTTTTTCCTGCTTGGCTTTGTAGTCGGCAATCGCCGCCTTGATCGCATCTTCGGCGAGCACTGAGCAGTGAATCTTGACAGGGGGCAACGCCAGCTCTTCGGCGATTTCGCTGTTCTTGATCGACAACGCTTCGTCCAGCGTTTTGCCTTTCACCCATTCGGTGACCAGCGACGATGACGCAATCGCCGAACCACAGCCGTAGGTTTTGAAACGCGCATCTTCGATCACGCCGTCTTTGCCGACTTTGATCTGCAATTTCATCACATCGCCGCACGCAGGCGCGCCGACCATCCCCGTGCCGACGTCTTCGTCTTTTTTATCGAACGAACCGACGTTGCGTGGATTTTCGTAATGATCAAGAACTTTTTCGCTGTAAGACATACTCACCCTTGTGCGGTCAATGTGCCGCCCATTGTACTTGGCTCAGATCGACATTTTCGCGATACATTTCCCACAGTGGCGAAAGCTCGCGCAAGCGGTCAATGTTTTTCTTGATAACGTCGATCGCATGGTCGATTTCCTGCTCGGTGGTAAAGCGCCCGAGCGAAAAGCGGATTGAACTATGTGCCAGTTCGTCGCTGACACCCAGCGCACGCAATACATACGACGGCTCCAATGACGCCGATGTACACGCCGAACCGGATGAAACGGCGATATCGCGGATCGCCATCATCAGGCTTTCGCCTTCGACAAAATTGAAGCTCATATTGAGGTTGTTGCACACGCGATGCTCCAACGAGCCATTCACGTAAACCTCTTCGATGTCGCGCAGGCCGTTGAACAGGCGATCACGCAACTTCGCCAAACGCGGAATTTCTTCCTGCATTTCCAAACGTGCCAAACGATAGGCTTCACCCATGCCGACAACCTGATGCGTCGGCAAAGTTCCAGAACGCATGCCGCGTTCGTGTCCGCCGCCGTGCATTTGCGCTTCGATACGCACGCGCGGTTTGCGGCGCACATACAACGCGCCAACGCCTTTCGGTCCGTAAACTTTATGCGCCGACATCGACATCAAATCGATTTTCAACGTTTGTAGATCAATCGGCACCTTGCCGACCGCCTGCGTCGCGTCCACATGAAAAATGATACCGCGCTCACGACATATTTCACCGAACGCGGGAATATCTTGAATCACGCCAATTTCACTGTTGACGTACATCACCGAAACCAGAATGGTATCGTCGCGTACCGCGTCAATCAGCGTTTGCGTGTTGACGAGGCCGTCTTTTTCCACATCGAGGTACGTCACCTCGAAGCCTTCACGTTCCAATTCACGCATGGTGTCGAGCACCGCTTTGTGCTCGGTACGCACCGTGATCAGGTGATTGCCTCTGCTCTTGTAAAAGTGCGCCGCACCTTTGAGTGCCAGGTTGTCGGCTTCGGTCGCACCCGACGTCCAGATGATTTCGCGCGGGTCACAGTTGAACAATTCGGCGACATTCTTGCGCGCTTCTTCAACGGCTTTTTCGGCTTCCCAACCGTAGGCATGGGAGCGCGACGCAGGATTGCCGAATTTTTCGGTGAGATAGGGAATCATTTTCTCAGCAACGCGCGGATCGACGGGCGTCGTTGCGGCGTAATCGAGATAAATCGGGCGCTTCATGTTGGTTTCCAATTCCATACGTCGGCGCATTATACGCCGACACAGGAATTTTTCCGTAAATATTTATATAAAATGAAAGTTTGCTAAAAACTTCTGAAAACCGCAACGAACGCGAGTCAAACAAAGTGAAATTCAATGAAAATACGGTTTACCCGAAGATAAATGCGTCTTTTGGAAAGAATTTCAATACTGCACGACTCGCGTGCGGTTTTTCAGGAAACGCTGAGTCATGTCACGAACGAAGGCAAAATAAGTGGAATCTGACTTGAGGAAATTCCAGCGTAGTATTGCCTTCGCGCAGTAATGAATCAGCGTTTTCTTCAGATCAGCGTCGGCTCACGCACGGCTGTCAGATCGTGCTGCACAGTGACCGGTTGTTGTTCCCTAGCACCGCGGTTGAGCTTGTTCTGGTGCGCAACCACCATCTGCTCCAACGTGACGGAATCCATGAATTTGAAAATATGCGCGGTGAGGCCAGTCCACAGATCGTGTGTCATGCAATGATCCTGTTCACTCTGGCAATTGCCGCGTCCGCCGCAGCGGGTGGCGTCGATGGGTTCATCAACGGCGAAAATAATATCGGCTACCGAAACTTGTGATAACGGTTTGGCAAGATTGTATCCGCCTCCGGGACCGCGAACGCTTTCAACCAAACCGCAGCGACGCAATTTCCCGAAAAGTTGTTCAAGATAAGATAAAGAGATATTTTGGCGGGCTGACACTGCCGCTAGCGTGACCGGGCCTTTCGTTCCGTTTAAAGCGACATCCAAAACAGCGGTGACAGCAAAACGACCTTTTGTGGTTAATCGCATGTGCTATTCTCCAAAACAAAATTGATCGGGTTCGTAGAACTCTCTGTGCAGCAAAGACCACACAGCCGCACAGTAAAATAACCTTCTGCTTTAGTCAAGTAAATTGCCGGCTTTTTACAATCTCGGCCATTTTATTATTCCAGCATTTTATTGAGTGAACCCGAATCAATTGGCTTTTCAACGTCTTCCGGTGGTAATCCGCAGTCAATTCCCTGTATGTTGAGCTTCTTCGCCATGGTTTTGATGCAATCGTCGTTTTTGGCGACGTGGTCGATCAAATGATGCAATGCAACGACCACCGGGTCGTTCATGTCGTCGGAAACGGCATAAGCCGAAAAACCGATTTTCTCCGCCTGTTTTTTGCGTTTTTCACTGTCTTCCTGTGTCAGCACGCGCGCCGGAATGCCCACCGCCGTCGCGCCCGCCGGCACTTCGCGCACAACCACGGCATTCGAGCCTATTTTGGCACCATCACCGATCAAAATCGGACCAAGCACCTTCGCGCCCGCACCGACAACGACGCCATTGCCCAGCGTCGGATGTCTTTTCCCTTTTTCCCACGAGGTGCCGCCCAGTGTGACGCCGTGATAAAGCGTGCAATCGTCACCGATTTCCGCCGTCTCACCAATCACGATGCCCATGCCGTGATCGATGAACACACGACGCCCGATGGTCGCGCCCGGATGAATCTCGATACCGGTCATCCACCGCGCCAGCGTCGAAAACCACCGCGCTACCCAACGCAAACCCATGCGCCAGCACGGGTGACTGATCAAGCGATGAAAAATCAGTGCATGGACGCCGGGATAGCAGGTCAGAATTTCCCAGGTGTTGCGCGCAGCCGGGTCGCGCTCAAAAATAACGGCAATATCTTCGCGAATACGACTAAACATAAGCTATTCCGCCATGAAGTGACCGGATTTTCCGCCGGACTTTTCCAGTAACCGAATATCGGTTATGCACATCGCACGATCGACCGCCTTGCACATATCGTAGATCGTCAGCAAACCGACGCTGACGGCAGTCAGCGCTTCCATCTCCACGCCAGTCTTACCCTTGGTTTCAGCGACCACTTCGATCGCAATGGATGACGTTTCCTGATCAATGGAGAACTCAACGGCAATGTGCGTCAATGCCAATGGATGACAGAGTGGAATCAGCGTTGATGTTTGTTTCGACGCCTGAATCGCGGCGATGCGCGCCACGCCCAGCACATCGCCTTTCTTTGCGTCGCCACTCAGAATCAGCACCAGCGTTTCCGGCAACATGTGAATGCGGCCACCGGCACGCGCGCGACGCAGCGTAACGTTTTTGTCGGCGATATCGACCATGTGCGCCTGACCGCTGGCATCGAAGTGGGTAAATCCGGAAGGATTGTTGTTACTCATAAAAAGCTCTTTTCGGTTGCCCGCGCGAATAATGCCGTACAATAAAAACCGTCAGCATTCATGCGCGCATTCTCGGAATGCGCATATTAGCACTGTTCCTGATCACATGTTTTTCCGGAGAACTATTCTTTTCTGACGATGCTTTATGTTCGGTGATTTTTTTCGCGCCCTCGGTCGTTCTTCGCAATGGCAAGCATGGTTTTTCGCGATGCTGATCATATTCGCGTTGATGCCGACTTCGCTCCACGCGCAATACAATCTGCCCGAACTCGGCGATGCATCGCGCGAGGCTTTTTCACCGTACCAAGAGCGCAAGATGGGCGAAGACATCATTCGTGAGCTACGCGCCAACGGCACCTACATGAACGACCCCGAGGTTAACGATTACCTCAACACACTGGGACATCGATTGGTTTCCGCGATCAACGATACCCGCCAAGAGTTTGAATTCTTCGCTGTGTACGATACCACCGTCAACGCGTTTGCGCTGCCCGGCGGATTCATCGGCGTCAACACGGGTTTGATCACACTGGTGCAAAACGAATCCGAACTTGCCAGTGTGCTCGCGCACGAAATCACCCACGTCACGCAATATCATCTTGCGCGCATGATCAGCGGGCAGAAAGATCAACTGCTGCTGTCGCTGGCGGCGCTCGCCGTAGCCGCCGCAGCGGCAGGCTCCAATTCTTCATCGGGCGATCAAATGATCGGCGCTGCCGTCGCAGGCGCACAGGCGTTGGCGATTCAATCGCAGATCAATTACACCCGCGAACATGAATACGAAGCTGACCGCATCGGTTTTCAACGTTTGCGCGCCGCCGGGTTTGATGTCAATGCCTCGGCAACGCTGATGGAGCGCATGTTGCGCGCCAATCGTTTCAACGACGGCACAGCGCCTTCTTACCTGCGCACCCACCCCGTCACCACGGAACGGATTGCCGAAGCGCAGGCACGTGCGGAAGGCGTGCCTTATAAACAAGTCGTTGACAGCATCGATTTCCATTTTGTTCGTGCGCTCCTGCAAAGCTATGCCGGTACCGGAAAAGAAGCCGTTGCCCGTTTTGACGAAGCGCTGCGCACGCGTAAATTCAACAATGAAGCAGCGACGCACTATGGATTGGCGGCATCTTTACTGCGTACCAAAGAGTTTGACCGCGCCAAAGAAGAAATCGCCTGGCTCGACAGAACCATGCAGCACCCAATGATCGACGCGATGGCGGGACATATTCTGATGGAAAGCGGCGCGCTGGATGAAGCGATTCAACGTTTTGATGACGCCCTCAAGCGTTACCCGAATAAGAAACAATTGGTGTATGACTACCCGGAAGCATTACTCAAAGCCGGGCGTGCACGCGATGCCGCGCAATATCTGGAAAGCACGCTTACCCGCTTTCCGAGCGACGGGCAGTTGCACGAAAAAGCCGCGCGTGCTTACGCCAAACTCAATATTGATCACAAGCAGCATTACCACCTCGGTGAATACTACGTCTGGCGTGGCGCGTATCAAGCCTCTATTGAACAATTCGAATTGGTGTTAAAGGATAAAGACGCCTCGTTTCAGGAACTCTCCATTACCGAAAGTCGTCTGCGTACTGTACGACAGGAGCAGGCGGATGAAAAAGAACTGGCGAAAAAGAATTGATGTAAGGAAAGCAAATATTTTCTTGCGGCCTTTTTCACATTTCCCAACCCAACAAAAAAGCCGCACATTGTGCGGCTTTTTTCATCACGAACAATCAATAATCAAAAGAGATGCAGCATACCTACAGCCAACGAATATTCTTTGTCGTGCTGACCATCGGTGAACTTCGAGCTGTCGTAGTGAATCAAGCCATATGAAGTGTAAAGCATCGTGCGTTTACTGAATTGATAATCGACACCAGCGATGTATTGCTGATAGCCGCTGTCGCTCAGCTTGTTGCCGTTCAGTTTCGCATCATCACCCCAGACAAAGCTGATGCGCGGGATGAAATTGTCCCACTGGTAGCTGACCGTCATCGCTGCTTCTTGCGTTTTCAGTTTGTCGTTATTGCCGAAAGCAATACCTGACGCGCCGAGATAACCGCTGGCATCTGCTGTTGGTCGCATCCAGATGTTGTCAGTGCCGCCGGTCGCCGCTTCGCCGTATTGTTTTGATTGCTGGTAAGCAAAAATCAATGACAGCGTGTCTTGGTAGCCGCCTTCAACGCGCCAGAAGTAGCCGTCTTTATCACCGTTATCATTTTGCTCCTGGAACTGCACGAAGCCCGCCTTCACAAAGCAATGTGATGCCGTATAACCGAGACCGACGCCCCAGGTAAACTGGTTGTCGCCGTTATTGCGCGTTTCGTCAGCACTGTACAGCAACGAAAAATCAAATCCCGCCAACACCGGTGAATCATAACGGATGGAGCTATTATGGCGACCATCATAGCGGATCAGGATGCCCAAACCGTTAGTGCCCGTGGTCCACGCGTATTGCCATGTATCCAACGTTTCCATATCGGAGTTTAGATAGCTGGATAAACGTCCCAAGCGCACTTTACCCCAGCCGCCTTGCAGACCAACGAAGGTGTCGCGCGAGCCCAGTTTGTTGGAGTTGCTGCCGCCGTTGATGTTGGTACCATCGGCGCTGATGTAAGACTCAACCTGCCAGATTGCGGAAAGGCCGTTGCCGAGTGCTTCCGAACCTTTCACACCAATCAGCGAACCAGTGTCATCCACGCGGGAGACCGTCTTCATGTCATTACCGCCATTGGCGAACGTTTTGGAGGCGAGAATCGCCAGTTCCATATCGCCGTACAACGTGACTTGCGATTGTGCCAAAGCGGCAGTCGGCAACGCAGCAGCAAGCGCCAAAATCAAACACTTTTTTCTCATGACCTTATCTATCCATCGGTTGAAAATCGAATCTGCTCATTAAACATGAGCGCGACCATCGCCGTCAAGGAAAAAACATTTGCTGTCGGCGACAGACTTTGCCGCTGTTGTGTTTTATGAATTCTTTTGCAATAAGTTTCTTGACCGCACCATCAATCGAGAACCATTCGCAATTTTTACTGTGTAAACCATTTCCGCGCATTCTGAAAAAACCGCAACCACGGCGAATAGTCCGCCCACGCCGTCGGATGCCACGACAACTGCGCGGCGCGCACGCTCCGTTCGGGATGCGGCATCATGATCGTGAAGCGTCCGTCTGTCGAAGTGAACGCGGTCGCACCCTGCTGCGAACCGTTCGGATTATAAGGATATTGTTCGGTCGGATTTCCGTGGTGATCAATATAGCGCAGAGCGACAAATGGCGCAGCATTTAGCCGCTGCGCAACGTCGATGAATTCAACACGCCCTTCTCCATGCGACACCACAATAGGCAAACGACTGTCCGCCATCCCTTGAAATAACAGCGACGGTGAATCAACGATTTCCACCAACGACAAACGCCCTTCGAATTGCTCGCTTCGATTACGCACAAAACTTGGCCAATGTGCCGCACCGGGAATGATGTCGCGTAATTGACTCATCATCTGGCAACCGTTGCATACGCCGAGCGCCAACACATTGGCACGCGCAAAAAATGTAGAGAACTGATCAAAAAGTTGTGGATTGAACAGAATCGACTTTGCCCATCCTCCACCTGCACCAAGTACATCGCCGTATGAAAAACCACCGCACGCCACCAACATTTGAAAGTCGCACAAGTGTGTGCGCCCTTCGATCAAGTCGCTCATATGCACATCAAACGCATTAAAGCCTGCTGCATGAAAAGCCGCCGCCATTTCCACCTGACTGTTAACACCCTGTTCGCGCAAAATGGCAATATGCGGTTTTCGTCCGATGACCACAGGAGGCTGATGGTCAAAAGCAAACGTGACATGTGTTCGCATTCCCGGATCGCTTTCGTCGCACAACATCACGCGCGTTTCTTCGGCACACGATGGATGGTCACGCAACTCCTGCATCGCCAACGATGTTGACGACCAGATTAGATGCAAATCGTTGACTTTTTCATTGAGCAACACAGCGCCCGCCACGCGCACCTGAATGTCGCCACTGTCGTTGGGGACGCCGATATCGTAGGCGGCAATCCCCGCCGCCCGCGCCGCGAGCATGATGGTTTCCGCGTGGACTGCGCGTACTTGAATGACCGCACCCAACTCTTCGGCAAAGCAAATCTCAAACGGCGACTGTTTGCCGTTATTCGGCAAATCAATATCAAATCCACAGTGCGCGGCAAACGCCATCTCCAACAGCGCAACCAGCACACCGCCATCGCTGATGTCGTGATAAGCCAATATCTGTGATCGTTGTTTTTGGATCACATCGAGAAAAGCCAGCAACCGCTGCGGATAATCCAAATCCGGAGTTTCATCACCGCATTGTTCCAAAACCTGTGCCAGCGTCGATGCGCCCAAACGGCGTTTGCCATCGGCAATGTCGAGCCAAAGTAAACGCGTTTCACCGGCATCCATGTTGAGTTGCGGCGTCAAACATCGACGCACATCATCCACTTGTGCAAATGCCGTGACGATCAGCGATACCGGTGCAATGATATTATTGGTTTTCCCGTCATTATCACACCATGCGGTACGCATCGACATGGAATCCTTGCCGACCGGAATGGAAACACCGAGCGCAATCGCCGTTTCCGAAACCGTTTTCACCGTCGTGTACAAAGCCGCGTCTTCGCCCGGCTGCCCTGCCGCCGCCATCCAGTTTGCGGACAGTTTGACACGCCGCCAGTTGGCAACATCGGCAGCAGCGAGATTGGTCAACGCTTCGGCGACCGCCATGCGTCCCGAAGCGGGCGCGTCGATCATCGCCAGCGGCGTTTTTTCGCCCATTGCCATCGCTTCGCCGTGATGGTTGTGGTAATCGGCGAGCGTCACGCCACAGTCCGCAACCGGCGTCTGCCATGGTCCAACCATCGGGTCACGTGCGATCAATCCACCCACTGTCCGATCGCCAATTGTGATCAGAAAAGTCTTGTCGGCGACAGCGGGAAACTGCAATACTCGCGTCAATACATCACGAAAGCCAATATTGTTTTCATACAGTGCCGAGGTCGCGTTTTCCTCTGTCCGAACATCGCGCAGCATGCGCGGCGGCTTGCCCAGAATCAAATCGAGCGGCACATCTACCGGCGCGTTTTGGAAATGTGTGTCATCCACTTTCAGATGACCGTCCGCCGTTGCCGTGCCGACCACTGCAAACGGACAGCGTTCGCGCACGCATAGCGTTTGAAAGCGCGGCAAATCATCGGGCGCTATCGCCAGCACATAGCGCTCCTGCGCTTCGTTGCTCCACAGTTCGCGTGGGCTCATGCCCGGCTCTTCCGACGGCAACGCACGCAACGCAATATGTCCGCCAACGCCTGCATCGTTAATCAGTTCCGGCAATGCATTGGAAACACCGCCTGCACCGACGTCGTGAATCGACAAAATCGGATTGTTCTCGCCCATCTGCCAGCATTGGTCGATCACTTCTTGCGCGCGCCGTTGCATTTCCGGATTGCCGCGCTGCACCGAATCGAAATCAAGGTCGGCACTGTTGTCGCCACTCGCCATCGACGATGCTGCGCCGCCGCCCAAGCCGATCAAAAATGCGGGACCGCCCAGTTGAATCAACAGCGCGCCTTCCGGTATCGGTTTTTTGTGCGTTTGCGACGCGCTGATCATACCCATGCCGCCCGCGATCATGATGGGCTTGTGATAGCCATAACTTTTATCGCCGACATCAAGTTCCATTGTGCGGAAATAACCAATAATATTGGGACGACCAAATTCATTGTTGAACGCCGCCGCACCTAAAGGACCTTCGGTCATGATCGTCAATGGCGCGACAATGCGATCCGGTTTCGTCAGCGGTTTTTCCCACGGCTGCGGCAATTGTGGAATGCGCAAATGCGACACGCTGAAACCGGCCAATCCCGCTTTGGGTTTGCCTCCGGTTCCCGTCGCGCCTTCGTCGCGAATTTCACCACCCGAACCCGTCGCTGCACCCGGGAACGGCGCAATTGCCGTCGGATGGTTGTGCGTTTCCACTTTCATCAATGTGTGCGTCAACCCCTGGTGCACCTGATATTGGTGCTGTCCATTGGGATAAAAACGCGCCGCTTCGCGTCCGCTCATGATCGCCGAGTTGTCGGAATAGGCGATGATCGTTCCCTGCGGATGTGCTTTGTGGGTATCGCGAATCATCGTGAACAACGATTTTTCCTGCGCTTCGCCGTCGATAACCCACTGCGCGTTGAAAATCTTGTGGCGACAATGTTCCGAATTCGCCTGCGCAAACATCGTCAACTCGACATCGGTTGGATCGCGTTGCAATTCACGATAACGTTCTTCCAGATAATCAATCTCGTCATCGGCCAACGCCAGCCCCAACGATTGATTCGCGCTTTCCAGTGCGGCGCGCCCTTTCGCCAGCAAAGGTATTATTTGCATCGGTTTCGGGTCGGCATGCGCGAACATCTGCCGAGTTTCGCTGAAGTTATTGAGCACCGATTCGACCATACGGTCGTGCAATGCGTCCTGAATCTGATGCAGCATGTCTGCCGATAACTGCGCGCCGTCGGTCAGCAAATATTGGAAAACAATGCCGCGCTCAAGACGACGTATTGATGGCAATCCGCATTGATGTGCAATATCGGTGGCTTTGGATGACCATGGCGACACTGTTCCCAACCGTGGCACGACGATAAAATAGCCGGACGACCATGCGGCATCTTCTTCCTGCTGATCGCGTGCGCCGTATTGCAACAAGCTTTCCAGACGTGCACGTTCGGCGTCGTTCAACGGCGCGCTCGTTTCGACAAAATGGCAATAGCGCGCTGACAATCGCGCCACGGGAATGTGTCGCGACTGTAATTGCGACAGGATGCGCGCCAGACGAAATTCCGAAAAAGCCTGCTGGCCGACCAGATGAAGAATATCGCTCATGCACTCTCCGAAAAAAACAAAAAGCCCTGATATGGAATATCAGGGCTTGTCGACATCGTGGATGTCTGGCGGAGCGGACGGGACTCGAACCCGCGACCCCCGGCGTGACAGGCCGGTATTCTAACCAACTGAACTACCGCTCCGAATTCTAAAAAACCTTTCGACGTTCATGCCAAGCGTTTGGTGGGTGCTGAGAGGATCGAACTCCCGACATTCGCCTTGTAAGGGCGACGCTCTACCAGCTGAGCTAAGCACCCTATGGGCATTCATTCGTCGCTATTATCTCGTCTCGGAGCGGCGCGTTTTTGGGCGCTACCCGCCGACGAAAGCTCGCTATTTTACAGCGTCTTTTAAAACTTTGCCAGCCCTGAAACGAGGAACTTTCGCGGCTTCGATTTCGATCGCTTCTTTGGTGCGCGGGTTGAAACCCGAGCGCGCCTTGCGTTCGCTTACATAAAAAGCACCGAAGCCGACCAGCGTCACTGTATCGCCTTTTTTCAGCGCCTCCGTGATGGCGCCCACTGTTGCATCCAGTGCGCGCTCAGCCGCCGCTTTGGATAAATCCGCCTGTTTTGCGATGGCTTCTACCAGCTCAGATTTCTTCATAAACAACCCTTTCGTCAGAAACGTTTAAAAATAATATAAGCAACATTTTGCTCAAGGACTTACCCGTTTTACTCGGGCTACATCAAAGGCGCTTATTATCGCTCAAGCCCGCCGTCAATGAACCCTTTTTCGGAATTTTTTTAGCCAAAGTCAATGTTTCAGCAATACCGGCGCACCTGTCTCTTTTTTACGACCTGTTTCGCGCTCGGGCGTTTCCGTTGTTTCCATCGGCAAATCATCACCTTCTGGCAGCGGCGTCGGCATGTTTTCCAGTGCTGCATCAAGGACTTGGTCGATCCAACGCACCGGACGGATTTCAATACGCGACTTGATTTCATCGGGAATCTCGACGAGATCCTTCATGTTTTCCTCCGGTATCAAAACCGTCTTGATGCCGCCGCGCCCCGCCGCCAGCAGTTTTTCCTTCAATCCGCCGATCGGTAGAACCTCACCACGCAAGGTTATCTCACCCGTCATCGCCACATCGCAGCGCACGGGAATGCCCGTCAGCACCGACACCAGCGCCGTGCAAATCGCTGCGCCTGCTGAAGGACCATCCTTCGGCGTTGCGCCTTCCGGCATATGCACATGTAAATCAGTCTTGTGATAAAAATCGGGGTCGATGCCCAAGTGGCGACTACGCGCACGCACGACGGAAACCGCCGCCTGAATGGACTCCTGCATCACTTCGCCGAGCTTGCCGGTTGTCGTTGTTTTGCCTTTACCGGGCACGCTCACCGCTTCGATCGTCAAAAGATCGCCGCCGACCTCCGTCCACGCCAAACCGGTTACTTGCCCAATCTGACTGGTTTTTTCAGCCATGCCGTAAGTAAAGCGCTGCACGCCCAGATATTTTTCCAACGCGGTTTCATCGACCACCACCGCCTCTTTTTTTCCGCCATCAATTTGCAGGTCTTTCACGACCTTGCGGCAAATCTTGCCAATCTCGCGCTCTAACGCACGCACACCGGCCTCGCGCGTGTAATAACGCACGATATCGCGCACCGCATCGTCGGTGATCACCAACTCCTCGGGCTTGACGCCATTGGCTTCGCGTTGTTTTTTGAGCAGATACTGTTTGGCAATCGCGATTTTTTCGTCCTCGGTATAACCGGAAAGGCGGATCACTTCCATCCGATCCAATAACGGCGACGGAATATTCAGCGTGTTCGCCGTCGCAACAAACATGACATCGGACAAATCGTATTCGACTTCGACATAGTGATCGGTGAAGGTGCTGTTCTGTTCGGGATCGAGCACTTCAAGCAGCGCCGACGACGGATCGCCGCGAAAATCCATCCCCATCTTGTCCACTTCATCAAGCAGGAAGAGCGGGTTTTTCACACCGACCTTGGTCATGTTCTGCAAAATTTTGCCCGGCATCGAGCCGATATACGTGCGCCGATGTCCGCGAATTTCCGCTTCATCGCGCACGCCGCCCAAGCTCATCCGTACAAACTTGCGTCCCGTCGCCTTGGCGATCGATTGCCCAAGCGAGGTTTTGCCCACGCCCGGCGGACCAACCAAGCAAAGAATCGGACCGCGCAAACGATTCACGCGCTGCTGCACGGCAAGATATTCGATGATGCGTTCTTTGACTTTCTCCAGCCCGTAATGGTCTTCGTCGAGAATTTCAATCGCCTTTTTCAGGTCTTTGCTGATTTTGCTTTTCTTGCTCCACGGCAAACCAATCAGCGTGTCGATGTAGTTGCGCACGACGGTTGCTTCCGCCGACATCGGCGACATCATGCGCAGTTTTTTCAATTCCGCATTTGCTTTCTTCTTCGCTTCCTTGCTCATGTGCGCGGCTTCGATGCGCTTCGCCAACTCGTCGAGGTCGGCAGATTCATCGCCCTCGCCAAGTTCTTTCTGGATCGCTTTCACTTGCTCATTCAGATAATAATCGCGTTGACTTTTTTCCATCTGCCGTTTGACGCGACCGCGAATGCGTTTTTCCACCTGAAGAATGTCGATCTCCGCTTCCAGCAAGCCGAGCAAATGTTCGAGGCGCGCCAGCACCCCGTTCATTTCCAGAATTTCCTGTTTTTGCTCGATTTTCAACGGCAGGTGTGCCGTCACCGCGTCCGACAGACGGCTGCCGTCTTCGATGCCGTTCATCGACGCCATCAGTTCCGGTGGGATTTTCTTGTTGAGTTTGATGTATTGATCGAACTGTTCGAGCAGCGTGCGGCGCATCGCCTCGATTTCGCTGCTGTCGCCGTCGGTATCGTCAACCACATCATACGCGGCGTCGAGATAACCGTCGTGCTCATACACTTGCTGTATCTTGGCACGCTGCTTGCCTTCGACCAGCACCTTCACCGTGCCGTCAGGCAGTTTCAGCATTTGCAATACCGACGCAATCGTGCCGGTGTCGTACAAATCATCGCCACACGGGTCATCCTTGCCCGCGTCTTTCTGCGCGACCAGCAACACCGGCTGATTGTGCTCCATCGCCACATCAAGCGCCTTGATCGAACGCGTGCGCCCGACAAACAGCGGAATCACCATGTGCGGAAACACCACCACGTCGCGTAGCGGCAAAAGCGGCATATGCTGCGGCAGTGTTTGCGGGTTCATTTGGTTTTCATTGGAAAAGGATTCGGTTGCCATTGAATATTGTTCCGTTAAGTCAAAGAAAGTTCGAGAATATATGGAGACGGAAAGGATATTATCAACCCTTACACGTGCGGCGTCATGAGTTTATCACCATCATGATGACGTAAGTACGTCATATGTCGATAAAATAGTGAAAATTCAACAGACCTGGATCTGTAAAACGAACTGTGTCATTTCAAAAAATCATGGTTGATCATAGCTCG
>DAISYG010000036.1:0-18956 GCA_036825435.1 Casimicrobiaceae bacterium | reverse complement strand
GAGCTATGATCAACCATGATTTTTTGAAATGACACAGTTCGTTTTACAGATCCCGCATCGTTAATTTCATATATTTAAAAAAATATCCTGATGTCGGGTATATCTCTTTATTTCAAAATATAAATAAATTGGGGGCTTAATTGTTCCATATTGGAGTTATCAAGCCCCGATGGCAACCAATCTAGATAGGCTGCAAACTGTTTATATGGCACAAAAGCGATCAATCTCAAATCCACCTCCTCACCCGTGCACAATAATCAATAAACCCCGCACCGAAGTGTTCGCGTAAAACCGTTTCTTCCGGTTTGATCTGGAATTCGTTGAGGTAAACGACGAACGTGATCACGAAAAGAAACGCCAGCGCGTGCGCGAAGAATAGTGCCGTTGCCAGTGTGATCAACGCGCCACCGAGATACATCGGGTTGCGGCTGAAGCGATAAACGCCGGAAATCACGATTTGCGATGAGTGTTCGGGCGTGTGCGGGTTGGCGGTAGTTTGTGCTTGATGGAAGCGATGGTGCGCGGCGATGATCAGGAGCGCACCGGCAACGAGAAAGAACGTCGCCAAAAATATACGCGCGGGAATGGCGAATGTCAGCGCCGGGAAGAGCACGGAGCAGACGAACATCAGCGCGATGCAGGTCAGGTAAACGCAAACAGGACTCAGGCGCAGCGACCAACGTTGATGAATGGTTTGTGGCATAGTTGTTCTTTGTTGATCGAAATGTTGTTTTGACAAATTTTTTCAGGAATGGAAGGCGGAGCATTTTATTCTGTGCGATGATTTTGCCACGGTTCAACGCGACATAAAAGGGTAATCTGATGCGCTCGTATCTTTTGGCGGTGTTTTGCGCTTTGCTCGTGACAGGGTGCGCCACGACAACTTCTTTTCAGAATACTTGGAAAAACACGCGCTATGCGCAGCCACAATTTTCCAGTTTCATGGTGTTGGCGGAGCATCAGAGCGAGGCGGAACGGCGTTTGTGGGAGGACGCACTGGTGAAAGCCATTTCCGCATCAGGGTATCAAGCAACCGCAGGTTACGCGCATGTTGCCGATGATTTGGCGACGCGCGACGACATGTTTGACGCAGTACACGAAACCGGTGTTGACGCGATTATTCTGACGCGGCTTCATGCGCCGGAAACGCGAACACAATTCACAACACAGCCGATGTGGTCAGGCTGGTACGGATCTCCTTACTACGGTTGGTACGGGGCAGCGCCGACGGCTTATCAGTATCAGGTCGCCATGATGGAGGTGTCGGTGTTTGACATGGCAACGCGGGAATTGGTGTGGACAGCATCGACTGAAATCGAAGCGCCTTTTTCCACGAAGAATGATCGTCTTGCCGAAACCATCGTGAAAGCATTTCAGCCAGAAGGGTTGCTGCGCTCTACGTCAAATCAAAACGTGAGGTAACCTGCGCCGTAGATGCTGCTTAAAAAATTCAAGTGTTTTGAAAGCGTCGCTGTGTTCTCGCAAATCAGTATGCTGCAGTTCGCAGAAATGGCGAAGAAAATGGGTGTTTATCAAACAACAAATACTCATGGCGCGATCGGGGCTTTATGGTAACGATCAAAAAATGGGTTTCTTTTTTTTAATTGTCGCTATAATTGGCACAAATTTTCGGAGACGCGGCTGGTGCGTTTTGTTTTTTCCTCCGATTGATCGTCGTGGAATCAGCAGTTTGTTCATTGCGGGACCTGTTGATTCATGTCACGAGCGCGAGCAAGACAAGGCGCACTTTTACCAAAAAGCGCGACGGAAAAGCGGAGTTTACTCAGATGTCAATGAGCATTTTGAGAAAAATTTCAACGCGGTATTGTTCGTGTGCAGTAATTAATCAGTGGTTCCTGAGGAATATGCGATGTTGCAAGGTTATATACCGATTCTGATGTTGATTTGTGTCAGTGTGGTGCTGGCGGCAGTCATGCTGATTTTGGGCATTGTCCTCCCTCCGCGTCGTCAGCCGACGCCTGAGAAATTACTCCCCTACGAAAGCGGTTTCGACGCCCGCGAAGATGCGCGTTCACCATTCAATATCCGCTATTACCTGATCGCAATTCTGTTCATCCTTTTCGATATTGAGTTGGTTTTTCTGCTGCCTTGGGCGGTGGCATTGCCAGCGCTGGAGCCGGCTGCAATCTGGGCAATGTTGATTTTCCTGGGCATCCTCGGATTGGGGCTAGTGTACGAATGGCGACGCGGTGCGCTGGAATGGGATTGACGCGATGAACATGCCGAAGAACGCCGAGCGTGTGACGCAAACTTTGAACCAAGGCGTCGAGCAGCATGGCTTCGCACTGACGACTCTCGCCGACATCATGGCGTGGGCGCGCGATGGTTCGATGTGGCCGGTGACGTTCGGTCTCGCTTGTTGCGCGATGGAAATGATGCACTCGGGTGCGTCACGCTATGACCTCGACCGCTTCGGCACCATGTTCCGCCCCAGCCCGCGCCAGTCGGACGTGATGATTGTTGCGGGAACGCTGACCAATAAAATGGCGCCTGCACTGCGCCGTATTTACGACCAGATGCCGGAGCCGAAAACGGTGATTTCAATGGGTTCCTGCGCGAATGGCGGTGGTTACTATCATTATTCGTATTCGGTGGTGCGCGGTTGCGATCGCATCATCCCGGTCGATATTTATGTGCCGGGCTGCCCGCCAACAGCGGAAGCGTTGGTGTATGCCATTCTCCAATTGCAGAATAATATCTGGCGTGCTAGGAGGGTGAAGCGATGAAGCCATCCATCAAGAAACTGGACGCTACGCTACGCGAAGTGTTCGCACCGCTGCTGGCAGACGATGCGCCGCAGCCGTCAAAGCTGATATTGGCTTTTGATGAATTGACGTTGGAAATTCCGGCAGACACCTTGTTGGCGACGATGCAACGCTTGCGTGATTGGCCAGCGCTCGCGTTCGATGCGCTGGCAGATGTGACTGCGATCGACTATCTCGATTATCACAATAAAGAAGAGCAGGGTATCGAGCAACGTTTTGCCGTTGTTTATCATCTGCTGTCCACCACACATAACTGGCGCGTGCGGGTGCGTGTTTTTCTGCCAGACGATGTGCTTGAAATTCCCAGCGTTGAGCCGATCTGGCCTGCGGCGAATTGGATGGAGCGCGAAACCTACGATATGTTCGGCATTCATTTTACCGGGCATCCTGATCCGCGCCGTATCCTCACCGATTACGGATTTGAAGGCTATCCATTCCGAAAAGATTTTCCATTGGAAGGGCATTTGGAAATTCGCTACGACGAAGAGCTGCGGCGTATTGTGTATGAGCCAGTCACCATTCCGCCGCGCGAGAACATTCCGTCGAGACATCGCGAGCCGTATTATGCGGATGAAACAGCAACGCCTGTGCCGCAACAGGTACCAACACCGCCGAAAAAGGATTGAGCATGTCGGAATTTCATCACTATGAAATGAACTTCGGCCCGCAGCATCCTTCGACGCACGGCGTGTTGCGCTTGATGTTGACGCTGGATGGCGAAGTGGTGGTTAAAGCTGATCCGCATATCGGCATGCTTCATCGCGGCACGGAAAAACTGATCGAGCACAAAACCTATGTTCAAGCGTTGCCATACATGGAGCGGCTGGATTACATGTCGATGATGGGCAATATGCACGCTTATTGCATTGCCGTCGAAAAATTACTGAGTATCGAAGTGCCGCAACGCGCACAATACATCCGCACCATGTTCGACGAATTGGGGCGCATTACAAATCACATGCTGTGGGTCGGCACCTGTGCGCTTGATCTTGGCGCGATGACGATCTTTTTGTATTGCAGTCGCGAGCGCGAATCCATCTTCGATATTTTCGAAGCCGCGAGTGGTGCGCGGATGCATACCGCGTATTATCGTCCCGGCGGCGTGCATCGTGATCTTCCCGATCAGATGCCGAAATACGCACCGACGCCATTGCGTACGCAAAAACAGCTCGACCAGATGAACGAAGGTCGCAATGGTTCGCTGCTCGATTTCATTGAACACTTTATCAAGACCTTGCCGTCGCGCATCGACGCATTGGAAACGCTATTAACGGGTAATCGTATTTGGAAGCAGCGCAATGTTGGCATCGGTGTGATCGCGCCCGAGGATGCGATCAAACTGGGTTGTACCGGGCCGGTGCTGCGCGCGTCAGGCATCGCCTGGGATTTGCGCAAGAAGCAGCCTTATGCCGCATACGACAAAATTGATTTTGACATTCCCATCGGCAAAGAAGGCGATTGCTATGATCGCTATCTGGTGCGTATTGCCGAGGCGCGGCAGTCGGCGCGCATCATTCAGCAGTGCGTGGATTGGTTGCGAAAAAATCCGGGGCCGGTGATGGTGGAAGACCGCAAGATTGCACCGCCGCCACGCACCGAAATGAAAACCAATATGGAAGCGCTGATTCACCATTTCAAACTGTTCAGCGAAGGCTTCCACGCACCAGCGGGTGAAGTCTATGCGGCCGTTGAGCAGGCGAAAGGCGAATTCGGTGTTTATCTGGTTTCCGATGGTGGTAATAAGCCGTACCGCATCAAGTTGCACACACCGGATTTTGTTCATCTTTCCCTGATGGCGAAGATGGCGCCCGGTCACATGATTTCCGATATCGTGGCGTTGATCGGCACCTACGATATTGTATTTGGTTCGGTGGATAAATAGGAGTGATGATGAACAAACTGTCTGCCGAATCCTACCAAAAAATTGACGCGGAGATAACCAAATATCCGCCTGAGCACAAGCAATCGGCGGTGATGGCGGCGCTGACGATTGCACAGGATGAACGCGGTTGGTTGTCGCCGGAAACCCTGCAGGAAATCGCCGACTATCTGGAAATGCCGCCGGTCGCGGTGTATGAAGTCGCGACCTTTTACGCGATGTATCACTTGAAACCGGTCGGGCGTTATGTGCTGACGGTATGTACCAATTTATCATGCGCGTTGCAGGGCGCAAATGTCACCGCCGAACATTTGAAAAAAGTGTTGGGTATTGATTGGGGGGAAACCACGGCGGACAACATGTTTACGCTACAGCCCGGCGAATGTCTCGGCGCGTGTGGTGATGGTCCGGTGCTGTTGCGCAACAACAAAAAAATGTGCGGCAACATGACGCCGGATGCCGTCGATGCGATGATTACCGAATTGCGCCAAACGGATAGAAGGGGGGCAACATGACCGCGCCGTTTCTCGATTATGGCGCGGAAGCCGTTTTGATGGCGGGTTTGACCGGCTACAATTGGCATCTTGACGACTATGTGAAGCGCGGCGGCTACAGCGCGTTGAAAAAAATTCTCGCCGATCCGCAACACTGGACGCCGGATCAAGTAATCGCCGAAGTCAAATTGTCGATGTTGCGCGGTCGTGGTGGTGCAGGTTTCCCGACCGGTATGAAATGGAGCTTCATGCCCAAGGATGCACCGATCAAATATGTGGTGTGCAATGCCGACGAAAGCGAACCCGGCACGTTCAAAGATCGCGATCTGTTGCGCTATAACCCGCATCTGGTGCTCGAAGGCATGATCATCGCCGGTTATGCGATGGGTTGCGAGCGCGGCTATATGTATGTGCACGGCGAAATCTGGGAAGTGTATGAGCGTTGCGAAGAGGCGGTTGCCGAAGCACGTGCGGCAGGTTTTCTCGGTGATAACATTTTAGGTAGCCATTTTTCATTCAATATTTTCAATCACCACGGTTTCGGTGCGTATGTGTGCGGCGAAGAAACCGGGTTGTTGGAGTCGCTCGAAGGCAAAAAGGGACAGCCGCGTTTCAAGCCACCGTTCCCCGCGAACGTAGGCTTGTATGGCAAACCAACCACGGTTAATAACGTAGAAACGCTGGCTTGCGTTCCATTCATTGTTGATCGCGGCGGGCAATGGTTTCTCGATCTCAACCCGACGACGGCAGGCGGCACCAAAATATTTTCGATTTCCGGCGATGTCACGCGCCCCGGCAATTATGAGTTCCCATTGGGTGTGCCGTTTTCCAAGCTATTGCTCAAGGCAGGCGGCATGCGCGATGGACTTGGCATCAAGGCGGTGATTCCCGGTGGTTCATCAGCGCCGGTGTTGCCCGGAAAAGTGATGCTGGAAACCGATCTTGATTACGATTCCATCGCCAAAGCGGGGTCGATGATGGGATCAGGTGCCGTAATCGTGATGAACGAAACACGTTGCATGGTGCATTCGTTGCTGCGCCTGGCCGAGTTTTATCACGAAGAGTCGTGCGGACAATGCACGCCGTGCCGCGAAGGTACGGGCTGGCTGGTGCGCGTACTGCATCGTCTTGAACATGGCGAAGGAAAACCAGAAGATATTGATTTGCTGGATCGCATCGCGGCGGATATTTCCGGGCGCACGATCTGTGCGCTGGGCGATGCGGCGGCGATGCCGATTCGCAGTTTCATCAAACATTTCCGCGATGAGTTTGTCTATCACGTCGAACATCGTCGCTGTCAGGTGCCGGATTATGTCTGATAGAGCCATCGACAAGAGCCAATGGCTCAATATCGAAATCAACGGGCAGCCGATACAAGCGCCGCCGGGAACCTCCGTGATGGCGGCGGCGGCAACGGCAAAGATTTATATTCCGCACTTTTGCTATCACAAAAAACTGTCGTTGGCGGCGAGTTGCCGGATGTGTTTGGTGCAGGTCGAGAAAATGCCCAAGGCGGTGCCCGCCTGCGCAACGACAATTTCCGAAGGTATGAAGGTGTGGACGCGCAGCGAAGTTGCGCTCGCCGCGCAACATGCCGTGATGCAGTTTCTGCTTATCAACCATCCGCTCGATTGTCCGATTTGCGATCAGGGCGGCGAGTGCCAGTTGCAGGACATCGCCGTCGGCTATGGCAAAGGCACATCTGAATTTAGCGAAATGAAGCGTGCAGTGGCGGGCAAAGATCTGGGGCCATTGGTGTCGGCGGCGGAGATGAGCCGCTGCATTCAATGTACGCGTTGCATTCGCTTTGCTGATGAAATCGGCGGGTTGATGGAGTTGGGCATGGCGAATCGCGGCGATCGTTCCGAAGTCGTTCCGTTCATCGGCGATACTTATGATTCCGAAATTTCCGGTAACGTGATTGACTTGTGTCCGGTCGGCGCGCTGACATCAAAACCATTTCGTTACCATGCGCGCTCTTGGGAATTGTCGCGACGCGCGTCGATTGCGCCGCACGATGCATTGGGTAGTAACATCGCCGTTCACGTCAAACGCGAACGCGTGATGCGTGTGACGCCACATGTCAATGATGCGATCAATGAATGCTGGCTTTCCGACAAAGATCGTTTTTCCTATGAGGCATTGAATAGCGACGCGCGTTTGACGAAACCACTGGTCAAGAAAGATGGCAAACTGATCGAAGCCGAGTGGCAGGAGGCGTTGCCACTCGCTGCTGATCGTTTGCGCAATATTATCGAACGCGAAGGTGCCGATGCCACCGGCGCGCTGCTATCACCACATGCAACGGTCGAAGAAGCCGGGCTTTTTGTGCGCACCTTGCGTGCACTCGGTTGCAAAAATATTGATTCACGATTGCGTCAGCGCGATTTTTCGTTTGAAGAAATTGGCACTCCATGGTTGGGGATGCCGATTGCTGCAATTGGCGATTTGAAAGCCATGCTTTTTGTTGGCAGTTTCCTGCGCGCGGATCATCCGCTGTTGGCAGTGCGCGTGCGCAAAGTGGCAAAAGAAGGCGCTGCCGTGTTCAATATTCACAGCCAACACGCCGATTGGCGCTTGCCGGTGAAAGAAGAAATGGTGGTGCCTCCATCGCAGATGGCGAGTGCGTTGGCACAAATTGTCGTTGCCGCGCATCGTCTCGTCAAGAGCAAACAAGCATTGCCGGAAGCGCTGCAAAAAATAAAGCCGACGCTTGCAGCACAAACGATTGCCGAAGGTTTGCTGGCTGATCATGATGCGGCGCAAAAAGCGATATTCATCGGTAGTCTGGCGCAGCAGCATGAAAACACGGCGCAATTGCGCATGTTGGCGCAACTATTGGCACAGATCACGGGCGCGATACTCGCCGTGTTGCCGGAAGCAGCAAATAGCGTTGGCATACGCATCATGAACGCATTACCGATTGACGGTGGTTTGAACACACGCGCGATGTTTGATGCACCGCGCAAAGCGTATGTACTGTTCAATGTTGAAGCAGAAGACTTGGGGCAGGGCGCTGCGGCGCAACAAGCGTTGGCAGATGCTGATTTCGTGTTGTCGTTCTCGTCGTTTCGCCCGCAGGAAGACGCCGTCGTATTGCCGGATATCGTGCTTCCCATCACACCGTTCGCGGAAACATCGGGAACCTTCATTAATATGGAAGGGCGTGCACAATCGTTCCGCGCCGTAGTGCCGCCACAAGGCGAGGCGCGCCCGGGCTGGCAAGTGTTGACAGCATGGGCACGGTTGCTTGATCAGATGGCAGAAGAAGATTCGTCGGAAGCTGTGCGTGCGGCACTGTTGCCGAGTGAGGAAACGATTCGCGCACGCTTGGCGAATGAAGTCAAGTTGCAA
The DNA here is from genome assembly GCA_036825435.1 of Casimicrobiaceae bacterium. Classification (GTDB taxonomy): domain Bacteria; phylum Pseudomonadota; class Gammaproteobacteria; order Burkholderiales; family Casimicrobiaceae; genus UBA931. The sequence continues at coordinate 10,443 of DAISYG010000036.1, read as the reverse complement.
GAGGAGCGATTGAGTTTCAGCGATGATGCGACACCAGCATTGGAACGCATCGCCGCGGTTCCACCGTATGCGGCTGACCCATTGGTGCGCCGTGCACCATCATTGCAGAAAACGGTCTGGGCGCAAACGCCCATCGTGCACATTCACGAACGAGATGCCGAGCAATATAAGCTCAAGGATGGCGATAAGGTATTGGTGCGACAGGATGCAGCGGCAAGTGGCATATTGCACGTCGTGATCGACAATACGATGGCGACAGGTGTGATACGCATTGACGCTGCCCACGCGCTCACCAATGCTTTGGTGGGAAGCGTTGGCACAGTTGCTTTGGAGGTTTGCCATGATTGACGCATTGGCTCAATTTTTTGCCGGTTTGGGTACGCCCGGCATGGTGATCTGGACCTTGATCAAGATCGCCTGCATCGCGTTGCCGTTGCCGATTGCTGTCGCATTTTATGTGTTGGCAGAACGGCGCGTGATCGGTACGATCCAATGGCGTTATGGACCAATTCGCGTGGGGCCATACGGTTTGCTGCAATCGTTCGCCGACCTGGGCAAGATGCTGTTCAAGGAAATCATCTGGCCGCAGCGCGCCAATAAAGTATTATTTACCATCGCGCCCGCCATCGTGGTGCTGACGGCGATGGCGTCGTGGGCGGTGATTCCGCTTTCCGATAAGCTCTGGCTTGCCAATATCGACGCCAGCCTGTTGTACATCATGATGCTCAGTTCGGTCGGCGTGTACGGCATCATTCTCGCCGGTTGGTCGGCGAACTCGCGTTTTGCATTTCTCGGCGCGATGCGCTCGACTGCGCAATTGATTTCATACGAACTGGCGATGGGTTTTGCGCTGGTTGGCGTGGTGTTGCTGACACATTCATTGAACCTGCTTGAAATTGTGCATCATCAGGAAGGCGGCATTCTGAATTGGCACATCTGGCCGTTGCTGCCATTGTTTTTCGTGTATTGGTTTGCGGGTATCGCCGAAACCAACCGCCATCCATTCGATATGGCGGAAGGCGAATCGGAGCTCGTTGCCGGTTTTCACGTCGAACACGGCGGTATTACATTTGCGTTGTTCTTCCTTGCCGAATACATCAACATGATCATCGTTTCGGTGTTGATCGTGATTCTCTTCCTCGGTGGTTGGATGGCGCCATTTGCGTTCATGAATGAGCTTTCGTTCTGGGATATTGCATTGCTCAGTGACGGACCTTTGTGGCTAGTGGTGAAGGTGGTGTTTTTCCTGTTCGCTTATCTGTGGATACGCGCGACGTTCCCACGTTATCGCTACGATCAGATCATGCGGCTGGGGTGGAAAATATTCATTCCGTTGACGCTGTTCTGGGTAGTGGTCGTGGCAGTGGCGACGCAATGGTCAAGATTGGTCGGGTGAGTCATGGAACGCGCAAAAGAATTTCTCAAAACCTGGCTGTTGTGGGACATGATTACCGGATTGCGGCTGACGCTGCGCCGTATGTTCGAACCTAAAACCACGGTTTTTTATCCCGAAGAAAAAACGCCCAAAAGCCCGCGCTTTCGCGGCATGCATGCGCTACGACGCTACGAAAATGGCGAGGAGCGTTGCATTGCGTGCAAATTGTGCGAAGCGATCTGCCCGGCGCTGGCGATCACGATTGATCTTGCTGAGCGTGAAGACGGCACGCGACGTACCACACGCTACGAGGTGGACATGACGAAATGCATTTATTGCGGGCTATGCGAGGAAAGCTGTCCGGTCGATTCAATCGTGTTAACCAATATCAACGAATACCACGGTGAAGCACATCGGGAACTGTATTTCACCAAAGAGATGTTGTTGGCGGTGGGCGATCGCTATGAGCAACAGATTGTTCATGATCGCGCACAGGATGCGGCTTACCGCTAACATGATAATGAGATCGAACCTATGAGCTTCTCGGCACTGTTGTTTTACTTTTTCTCGGTGGTACTGCTTGCTTCAGCGGTCGGCGTTGTGGCGGCGCGTCAACCGGTGCACGCGGCGCTGTCGTTGATTCTGGCGTTTTTCACGACGGCAGCGTTGTGGATTTTGCTCGGTGCGGAGTTCCTCGGGCTGGCGCTGATCATCATTTACGTCGGAGCGGTGATGGTGTTCTTCCTGTTCGTCATCATGATGGTGAACGTGCGCAACCCCGACAAAATCAAAACGAACTGGGGCATTACGCTGCCGCCGTTGATTCTGATTGGCGTGATGATGTTTGCTGAACTGGCGATGCTGATTATCCACGGCATGCAGGGGCAGAGTGCGGTGATGCCCGCGCCGGAAAATGGCAATACGCTGGCGCTTGGGCAAGCAATGTTCAATCATTATATTTATCCGTTGGAAGTGATTGCTATTCTGCTGTTGTCGGCGATGGTGGCGGCGATTGCATTGACGCAGCGCAAAAACCCGTTGGCGAAAAGACAGGATCCTGCCGAGCAGATCGCAACGAAGGCAGAGGATCGTTTGCGCTTGATCAAAATGCCGACGGAAACAGAAGAGGATATCGACGAGTCATTGCTCGACAACGAAACTGCCGACAACAACACCGAAACGAAAGGAGGGCAGTCTGATGCCGGGAATTGAGCCGACATTGACGCATTATCTGCTGCTCAGCGCCGCGTTGTTGACGATCTGCATGGTCGGGCTAATCGCCAATCGTCGCAATATGTTGATATTGCTGATGATCGTTGAGATGGTATTGCTGTCCGCCAATCTGAATTTTGTCGCCATCTCGGCCTATCTCTCCGACATGAACGGACAGGTGATGACGATGTTTGTGCTGGCAACCGCCGCCGCCGAATCGGCGATCGGTTTGGCGTTGCTCATTGTCGTCTTCCGTCGTCGCAAGACGATTGATATTGACGCAATCAGCACGTTGAAAGGATGAACAGATGAAAACACAAGTTCTCCTCATCATGTTGTTGCCGCTAATTGCTGCGGTCATTGCGGGCTTTTTCGGCAGACGTTTGCCGCGCGCGGTATCGCATTGGGTGTGCTGTTTGGCGGTCGGCGCATCAATGGTGCTGTCGTTTTATGTGCTCTGGCAAGTCAACGACGGCGCGCGTCTGGACGACACGGTTTATACCTGGCTTGACCTCGGCTTCGCACAATTGACGATTGGTTTTCTGATTGATCCATTGTCGGCGCTGATGATGGCGGTGGTGTCCTTCGTTTCATTTTTGGTGCACGTCTATACTATCGGCTATATGCGCGACGATCCGGGTTACGCGCGCTTTTTTGCTTATATTTCATTTTTCACGTTCGCGATGCTGATGCTGGTCTCGGCGAACAACTTCGTGCAGATGTTCTTCGGCTGGGAAGGCGTCGGTCTGGCGTCGTATTTGTTGATCGGTTTTTGGTATAAGCGCGACTCGGCGAACAAAGCAGGCATGAAAGCGTTTTTGATGAACCGCGTCGGTGATTTCGGTTTCATCATCGGCATCGCATTGCTGTTTGCGACGTTGAAAACGGTCAACCTGACGGAAATCTTTGTCCGCATCGAAGAGCTCCAAGGTTTGACGGTGTCACCGTTCCCGGGCTATGAATGGCCGCTCATTACGACAATCTGCATCATGCTTTTCATCGGTGCGATGGGTAAAAGTGCACAGATTCCATTGCATGTCTGGTTGCCCGATTCAATGGAAGGCCCAACACCGATTTCGGCATTGATTCACGCGGCAACGATGGTGACGGCAGGTATCTTCATGGTCGCGCGCATGAGCCCGGTTTTCGAATGGTCGAATACCGCATTGTCGTTCATCATTATCGTCGGTGCAACGACGGCGATCCTGATGGCGATATTGGGTTTGGTGCAGAATGATATCAAGCGTGTGATTGCGTATTCGACGCTGTCGCAGCTCGGCTATATGACGGTCGCGCTTGGGCTTTCCGTTTACTCGGTTGCGATCTTTCACCTGATGACACACGCGTTCTTCAAAGCGCTGTTGTTCTTGGCGGCAGGCTCGGTCATCATCGCGTTGCATCATGAGCAGGATTTGCGCAAGATGGGCGGACTGCGCAAGATCATGCCCATCACGTATATCACGGCAGTGATCGGCGCTTGGGCGTTGTCGGGGCTGCCGCCATTCGCCGGTTTCTTCTCCAAGGAACCGATTATCGAAGCCGCCAAATACGCCGAACTGCCCGGACACGGTTACGCTTATTTCGTACTGACACTCGGTGTTTTCTTGACCGCGTGCTACACGTTTCGCATGATTTTCCTCGCGTTCCATGGCAAGCCACGCTTTGAAACGCGACACGATGGCCACGATCATCCACCGAAAGAATCACCCTTGGTGGTGACGATACCGCTGATTTTGCTGGCGATCCCGTCGATGCTCGCCGGTGTGATGTTCGTAAAACCAATATTGTTTGGCGATTTCTTCGGTGGTTCACTCCATGTCGCTGCGGAACACGGTGCGATGGCAAAACTCAGCGCCAACTGGCGCGGCATTGTTTCGTACTTTATTCATTCGTTGACGTCACCGGCGTTGTGGTTGGCGCTGCTCGGCATCGCGACGGCGTGGTTCTTCACACTATATCGTCCACAGGCGGGTGCGGTGGTGAAGCGCTTGGTATCGCCGATTTCCGGTTTGCTCGCGAACAACTTTTACTTTGAGGCTTTTTACGAAAAAGTGGTCGTCCGCGCCATGCTCGCACTGGGTGCGGGGCTGACACGATTCATTGAAAACGCGGGCATTGATGGCATACTGTTTCGCTTGCCGACACAAATTGTGCGCTTCAGTTCTTCGGTTCTGCGTGTTCTGCAAACCGGTTATTTGTACCATTACGCGTTGGCGATGGTGCTTGGCCTATTATTACTGATTACCGGTTGGGGGATGGTGTGATCATGGAAACATCCGGCTGGATTACGCTTTCCTTTCTGATCTGGTTTCCCATCTTTGCCGGGATTCTGGTGTATTTGTTGCGTGGCAGCGCGAACGGAAGCGTATCGCGCTGTTTGGCGAATATCACATCGGCGTTGATGCTGTTTGCCGTTGCCTGGTTGATATATCGTTTCGACGGCAGTACGTCGGCAATGCAGTTCGGCGAGCGCATTGCCTGGATTCCGTCGTTTGGTATCGAATACGCATTGGGGCTTGATGGTATTTCGCTGTGGTTTGTTGCACTTAACGCGCTGATTACCTTTCTCGTCATCGTTACGCGCAAGGAGAAAACAAATAATAGTTACTTGGCGGCGCTTCTGATCACGTCGGGGCTGACCTATGGCGCATTCACGGCATTGGATGGCGTGCTGTTTTACGTCTTTTTCGAAGCAATGCTCATCCCGATCTATCTGGCGATCGGTGTGTGGGGCGGGCCGAACCGCAAATACGCAGCAACCAAGTTTTTCTTATTCACACTTTTCGGTTCGCTGTTCATGCTGCTGGCGCTCTTTTATCTCTACAATGCTTCCGGCAGCTTTTCGATCAAAGATTGGCACACTCTGCCGTTGAACATGAAAGCGCAGCTCGGGCTCTTCGTCGGTTTCTTCATGGCGCTGGCGGTGAAAACACCGATGTGGCCGCTGCACGCTTGGGCGCCGGACGCCTACAGCGAGGGGCCGACCGGCGCAATCGTGATGCTGTCTTCGACCAAAATCGGCGCATATGCTTTCCTGCGTTTGCTGATGCCGATCGTGCCCGATGCCGTGCATCAACTGGCGCCGTACATGATTGCGCTGTCGCTGATCGCGATTATTTACTTTGGTTTCGTTGCCTTGTCGCAATCGGATTTGAAACGGTTGGTGGCGTATTCATCGGTCGCGCACATGGGCATGGTCACGCTGGGCTTTTTCCTGCTTAGTTCAGTTGCGATGAAGGGCGCATTGTTCTTGATGATCTCCAACGCACTGGTCGCCGCCGCGCTGTTCTTTTGCGCCGGAGCGATGATGGACCGCATCGGCAGTCGTCGTATCATGGATTATCAGGGTATTGTCAACGTGATGCCTTGGCTGGCGACTTTGTTTGTTTTCTTTGCCATGGCCAATATTGCGCTACCTGGTACATCGGGTTTCATTGGCGAATTGTTGGTTATTTTTGGTGCAGTTGAATATCATCTGGGTGTTGGTTTGCTGGCGGCGACGGTATTGATTATCGCGGCGGCTTATACCTTATGGCTGGTGAAACGCGCGGTGTTCGGCGCGGTCGGCAATTCGCATATTGCTCAGATGCATGATTTGTGGCCTCGCGAACGCTTCGGGCTGGTCGTATTGGCGTTGGTGATGTTGGTCATCGGCGTCTGGCCGCAACCCGTGCTTGCGCTGATGGACGCTTCCATCACCGATCTCCTTGCGCATATCGCGCGAACCAAACTGTGACGAGCGCATCATGACTTTTCCCGTTTTCTCGCTTCTTCCCGAACTGACTCTATGCGGCGGTCTGGTGCTCTTGCTGCTGACGCCATTTTTTGAAAAGCGCGCGTCGGATGGTTCATCATGTGTTTCCTGTACGACCTGTAGCGGCAAAATTGTATTCATCATCGTACAGGTTGTACTGTGGTTGGCAATATTTTTCATATGTGCGCAGGGTGTCGGTGAAGCGCGTGTCACTATGCAAGCGTTGCTATTGCGCAGTTCACTGACGCAGGCATTGCAGATCGCGGCGCTGGTGGCAACGTCTGTGGCACTCTTCTATGCGCTGAGCAGTCTCGTGCGCGACAAACTGTTGAATGCAGAAACGTTCATTCTTTTGTTGTGTACTTTACTCGGCGTGTTGACCGTGATCAGCGCGACTCATCTCATTCTGATCTATCTGGGCATTGAACTAATGTCCCTGCCGCTGTATGCGATGGTGGCGTTGCGTAAGAAGCATTTACCTGCCGCTGAATCGGCGCTCAAATATTTCTTTCTTGGCGCATTGGCGTCCGGTCTTTTGCTGTACGGCTTCTCGCTGATTTATGCCGCAACTGGCGCGATGTCGATTTTCGATATCGGTCGGCAAACTGGCAGCACAACGCTCTTCATGCTCGGCATGATTTTCGTTCTGGTCGGGATGATGTTCAAGCTCAGCGTGGTACCGTTTCACATGTGGGCGCCCGACGTTTATCAGGGCGCGCCTACATTCATTACCTTGTATATCAGCACGGTGCCTAAGTTCGCTGCCGTGATTCTGCTGTTGAGACTGCTCAGCAGTCCGTTGGCATCGTTGACGATTTATTGGCAAAGCATTCTCGTTGTGCTGGCGGCGTTGTCGATGATTCTGGGCGCGGTGGCGGCGATTCTGCAAACCAATATCAAGCGCATGTTGGCGTATTCGACGATCGGACACATGGGTTATCTGCTTTTGGGCGTGCTGACAGGCAGCACTGCGGGCTATTCAGCGTCGCTGTTTTATATTCTGGTATATGCAATTACCAATCTGGTGGCGTTCGGCGTATTGCTGTCGATGGTCACCGAAGAAAGCGACAACGACGGTCTCGGTGATTTTCGAGGCTTGTATCAGCGTTCGCCGTTGCGCGCGTTGCTGATGGGTGCGGCGATGTTTTCGCTCGCAGGTATTCCGCCTTTTATCGGCTTCTTCGGTAAATTTGCCGTGATCGAAGTCGCGTTTAACAGCGGCTTTTTCTGGCTGTCGATTATTGCGATTCTCACTTCAGTCATTGCTGCATTCTATTATCTGCGCGTTGTGCTGCTGATGTTTTTCGCTGAGCCCGAAGCATCGGCGACCAAAAACTTTACCCGAGCGCCATTGTCGATGGTGCTGTTAAGTGGCAACGGACTGGCGCTGCTTGTGTTGGGTATTTTTCCGAACGCGATTCTTGGTTGGTTGGTGTATGTGGTTGCGCAGACACCAATTTTTTAGGAAGTTCTGAAGAACTACTGCGCGAAGGCAAGACAGCGTTGGACTTCGCCTCAAAATGCTCATTGACTTCGTGTCAACTCCGCTTTTCCGCCGAATTCCGCCTTGTCTTGCCTCCGCTCGCGACGTTCTTCAGAGCTTCCTTGGCGCAGTTGCAACGTTTAAAAATTGGCGAATGTTTTATCGCTCTTCGTGCGATCTGATTTTTTACTGATTCCTGGCATCTGATACCTGATCACTGAACGCTGCACACCTGTGCCAGAAGGGCGGAAGCGCCGTTCCAAATAATTTGTACGCCAATACAGAGAAGAATGAATGCGAACAGGCGAATGAAAACCAACGTGCCGGTTGCGCCGAGCAGATTGGTGATCTGATAAGCGTAGCGAAAACACAAATAAATACTGGCGGCGACGGCTGCCGCGCCAATGATGAATGAAGGTGCGACGATAAACCACGATTGAACCGAGTTGGCATGGTTGGCGCCAAGCGTAATAGCAACGCTGATCGCACCAGGGCCGATGGTTAATGGCAGCGTCAGCGGATAAAACGCTTGTGCCAGCAGGTTCTTGTCGGAGCGCAATTCATGCTTTGCCTCGTTGCTTTCGTTGTCCGCAGTTGGGTCTTGTCTCAAAAAATCCCAGGCAATGCTGCACACGATCAAACCGCCACCAACTTGCACGACAGGCACAGATAGACCGAAAAAAATCAAAACCAGGTTGCCGACAAAAAGTGATGCCGCCAACAATAAAAACGCATTGATCGCAACTTTACGCGAAAGAAGAGCACGTCCGCCAGGCGAAACCCCTCGTGTGGTGGCAATGAATACGGCTGCCGCGCCCAACGGGTTGACGATGGGAATCAGTGCGACAACAACCAACAGAAAATTTTCAATGATAAGCCGCATGGTGAAACGATCAGTGGGTGTGAGGCGCTATTATGAATGAAAAGAAAGCCGCAGGGATCGCCGTTTCTTAGGGAAGCGCTGAATAATGTAGCGAGCGCGGGCAAGACAAGGCGCACTTTTGCCAAAAAACGCGACGAAAAAGCGGAGTTTACTTGGCGTAAATGAGCATTTTGAGGAGAATTCCAACACTGTATTGCGCGTGCGCAATAATGAATCAGTGTTTCCTTAGATCAACATGCGCCCACTACGCCGCCGACGCTGCGGCGTGGCGAGTACCGCTTTGCCAACGCCGGTGGTGCTGTGCGCGTGACAGATTGCGCACGCCAGCGCGTCCGCCGCATCGGGAGCAGGCGGAGATGGCAACGCCAATAAGCGTTGCACCATGTGCTGCACTTGTTCCTTGCGCGCCTTGCCGTGCCCGACGACCGATTGTTTGATCTGATTCGCCGTGTATTCATAAACCGGCAGTCCGGCGAGCACCAGCGCAGTAATCGTTGCGCCGCGCGCCTGCCCGAGCAGCAATGTGGATTTGGGGTTAACATTCACAAATACCTGTTCGACGCAGGCTTCGTTCGGTTGATATTCCTGGACGATATGCATCACATCGCGTGCGATGATGCCGAGCCGTGCGGGCAAGCCGTCGCCTGAAGTGGAAATGCCGCCGCTGGCGATATAGGCGTGTCGACTGCCGTGAATTTCGATCACGCCGAAGCCGGTGGTGCGCAAACCCGGATCGAGCCCGATAATGCGCCGAGTTGTGGTGTTCATGCAGGCATTATGCGGGAAAATCGTCGCGCAATGTCCACACTGGCGTTACTCCCGCCGGTAGTGGCGGCAGTTCGCCGAGATCAAAACGGCTGTGATCGCCATGGAAGTCGGAACCGAGCGAAGCGGCAAAACCAAATTGATGAGCGAAAGCGATGAATTGCTCGTTATCGTTTGGCGTGTGCGCCGGTGAAAACACTTCCAGCGCTTCGCCGCCGCAATCCTTGAACTCGGCAAGCAACCGTCGTCGTCCGGTGGTCGTCAAGCGATAACGCCCCGGATGCGCAAGCACGGCAACGCCGCCCGCGTCGTGAATCACCGCGACGCTTTGCGTGATCGAAGGCCAGGGCGGTGCGACAAAAGCGGGTTTGCCTTCGCTCAGATATCGGTCGAACGCTTTTTGCTGATCGGCAACATAACCGGCGTCAACCAAGAAGCGCGCGAAGTGTGCACGTGAAACCAGATCATTGTTGGTCACGAAACGATGCGCGCCTTCCCAGGCATTTGCAATGCCTGCCGTCGCCAGTTTTTTCGCGATTTCTCGACCGCGAACGAGTCGCGTTTTTTTAACCTCTTGCAAAGCCACAATAAGAGAAGGGGTGTCTGGATTTAGGAACAACCCGACGACGTGAATAGTCTTGCGTTCCCACAGACAAGAAAGCTCAGCACCGCTTATGATTTTGACGTCATTTGACGTGCCAGCGGCCTGTGCTTCGCTCAAACCGGCAATTTCATCATGGTCGGTCAGTGCCAAATGTGTAACATGGCGTTTCTTGGCGCGCAGCACCAATTCCGTCGGTGTTAACAAACCATCGGAAGCCGTGGAGTGGCTATGCAGGTCGATCGGTGACATAAAATATGAAAAAATCTATTAATAACAATAAGATATATGAAACATATGCAACATGTCAAAAATAACCATGTATTCATTTTACAATTAAATAAACGCGTCGTAAAAATTGTCTTAAAAA